>JAJZRK010000326.1 GCA_021802745.1 bacterium
ACACACCCGCTGGTAGGCGATGAAGTCGGCGTCCGTCGTGAAGACCGACAGGCCACGCGCCAGCGCCATGGCGCAGATCAGGAAGTCGGTATTCGATCCCTGAATGCCGGCGGCGCGACTTCGGCTGCAGAGCAGCGCGGCATCCTCGAAGTCCGACGTCCGGGCGTCGAGGTCAGGAAACGCGCGCAGGTGCGCTCGCAGCCGACGGAACTGTCTCGCGTCCCTGATGCCCGAAAGTAGCTCCTGGCGCACGGCGCCGATCATCACCACCCGTCCCTCGCGAATGAGTTCAGCGAAGTCGCGGACCACGGGAGCGTCCACCGGATGCGTGCGGCGCAGGGCCAGCGACCACACGGACGTGTCGACGAGGACGTTCACTTGCGGCGACGCTGGCGCTTGTAGTCGTACCGCGCGTCGAACGCGACGGTGCCAAAAAGGGCCACCACCTTCGCCTGCTTGCGGTGCTGGATGTACTCCGTCAGCGCCTCGGTGACCGTGTCCTTCTTGGTTCGGTGGCCGCCGACGCGCAGCGCTTCGTTGAGCAATCGGTCGTCAATTGCGAGGTTGGTTGCCATGTGTAACATGTTACACACGGATGATGCGGGCGGCAACCCGGACGCGGTGGGCGGAGGCATGCGGCAACGTCGCCCTGCCGCGACTGCCGTGCGTCATCGCTTCCGCCCAGCCGGACGTATTCCATTGCAGCGGATGCGGTTGCGGTGAAACGGAGCCGCGCGCCAGTGAGGTGTCCCACCGCTTCCGTCGTGTCGCGCTGCGCTGGTAGCTTCACGAACACTGCCACCACCTTGGAGACCCGATGCGCCGTGTCGCAGCTCTTCTCGCCTTTGCCATACCGCTCGCCGCGCAGCAGCCAGCCCCCGCCGCCCCGGCCCCCGCCGCGGCAGCGCCGGCCGCGCCCCGCGCCTTCACCCCGAACGACTGGTACAAGGTCACCCAGCTCAGCACGCCGGCGATGTCGCCGGACGGCAAACTCGTGGCGTTCACCGTGACAACGGTCGTGGAGCGCGAGAACAAGCGGCACAGCGAAGTGTGGGCGGTGTCCACCGCCGGCGGTGCTCCCGTACGCTACACGTCACCGGGCTACGAAAGCTCCAACCCACGCTTCTCGCCAGACGGCAAGTACCTGTTCTTCACGTCCAACCGGCCGGGCGGACGCGGGAACACGTGGGCGCTGCGCATGGACCAGCCGGGCGGCGAGGCATCGCAGGTGGAGGGCTATCCGTCGGGCTCGCTGCCGAAGGACAAGCGCTTCGCGGTCTTCACCAGCACGGTGGACACGGCGGGCGGCGGCGGCCCGGGTGGGCCGGGCGGGCGGGGAGGACCCTTTGGCGGTTTTGCGCCGCCCACGGGGGCCGGCGCCGCGAACGCGATGGCGTTCCCGCCCTTCGGCGCCATCACCAAGCCCGTCGAGCAGGCGCGCTTCGACGGCCGGCAGATCGTGACCTTCCCGTACAAGGCGAACGGGTTCGGCTACCTGCCCAATCCGCGCGCCGCGCGGGTCATCAGGGCGCAGCAGATCTTCACGCAGAAGTTCGACGGGTCCAGGCGCGTGCAGGTGACCGACACCCGCTACTCGCATCGCGAGCCCGTGGTGTCGCCGGACGGCAAGTGGATTGCCTTCACCGCCGACGCGCAGCTGCGCCCCGACAGCGTGGTGCAGCAGCTCGCCGACTCGCTGGTGAAGCTCCCGTATGATGCGCTGCGCGACAACGCGCCGCGCAACGACCGCGACATCTTCGTCATTCCGGTCACCGGCGGCGAGCCGCGGCGCGTGGCGTCGCTCCAGGGCGACGAGAGCAACCTCGAGTGGTCGCCCGACGGCAAGAAGCTCCTTTTCATCAGCCGTGCCGAGCGCACCAAGAATGCGCGCCTGATGTTGATTGACGCCGCCGGCGGTTCCCCGCAGAACCTCACCAACGGCTGGCAGTACGCGCCGTCCAGCGCCCAGTTCCTCCCCAATGGCGAGATCCTGATGAGCGCCGATATTGGCGCGCGCACCGCGCTGTTCACGGTGATGCCGAAGAACGGGCAGATGCGCGAGACGATCGGCGGCCGCCGCGTGATCCGCGGCTTCACGCGCGACGAGAACGCGACGAAGGTGGCCTTTGTCGCGACGAGCGTGAACGCGCCCACCGAGCTCTACCTCGCCGACCTCGACGGCCGCAAGGACGGGAAGAACGACGGCAAGAACGAGCGCAAGCTGACGTCGTTCAACGACAAGGTGAACGCCGAGATCGCCTGGAGCGACGCCGAGAAGTTCACGTTCCAGGGCGTGGGCGGCCTGACCATCGAAGGGTGGGTGATGAAGCCGTTCGGCTACCAGGCGGGCAAGAAGTATCCGCTCGTGCTCTACATCCACGGCGGCCCGCACTCGCGCTATGACGAGGGCTGGTTCGACGAGTTCCAGAACCTCGCCGGCGCCGGCTTCATGGTGCTCTACACCAACCCGCGCGGGTCGAGCGGGTCGGGCGCCGACTTCACGTACAGCACGCGCGGCCGCTGGTTCGCCGAGGACTTCAAGGATCTCATGCAGGCCACCGACATCGCGGCGCAGCGCCCCGACGTGGACAGCACGCGCATGGGCGTGACCGGCGGCTCGTACGGCGGCGTGATGACGGCGTGGGTGACGTCGCACACCGCGCGCTTCAAGGCGGCGGAGACCGACCGCATGATCAGCAACTGGTGGTCGTGGTACGGCGCGAGTGACGCGCAGGGGCTCACCGAGTTCGAGTTCTACGGCAAGCCGTGGGAGAATCCGGCGATGTACGACTCGCTCTCGCCCATCCGCTACGTGAAGCATGTCGTGACGCCCACGCTGATGGTGCAGAGCGAGGAGGACTTCCGCACGCCGATGGCCGACGCCGACCAGTGGTTCATGGCGCTCAAGAAGCGGGGTGTGCCGGTGGAGTGGGTGCGGTATCCGCGCTCCAACCACGACCTCTCGCGCACGGGCGAGCCGTGGCTGCTGGTGGACCGGCTGGGGCGGCTGCGGCAGTGGTTTGCGCACTGGCTGACGCCGTAGCGATTCGCGATTGCGCGGTACGGACGGAGGGGTCTCCAGCGGCTTCCATGACCCATAAGCCGC
>JAJZRK010000049.1 GCA_021802745.1 bacterium
GCGAGGTGGCCGAGCAGATGAAGACGCTGTCGGGGGAGCTGAGAAGGTGGCTGCCGCCGGCGAAGAGGCAGGCGTAGGTTTTGAGGAGGGGTGCAGGGGTTTGGAATGGGGAGGAGTGGAGCGAGGGGTGAGGGGTGACGGGTTTGCGCTCGTACCTCCTCACCCCTCTCTCCACTCCTCCCCCCCTTCTTGGCCCCTGTACTCCTCCTCCACCCTCTACCAATGCCAGCCCGCAAGCTATAGCTTCCTGTTGCGTCTCGGAGTTCGAGCGCGTAGGTCCAAGCGGCCTCGGCAGTTAGCCCGCCCCGCTGCGCCCCTTTCGTCGGGGCCCGGTCGGTCGGGCAGTTCGCCCATGCCCTTGGATTTGGCGCGCGTGGTGCTCCGGTACGATCACATATAGCGGCGCGCAGGTGCGCCGCCCCTGGAGCATAACAAATGTCCTTGACGATTATCGCCCTGATCGCGGGCGGGCTGGTGGCCAGCGCGGTCATGTGGGTGGTTGGCAAGAAACAGGGCGCGACGGCCGAGCGGGATGCGCGAAACGCCGCGCGGGAGACGGCCGAGCAGATGGCCAAGCGCATCGTCTCCGACGCCGAACGGGACGCCGACGCGCTGAAGAAGCAGGCCGTACTGGCCGGAAAGGAAGACGTCATGAAGGCCCGCGAGGAGTGGGAGGCTGAGGCGCGCCACCGCCGCGGGGAGATCGAAATCGAGGAGAAGCGCCTGCTCGACCGCGAGACGCAGCTCGACAAGAAAGTCGAGATCCTCGAGGGGCGCGATCGCGACCTCGGCCGCCGGGCCAGCGACCTGGGACGCAAGGAGAAGGGGGTCGAGGAGAAGCAGGCCGAACTCGACAAGATGGTCGCCGACGAACGCCGCCGGCTGGAGCAGGTGGCCGGCCTGTCCGCGCAGGAGGCGAAGGCCGAACTGATCCGTCGCATGGAAGAGGAGGCGCTCGCCGACGCGGCCAACAAGATCCGCGAGATTCGGGAGACGGCCAAGCGCAATGCCGACCGCGAGGCGAAGAAGATCGTCGCGCTCGCCGTGCAGCGCATCGCCGCCGAGCACACGAGCGAAATCACGCAGACGGCGGTGCCGCTGCCGAAGGACGAGATCAAGGGGCGCATCATCGGGCGCGAGGGGCGCAACATCCGTGCCTTCGAGCTCGCGACGGGGGTGGACGTCATCATTGACGACACGCCCGACACGGTGGTGATCTCCTGCTTCGATCCGGTGCGCCGCGAAACGGCCCGGCTGGCGCTGGCGCGGCTCATCGAGGATGGCCGCATCCATCCGGGGCGCATCGAGGAAGTGGTGGAGAAGGCGCGCAAGGAAGTCGAGGCCGGTATCATCGAGACCGGCGAGCGCGCCGCCTACGACGTGGGGATCCACGGACTGCACCCGGAGCTGATCAAGCTGGTCGGGCGCATGAAGTGGCGCACCTCGTATGGGCAGAACATCCTCGACCACTCCAGGGAAGTGGCGCACCTGGCCGGCATCATGGCCGCCGAACTCGGGCTCGACGTGGCGCTCGCCAAGCGCGGCGCGCTGCTGCACGACGTGGGCAAGGTGATGACGCACGAGCACGAAGGGACGCACGTGCAGCTCGGCGTCGAGGTGTGCACCAAGTACGGCGAGAATCCGTTCGTCGTGAACTGCATCGCCGCGCACCACGACGACGTGCCGCACGAGAGCGAGGAGTCGGTGCTGGTGCAGGCCGCCGACGCCATCAGCGGCTCTCGCCCCGGGGCGCGCCGCGAGGCGTTTGAGACCTATGTGAAGCGCCTCGAGGGGCTGGAGAAGATCGCCTCGAGCTATCGCGGCGTGGACCGCGTCTTCGCCATCCAGGCGGGGCGTGAGGTCCGCGTGATTGTGAACCCCGATGATGTGGACGATCTGCGGATGCAGTCGCTCACCGACGAGATCGCGCGCCGGGTGGAAGCGGAGCTGCAGTATCCGGGGCAGATCAAGGTCGTCGCCATCCGTGAAAAGAGGACCGTGGACATTGCCCGCTAACGTGCTGGACGGCGTTGACACCGCCAAGATCATTGATGGCGTCGCCATCGCGAAAATGGTGCGCGCCGAGGTGGCGCGCGAGGCCGAGGCGCTCAAGGCACGCGGCGTCACCCCGGGGCTGACGGTGGTGCTCGTCGGCGACGACCCGGCGAGCGCGGTCTACGTACGTTCGAAGGAGAAGGCGTGCATCGAGGCCGGCATGAATGGCCAGACGATCCGCCTCCCCGCCGACACGCCGCAGGCCGAGTTGCTCGCGCTGATTGACACGCTGAATGCCGACCCGACGGTGCACGGCATTCTCGTGCAGATGCCGCCGCCCAAGCACATTGACCCGCGGGCCGTGATCCTGCGCATCGCCGCCGAGAAGGACGTGGACGGCTTTCACCCGGTGAACGTCGGGCGCATCTGGATTGGCGAGAAGAGCGGGTTTGCCCCCTGCACGCCAGCGGGCGTGATGGTGATGCTCCAAAGTGCAGGGGTCGGGGTGGCAGGGGCCAACGCGGTGGTGCTGGGGCGCTCGACGATCGTCGGCAAGCCGATGACGTCGCTCCTCGTCAACGCGAGCGCGACGGTCACGGTGTGCCACTCGAGGACCAGGGACCTCGCCGCCGTCACGCGCGGCGCGGATATCCTGATCGCGGCGATCGGCAAGCCGGAGTTCGTGACCGCGGACATGGTGAAACCGGGCGCCGTGGTGATTGACGTGGGGATCAACCGCGTCGAGGACGCGACGCAGAAGAAGGGCTACCGGATTGTCGGCGACGTGGCGTTTGACGCGGTGAAGGACGTGGCGTCGAAGATCTCGCCGGTGCCGGGCGGCGTTGGCCCGATGACGATCGCGATGCTCCTCAAGAACACGGTGCGCGCCGCGGCGCAGGGGCTGGCCCGATGAGCGTGCCCGGTCTGGGGCGGGAGTGACCGGCCGCCGCGGCGCCTCGCCGCGGCGTGGGACGGCGCCGTCGCTGTTTGACGGCGCCGGTTCGTCTGGTGCCACCGAGTTGTCCCTGCGCGACGCGGCGCCGGGGGAAGCGCCGGAGACGGCGCTCCCGGTGGCGGCGCTGACGCAGATGGCCAAGGACGTGCTCGAGGGCGCGTTCCCGCCGCTCTGGATTCGCGGCGAGGTGGGAAGTTTCACGAAGCATCGCAACGGGCACTGGTACTTCACCCTCAAGGACGCCACGGCGGCGCTGTCGTGCGTGGTCTGGTCGCGCGACACGGTGCGCATTCCGGCGCCGCCGGATGAGGGGATGCAGGTGATGGCGTTCGGCCAACTCTCGGTCTATCCGGCGCGCGGCCAGATGCAGTTCATGGTGCGGGCCATGGAGGCCGAGGGCGAGGGGCTGTGGCGCAAGGCGTTCGAGGAGACGCGCCAGCGGCTGGAGAAGGACGGCCTGCTCGACGCCGCCCGCAAGCGGCCGATCCCGCGCTTTCCGAAGCGCGTGGCGGTGGTGACGAGCCCCGATGGCGCGGCCCTGCACGACATCCGCTCGGTCATGGCGCGGCGCAACCCGTCGGTGGACCTGATTGTCGTCCCCGCGGCCGTGCAAGGCGAGGCCGCCCCCGCCTCGCTCATTGCCGCGCTTGAGCGCGTGGCCCGCTGGCAGGGAGCCGACGTGGTGATCGTGGGGCGCGGCGGCGGGTCGCGCGAGGACCTGTGGGCGTTCAACAACGAAGGGGTGGCGCGCGCCATCGCGGCCTGCCCGATACCGACCATCAGCGCGGTTGGCCACGAGGTGGACGTGACGATCGCCGATCTCGTGGCCGACCTCCGCGCGGCGACGCCGTCGGCGGCGGCGGAAGCCGCCGTGCCCGTGCTCGACGACTTGGTCGAATGGCTCGGCGTGACACGGCGCACCATGATTGCCGGCGTGCAACGCCGCGCCGTGCTGGCGCGGCGCGAGCTGCAGCGATTCGCGGGCGACCTGTCCATCCGCGCGCGCCGCAGCGTGGAGCGCCGGCGCGCGCAGGTGCAGCACGTCGCGGCGCGCATTGATGCGCTGAGCCCGCTCAACACGCTGGCGCGCGGCTACGCGGTGGCGCGCGACGCCGAGGGGCATGCGCTTGGCTCGGCGGCGGCGTTCGCGGCCGGGCAGGCGTTCTCGCTCGTGCTGCGCGACGGGCAGGTGGATGCAACGGTCACCGGCGTGCGCCCCGGCGCGCCGCCCTCGCTGGGAGGAACCACGCCATGAGCTTCGAACAGGACCTCGAACGGCTCGAACAGATTGCCGCGCGCCTCGACCGCGCCGACCTGTCGCTCGACGAGTCGCTTGCGCTCTTCGAGGAAGGGATCAAGCGCCTGCGGGCGGCCTCCGACGCGCTGGCCAAGGCCGAAGGGCGCGTGACGACGCTGGTGGAGCAGGCCAATGGGGCGCTCGAGGAGCGCGATGCCGGCGACTAGCGCCAAGCCCGATTTCACGGCGCCGCGCGCGCGCGTGGCGCAGGCGCTCGACGCGCTCTGCGACCGCTCGCTCCCCGCGATCGGCGGCCCGGTGGGCGACGCCATGCGCTACTCCATCACGGGCGAGGGCAAGCGCCTGCGCGCCGTGCTGGTGATGCTCACCTACGAGGCGTGCGGCGGGACGGGCGACGTCGCGCCGCTCGCCGCGGCCGTCGAGGTGGTGCACGCCTATTCGCTGGTGCACGACGACCTGCCGTGCATGGATGATGACGACCTGCGGCGCGGCCGTCCAACCGTGCACACGGCGTTCGGCGTGCCGGTCGCCACCGCCGCCGGCATGGCGATGGTGCCGCTCGCGGCGCGGGCGGCGTGGGAGGCCGCGCAGCTGCTCGGGCTAGGGTCCGAAGCGAGCGGCGAGATCGTGCGCGTGCTGATGCGGGCGTCGGGCGCCGGCGGAATGATCGGCGGCCAGCTGCTCGACCTCGAGGGGGAGGGGCGGCGCCTGTCGTACGAGCAGCTCGAGCAGATCCATCGCTGCAAGACGGGCGCGCTCATCGAGGCGTCGGTGGAGATCGGCGCCCGGGCGGCGCGCGCCAAGGCCGGGCACCTCGCCGCCCTCGGGCGCTACGGGCGCTGCATCGGACTGGCCTTCCAGATTGCCGACGACGTGCTCGACGTCACGGCGACCAGCGATGAGCTGGGCAAGACGGCCGGCAAGGACATCGCCTTCCAGAAGAGCACGTATCCGGCCCTGCTCGGCGTGGACGGCGCCATCGCCCGCGCCGCGGCGCTGGTGGAGGAGGGGTGCCAGGCGCTCGCCGAGGCCGGCGTGCTGACCCCGTCGCTCGAGGCCACCGCACGCTACATCGTCGCCCGGCGCTCCTGACAGGCCGCCGCGGCGGCGTCGCTATAGATTTCCCCAGAACCTCTTGTTTCGTCCATGACCGTCCTCTCGCGCATCAACGCGCCCGCCGACCTCAAGGGTCTCTCGTCGCCCGAGCTCAAGCAGCTCGCCGCCGAGTTGCGGGATTTCCTCATCGAGTCCTGCTCGAACACGGGGGGCCACATTGGCGCCGGGCTTGGCGTCGTCGAGCTGACGATCGCCCTGCACTACGCCTTCGATGCGCCGCGGGACCAGCTCGTGTGGGACGTGGGGCACCAGGGCTATCCGCACAAGGTGCTGACCGGACGCCGTGACCGGATGTCCACCCTGCGTCAGGAGGGCGGGCTGTCGGGCTTCCTCAAGCGCAGCGAAAGCCCGTACGACGCCTTCGGAGCGGGGCATGCCGCCACGTCCATCTCGGCCGCGCTCGGCATCGCCGCGGGGCGCGACCTGAACCACGATGATTTCAAGGTCGTCGCCATCATCGGCGACGGGTCCATGGGCAGCGGACTCGCCTATGAAGGACTCAACAACGCCGGCGCCGCCGATCGCGACATCATCGTCGTGCTGAACGACAACGAGATGTCCATCGCGCCCAATGTGGGGGCGATGCACCGCTACCTGACCTCGGTGCAGCGCAACCCGCTCTACAACCGCCTGCGCAGCAGCCTCGGCAACATCTTCGAGCAGCACGACAAGGGGAAGGGCGCCATTCACGACATCGGCGCCATCGTGAAGCGCTGGGAAGAGAGCGTGAAGGCCTTCCTCACGCCCGGCGTGCTCTTCGAGGAGCTTGGGTTCCGCTACTTCGGCCCCATTGACGGGCACGACATTGACGGCATGATCGAGACGTTCCGGGCGGTGAAGGGATTCCGCGGGCCGCGCCTGGTGCACGTGATCACGCAGAAGGGAAAGGGATTCCCGGCGGGCGAGCACGGGGAAAAGTGGCACGCGCTTCCGCCCGGGCACGACCCGGCGACGGGCAAGCTGCTCCATGCCTCGAAGGCGAACCCGAACTGGACGACCGTCTTCGGGCGCGGGCTCTCGGAACTGATGGAGGAGGAGCCAACGCTCGTCGCCATCACCGCGGCGATGCCGAGCGGCACCGGGGCCAACCTCGTGCAGAAGGCGCACCCGACGCGCTTCTTCGACGTGGGCATCGCCGAGGGGCACGCCGTGACCTTCGCCGCCGGCATGGCGACGCAGGGCTTGCGCCCGGTCACGGCGATCTACTCGACGTTCCTGCAGCGCGGCTTCGACAACATCGTGCACGACGTCGCCATCCAGCACCTCCCGGTGATTTTCTGCCTGGACCGGGCGGGCCTCGTGGGCGAGGACGGTGAGACGCACGCCGGACTCTACGACATTGCGTACATGCTGGCCGTCCCCGGCATGACGGTCACGGCGCCCGCCAGCGGCACCGAACTCATTGCACTGCTGCGCACGGCCATGGCGCATCGCGACAATCCGTTCAGCGTCCGCTATCCGCGCGATGCCTCGCCCGACCTCGTCGGCCCGGCCCGCGACATCGAGGCGGTGCCGTACGGGACCTGGGAGGTGGTGCGGAAGGGCCGCGATGACGTGGCGGTGCTCGCCGTGGGCACGATGGTCGCCGAATCCGTGAAGGCGGCGGAGCGCCTCGCCGCCGAGGGACTGGACGTCACGGTGGTGAACTGCCGCTTCCTGAAGCCGATTGACCGGCTGTCGCTCGCGGCGCTGGTGCACGAGCACAAGACGTTGCTCGTGGTGGAGGAGGGAACCGTCGTGAACGGCTTCGGCGCGTACCTGTCCACCATCGTCGAGCAGATGGAGCCCGCCGTGCGCGTCATCGCCCACGGCGTGCCGGACCGCGTGGTCTACGCCGCCTCGCGCGCGCGCCAGCTCGCAGAATGCCGCCTCGATGCCGCGGGCATCGCCGACACGGTGCGTGCGCTGCACGACGCCGAAGCGATGGCCGGCTGATGCGCGTCGGCGTCATTGCGCACATCGGCTTCGACGGGCTTCCCGCGCTGCTGCGGGAACTCGTGGCGCAGGCCCCCGGCCTCGGGCTCGACCTGTCGTACGAGTCCGACCTCCTGCCAATGGCAGGATCGGGCGCGGTGCCGCTGAATGCGCCAGACGCGCTCGATGCGATGCTGGCCTTCGGTGGCGACGGCACGCTGCTGCGCGCGGCGCGCCTGCTCGATGGCGCACCGGCGCCCATCTTCGGCGTGAACCTCGGCAAGCTCGGCTTCCTCACGACGTGCCGGGCCGAGGAGTTTGCCACCCTGCTGCCGCGAATGGGGCGCGGCGAATTTACCGCCGAGCAGCGCATGGCGCTCGAGGCGCAGGCGCACGACGCGGCGGGCCCGGTGGGGCCGCGGCTCCGTGCGCTCAACGATGTGGTGCTGCACAAGGGCGGCTTTGCCCGGGTGCTGCGACTCGACCTGTCGGTGAGCGGCGAACGGCTCGGGATGATCGCGGCCGACGGCATCGTGATTTCGACGCCAACCGGATCCACCGCCTATTCGCTGTCGGCCGGCGGCCCGATCGTTGATGCGTCGCACGAGTCCATACTGGTGACGCCCGTGGCGGCGCATGCGCTGGCCATCCGGCCGTTCGTCCTGCGCCCCGATGCCGTGGTGGATGTGCAACCGGATGCTGCTCCCGAGGAGGTTTTGGTGACGGTGGACGGGCAGGTCGGCACTAAACTGGGGCGCAATGAGAGGCTGGTGGTGCGGCGGTCCCGCCAGCCCGTGAACATCGCGCGTGTGGACGAGACGACCTTCTTCGGCCGCCTGCGGGCGAAGATGGGATGGGGTGGGTTGGCGGAGAGGGACCGCTAGCGGGACTGCGATTGAGGATTGGGAATCCGGAATTGGATTTGGGACTTCGATTGCGGATTGCGATTGGCGATGGCTGCACGGTGGCTGGGCTGCCGTCTTCAAGCCGCAACCCGTGTCGGTATCATCCCGTCGTCCGTCGTCCGTCGTCCGCCGTCCGCTGTCCGCCGTCCGCCGTCCACCGTCCACTGTCTACCGTCTACCGTCTACCGTCTACCGTCTACCGTCTGCCCTCCTCCCCCGTGCTCACCGAACTCCGCATCCGCAACTTCGCCATCATTGACGCCGTGGTGCTGCCGCTGGCGCCGGGGCTGAACGTGCTGTCGGGCGAGACGGGAGCGGGGAAGTCCATCATCGTGGGCGCGCTGGGCCTGCTGATCGGCGAGCGGGCGACCGCGGACGTGGTTCGGCCGGGCGCGGATCGGGCACAGGTGGAGGGCACGTTCGAGATCGGCGACGCCCCCGAGTTGCGCACGCTGCTCGATGAGCGTGGCATAGACTGCGACGACGGCGTGCTCGTCCTGAAGCGAGAAGTGCCCGCGTCGGCCGGCAGCCGCGCCCGGGCGTGGATCAACGGCACCGCGGTGACGGCGGCGGTGCTCGCCGACATCGGGCGGGCGCTCGTGAACCTCCACGGGCAGCATGAGGCGCAGTCGCTGCTCGATCCGGAAGCCCAGCGCCGCATCCTTGACGCCTTCGCGGGGGCGCAGGTCCAGGCGGCGGCCGTGGCCAAGGCCCATACGGCTCTCGCCGCCGCTCGCCACGCCGTCGCCGACCTCGTGGCGCGGCGCGATGCCGCGCAGAAACGGGCCGACTACCTGCAGCACGTCGCGCGCGAAATCACGGACGCCAAGCTCGTGGAAGGCGAGGAGCAGAAGCTCGACGATGACGCGCGCCGCCTGACGCACGCCGAGGAGCTGAAAGGGCTGGTCGGCGAACTGTCGGGCGCACTCGAGGGCGACGAGGGGTCGGTGCTTGGTCAGCTTGGCCACCTGCAAAAGCCGCTCGCGGCGCTGCAGCGCATTGATCCGTCGGTGGGACGCCTGCAGGAGTTGTATGACGCGGCGTACTACGCACTCGAGGAACTGGCGCGCGAAGTGGCGGCGTACAGCGAGACGGTTGAACACGATCCGGCGCGGCTGGCCGACGTCGAGCGCCGGCGCGACCTCATCTTCCGGCTGCTGAAGAAGTACGGCGGCACCGTGGGCGCCGTGCTCGAGACGGGGCGCGACGCCCGCGCCGAACTGTCGCTGCTCGACAGCGCCGCGCTCGATCTGCGGGAACTGTCGGAGGAGGCGGCAACGGCCGAGGCGGCGCTGAAGGAAGCGGCCGCGGCGCTCAGCAAGGCGCGGCACAAGTCGGCGTCGCGGCTCGCCAGGGAAGTGGAGGCGCAGTTCCCGGGGCTGGGCCTCGAAGACGGACGCTTTCAGGTGGCGCTCACGCCGCGCGTCGAGCCGGGGGTGGTGGGAGCGGAGGACGTGGAATTTCGCGTGGCGCTCAACGTCGGGCACGACGCGCGCCCGCTATCGCGCGTGGCCTCCGGCGGCGAGTTGGCGCGCGTGATGCTCGCGCTCAAGACGATCCTCGCCGGCGTGGACCGCGTGCCGACGCTGATCTTCGACGAAGTGGACGCCGGCATCGGCGGCAAGGTCGGCCAGCAGGTGGGCGACGCGATGCGCCGCGTTGCCGCGCACCACCAGGTGTTCGCCATCACGCACCTGCCGCAGATCGCGTCGCGCGCGCATCACCACATCCGCGTGCACAAGGGCGCGAAGGACGGCGTCACGACCGCCGATATCGAGGTGCTGGACGGCGAGTCGCGCGTCGAGGAGATTGCGCGCATGCTGGGCGGCGATGCCGACAGTGCCACGAGCCGGGCGCACGCCCGCGAACAGCTGACGACGGGGCGAGAGCCGCCTAGCGTCCCCAGAGCCGCGGGTACCAACGCACGCTCAGGACGTCGCGGCTGAGGTGCGGCACCCGGGCGCCGCTTCCCGCGATGGTCTGCTCATGCTCATAGGTGACATCGAAGGCAAGCTCGGCGCGCCCCGTGTTGGCCGCCGCCACCGTGGAATACGTGCCGCCCAGTGACAGTCGCTGCTCCGACCAGTCGGTGCCGGCCGCCCAGTGATTCGCGTCCTCCTGGTTCGGCGCCGCCGCTCCTTCGGGCGTGCTGAGTGAGCTGATGCGCCAACTGTCGGCCCCCTGCCGCGCCAGGATCCAGCTGGCGCCCAGCCGGATGTTGCGCGTGAGCGACACCCGCGGCGTGAGCGAAACGTCCACGCGCGAGCCGGCGGTGCGCGAAAGGCGCACGTCGCGGTCCGCCGGCATCAGCGGAAAGGCAACGCCTCCGACGCTCGGGGCCGTGACGTCAGGGATGCGCGCGGCGAATTCTTCGGCCTGCGACGTGGACAGGCCGACGACGAGCGTCGCCGTCCAGCGATTGCCGTAGAACACATCGGTGAACGACTGCAGCGCCATGCCGCGGCCGCCGTCGCCGGTCACCGGCGCGAACGGCTCGGCGGCATCGGGTGTTGATCCGCCGTTGAGTCGCAGCGACGCGCCCAGCGCCTGGCGCACCGCGAAGCCCTGAATGCTCGCCGTGTCGGCGCCGAGCATGTCGAACAGTCGCGCCTTGGCGTGCAGCGACACCTCGCCAACGCCGTACGCATGCACCGTTCGCAGCGGACGCATCTGGTAGCCGTACAGCGAATCCACGAGCAGGGTCGCGAGGTCGGTGGGCGAAAACAGCGCGGCACCGGCGGGGCCGGTGCTGCCAATGATACTGCTGCCGAACGCGGCAAACTGATCGCGGTAGCCCTGCACGCGCTGGCTGATGGCCTGCTGGGCAACGCCGTTGGCGACCGGCACGAACGGGAGTCCGGCGGAATTGGTGCGGCCGCCATAGAGCTGGTTGAGCGCGGCGGCGAACGCGGTGGCATTGCCCACCAGCGCCTGCGCGCCCGCGACATTCGCCGCGATGGCGGCGCAGCCGGGCGAGGACGGGCTGGCTTGGCACTGCGCGATGCGGCGCGTGGTCTGCGCAACGGCGCTGTCGAACTGCGACAACAGCAGCGCGTTGCGATCGCGGGCGACCGTGTTGACCCAGGCGGGATTGAACCCCATCGTCCCCTCAACGCGGCCGGGGTTGAGGATGACCCGCGGCTCGATGGCGTGGTTGGCCACCCGAATCCGCGCGCCAACAGTCAGGCGCGACAGCACACCCACTTCCGCGGCGAACACGGCGTCCGTCGAGGCATCGCGCCGGCCGACCGACAGCGCCCCCAGCGAGGCGTCGAAGCTCGAAATGCCGGCGAGCGCCGAGACGAGCGGCGCGGCGGCGGCGAGCCGCGCGTCGTAGCTCCCGTTCCAGGAAGGGGCGCCCGCGCTGGCTCCGAGCGGGCGCAGCTTTCCGTCGGCGTCGTATCGCTCGTTGGCCCGGTCCCAGATGACGCTCGTCCCGATGCGTGCGACGCCCACCGGCAGCGTGGAGGCGTCGCCGCCGATACCGAGGGCGCGCTGCGCCACCGCCGGGCTCGCGGCGAGCAGCAGGGCCGGCAGGGCGGCGATGACGAGTCTCCGATGCGTCATGAAGCAGGGGCGTTGACTGGGGTTACCCGCTAAGTTTGGCATGACAACAGCAACCCTGAAACCTAATGCGCGACGCCTCGCTTCCGAGCATCCCCTGGCAGGTCACCGGCAATCACTGGGTGGCGCTTCCGTGCGTACACCCCGTGGACGGTTCCGTTCACGCGCTGGGGGTGCTGCACCGGGGGGCGCGCTCGGCGGTGGAGTTCGCGGGGAGCGCCGATTTCCTCAGCGGCGGCGGCCCCGCGCTGATCCGTCCCGTCCTGACGGTGGACGGAGAACGCATTGAACTGGCGCAGGGCGGCATCGCGTGGGAGCGCGCCTTCAACTGGCTGCCGACGTTCACGGCCGCCGTCGGCGACCTCATCATCCGCGGCACGCTGTTCGCGCCCTACGGGCTCGATGCCGACATCGCCGGCGCCGTGTATGCGATTGCCGTGGAGAATCGCGGCGAGGCCGTTCGTCGCGTGACGCTCGCGCTCGAGGGATCGCTTGGACACCGGCAGGTGCGGGTGCGCACGCCGCGCGCGCTGGACGATGCGTCGCGCATCAGTGCTGGGGGGGACGGGTGCGTGGTACTCGACGGCACCAGCGCCCCCGGACTGGCCGCGCTCGCCATCGCGAGCGACGACCTGGCGACGGTCACCGTGCATGATGGGGGGACGCCGGGCTACACCATCGAGCGGGCGTTCGCCGTTGACGGCGGCTCCCGCATCGAGTGCGCATTCTACATCGCGGCCGGGCCGGAGCGGGACGGGGCGCAAGCCATCCTCAGCGTGCTCCGCCGCCGCGGATGGCGCGCCCTGCTGTCGGCGACGCGCGAGGCGCTGCGCGCGCTCGAGCAGAGCACGGGGACGGAGTCGCTGGACCTGCTCGTCAACCGCAACCTGCTCTTTGCGTACTTCTACGGGGTGGCGCGCGCGCTCGACGACGCCCAGTACTACCTGGTGCGGAGCCGCGCGCCCTGGCATCCCGCGGGCGTCACGATTCGTGACTGGGAGGCGCTCTGCTGGACGATTCCCGCCGTCCAGCTCGCCGACCCGCCGCTCGCGCGTGAGCTGATCCTTCGCGCCTGCGAGCTGCACGGCTACGCGCCGGGGCAGGGGACGCACTACTTCGACGGCACGCTGTTCGAGCCGGGGTTCACCCTCGAGGGATGCGCCTCGTACGCCATCGCGGTGGACCGCTACATTCGCGACACCAATGACGATCGCGTGGTCGAGGAGCCGGTGCTCGCCGACACGCTGTATGTCTCGAACGACGATCTCACCGCGCGGCGCGACAAGGACCATCCGCTCTACCACACCGAGGTGACGCTCGGCGGCGACCGCGCGCCGCTGCCGTTTACGCTGCACGGCAATGCGGTGGTGGCGTACGCGCTCGACTGCCTCAAGCGCACGCTCGATGAGGAGGCGGCCAAGGCGCTGCAGGACCCGGAGGGGGTGCGCGCGGCGCTGCGCCGGCACTTTGCGCCAGGCGGCGCCAAATCGGCGTTCGTTTCCGCGAGCGACCTCGGCGGCAAGGTGAGCGAGGAGGACGATCCGGTGGGGTCGGCGCTGTGGCTGCCGCTCTACGAGACCATTGAACGCAGCGACTCCACGTACCGTCGCACGGCCAAGAAGATCACCGAACCGCGCTATCTCGCGCAGCAACTCGCCCGTCTGATGGGGCCCGACGCCGGTGAAGTGCTCGAGTGGCTGCGGCGCGCACCGCTCGCGCTGGGCGTGGCGGCCGAGTACGTGGATGCCGAAGGCCGGGCCACCGGGTCGGGCGGCGATGCCGCGCTGTCGGGGTTGCTGGCGTACTCCACCTGGTTTGCGGTGCACGCGTTCGGCGTGCACCCGTGACAGTGGAAAGGGCATGACCACCGTCGCCGGCGACGCGCGTCGCCATTTCACGCGGTCCTTTGGCGGGGAGCCAACCCTCGTTGCCTCGGCGGCCGGGCGCGTGAACCTCATCGGCGAGCACATGGATTACAACGGGGGGGTCGCGCTGCCGATTGCCATCCAGCGCCGCACGGCCGTCGCCGTGCGCATCAAGGACGGCGCGCACGTCACGCACCTCAACTCGGGCGGCACCGGCGGCGTGCTCAGGATTGATCACGCCAAGCTGGCCCGGCGTCGCAAGTGGACCGACTATCCGTCGGGCGTGCTCGACCAGCTCGTCGGGGCCGGGATTGACGTGCCCGGACTCGAGGTTGCCGTGGCGAGCGACATTCCATCGGGGAGCGGGCTCAGTTCGTCGGCGGCGCTCGAAGTCGCGTTCGACTTTGCGGTGCGGTCGGTGATGGGCCTGGACACCGATCCCGTGACGCTGGCGCTCGAGTGCCAGCAGGCGGAACGGCACTTCGTGGGGGTGCCCTGCGGCGCCATGGACCAGCTGTCGGCGGCGTGCGGCGAGCGCGGGCAGGCCCTGCACATGCAGTTTGCGCCCGTGCTGGTGCGGACGGTGCCGTTCAGCGAGTCGGTGCTCGTGATTGACACCGCGGTGCCGCGCAACCTGCGCATGTCGGCGTATGCGGAGCGCGTGGCGGAGTGCGCCGAGGCGCTCGCGGCCATCCAGCGCGATGCGCCGGACGTGCCGGCGCTGGCCGACGCCACCATGGTGCAGGTCGAGGCGGTGACGATGCGCGAGGTCGCGCGGCGTCGCGCGCGGCACGTGGTGGCCGAGTGCGCGCGTGTGCGGCAGGCGGTGACGGTGCTCGCCGCCGGCGGGCGGTTCCCGGGCGAGTTGGCGCTCGCCTCCCACCGCTCGCTGCGCGACGACTACGAATGCTCGTCGCCGGAACTCGACTGGATTGTCGAGTACGCCATGCGCCAGCCCGGGATTTCCGGAGCCCGGTTGACCGGGGCGGGGTGGGGAGGGTGCGCCATCGCGGTGGGTGACGCAGGGGCGCTGGCGGCGCTGCAGGGGTCGCTGCCAGGCGAGTACGAGCGAGCCATCGGCCACCGGCCGCGGACGTGGATGGTGACGGCGGATGACGGAGTGCGGATCGAGGCGTAGGGCGGTGGGGATGGTAGACGGTAGACGGTGGACGGTAGACGGTGGACGGTAGACGGTGGACGGTAGACGGTAGACGGTAGACGGTAGATGGCCGTTGCCGGGGCGTCTCGATCAGGCTAGAATGCGTGGCACGCGGGAATAGCTCAGTTGGTAGAGCACAACCTTGCCAAGGTTGGGGTCGCGGGTTCGAGTCCCGTTTCCCGCTCTGAGAGAGAGACAACAGAGAGACAACAGAGAAACAACAGAGGGGCGGGGGGCTTGGAGCCTTCCCGCCCTTCGTGCGTTCCGTAGCTTTATCGTGAATCGGAATCCACAGTCGCGGTCGTGTATCCGAATCCGGATTCCAGATCCTCAGTCGTTGTTCCCGCCGGGGTGGCGAAACTGGCTAGACGCAAGGGACTTAAAATCCCTCGGGAGCAATCCCATCCGGGTTCGATTCCCGGCCCCGGCATCTGCGTGGCACAACGAGCAAGCGAACCCCAGACCCGTGGCTTCCGAGTCTGGGGTTCGCGTTTGGCCATGATCTGGTGCAGCACCGGCCCGATCTCCCCGCGACGCTACGGGGGTTCCCGCGTACCAGGATTGCTTGCGCGGGCTCGGTCGTCGGATACGCTGACGCCCTGCGGCTTACTTCTTGGCCGGCGGATCGGGGATGCTGACCTGTGCGACGGTCTTCATTGCGCCGTCCGATTGCCGCTGGCTGATCGCGACGGTGTATCCAGTCGGTGCCGTGATCCCACCGGTGAAGCGGCTGACGGAGTACGCCAGGTCGCCGCTGGTTCCCCATTTCACGATCTCGAGCTTGAGGTCCTTGCCGGCGTTCGGGTTCTTCAGCGCCGCCGCCCAGAATTCCGTTATCCCGGCCGCGGAATCAAACTTGCCTCGCGCGTTGATGAAGGTGGCGTCAGCGGCATAGGACTCCCCCGCCTTGGCGGCATCGCCGGCATTCAGGGCGGCCACGGTAGCCTGCATGGCCTGTTCGACGCTCTGTTGCGTGATCGGTGGCGGCGCCGCGACAGGCTCTTCCTTGGCGGGTGCGCTGCATGACGCGACCGCGACGAAGAGGGCAGCAGGGATGCTGCGCGAAAGTCGAGCGCTCATCGGCAACCTCCGGAGGGGGGGACCTGCGTGGGAGACGCAGGACTATTGTGTCGCCGACCCGCGGCAGGCGCAACTGGCACGAGAGCGAGGGTGAGCCCGAAGTGAAGAGACAGCCCCAGCGAGGCAACGCGACCGTGCGGCGAGCGAGGCAAAGTACGACGGCCGGCGAGCATTGCTCGCCGGCCGCCCTGCCTACTCGCCGCCCAAGCCGAGTCTTACGGATTGCGATCAATGCAAACGCCGGCTCCGGGCTGCGGATTGTTGGTCTCCGCGAACGGAATCGGGAAGTTCACATCCACCCCGCAATTGCCGCCCAGTTTGCGAATACTCATGAAGGTGACACCTGAAAGGGTACGGGCCGGCGCGGGGGGTCGCACCGAGCGGGGATTCGTGCGCAAAAGCATGCGACGCTTCGTCTTACACCGCATGTTAATTTGAGAAGGATTGTCATCGAGACCACAATTGCCCGACATGACGCCATATTGTCACATGGCTATCGCGCGCTCCTCTAGCCCGCGCGAATCTCGACCCTAGAATTCGTGCATAAGTAGTCAGCGCGCGGCGCACCTCCCTGCTGCCGCCTCCTCTTGCAAACCACCACCTCGCGCGCCGCACTGCGCTCCGGCGCCGGAGATCCGACCATGCTTGCCCTTCAATGGCTCGACCACGCGCGCGAGGTGATGCGCGCCATCGAGCAGACTCAGCAGGAGAACATCCGCCAGGCGGCGACGGTCATGGCCGATTCCATCGCGGCCGGACGCTGGGTGCACACCTTCGGCTGCGGCCACGCGACCATCCCGGTGGAGGAGATGTATCCGCGCATCGGCGGCTTCGTCGGCTTCCACCCGATGGTCGAACTGCCGATGACCTTCTTCACCGGCATCACGGGGCAGATGGGAATCCAGCAGTTCCTCTTCCTCGAGCGCGCCGAAGGCTATGGCGTCGCCATCATGCAGGGGTACGCGTTCGACCCGCGCGACACGATGTGGATCTTTTCGCACACGGGCATCAACGCCGTGAACATTGACGTCGCGCTCGAGGCGAAAAAGAAGGGGATGACCGTCGTCGTCTGCGGGTCGGCCGCCGAGGCGGAGGGGAAGGTGACCCGGCACTCGTGCGGCAAGACGATCTTCGAGCTCGCCGACGTGGTGATTGACACCTGCGTCCCGGCCGTGGACGCGTCGGTGCCGCTCAAGAATCACTTCGACAAGATTGGCCCGCTGTCGACGATGGCCTTCGTCACCACGGTCTGGATGACCATTGCCACCGTCGCCGAGATCCTCGCCGACCGCGGCGTGCACCTGCACATCCACCCGTCGCACAACGTGCCGGGCGACACCACGGCGCGCGAGCGCCTCGACGCGGCGCTCGCCGAGTACAAGCGGCGCGTGGCGCTTATCTAGCGGCCGGCGCGCGGCGCCGGTATGCGCGGAGCGCCGTCACGGCGAACGCGAACTGCAGGG
>JAJZRK010000327.1 GCA_021802745.1 bacterium
GCGCCGGCGGTGACGGCACCAGCTTTTGAAACGACGAACTTGTCTACGCCCCCCACCCGCCACCGGGCCAGCAGGGAGCCCGCCGCTGAGGCGGTATCCGTGACATCGAGGGTCTGGGCGATGAACGTCACCGCCGCATTGTTCCACGCGACCGTGTGCGACAGACCCGGCGTCTGCGCGGTCAGGCTCCCCTGCGTGATCAGGGTTGCGCTGACGGCCGCGATGCGAAGCAGTTTCGAGAATCCCATGGTCGCCTCCTAACCCGCCACGCGGGTCCACGACACCGTGCCCGCCGACGCCCCAGCGGCGCCACCGGACTTCGCCCGCATCCGGGCCTTGAGCCCCGCAAACGCCATAAGGCCCTGCAACCCCGTGGCGGCACAGGTATCGACCGCCGTCGCCCACGTGCCATCGGCCTTCAGGAGGTCGATTTCGAGTGTCGCGCCCGCCGGCAGACTGGCGACGTTGATACGCGCCTCATCCACTGGGTCGAGCTGCGACGCCTCGGCCCCGAGGCCGAAGTAGAAGACTTCCGGCGCGTAGTCACCGACCCCCGCCGGCACCGCGAAGCTGAACGCCTTGGGACTGCCCGTGCCTCGTCCTGCCATGGTCTCCCCCTGCCTAGTAGAGCATGTCGCCGTGGATATCGCCCTCGGAGGCGAGCATCGCCTCGCGCAGCGCCATCCCGGAGTTGACGTCGTAGTCGCCGTACAGCCGCTTGAGTCGTTCGAGTTCCCGCTGGTAGAGCGCCGTCGCGGAGCGCGCGTCGGATTCCTCGTCCGCCGTGAGTGCCAGCACCGCCGCCCACAGCCCGATGGCCCGATGGCAGGGCGTCGGCAGGCCGATGTCCGCTTCCACCGTCCCGGCCGTGATCGCGCCCTTGGCCAGCACCGCATCGACTTCCACCGACCCCGAGAGGCCCACGGACTCGGCGAGTTGCAGCTTCCGGTTCGTGTTCCAGCGGTAGTGCCCGTTGTCGTTGTCGAGCGAGGACGACGGCACCAGCGGCACCCCCGTCCCGTTGTCGCGCACATCGAGGATGCGCAGCGGGTCCTTGGTCGCGTCGGGGATCTTCCACACCGGCGGACTGGCCGTGAGCAGGACCAGCGTGACGGTCTCCTTCACCGCCACGGGCGCGTCGAGCGCGAGTTCCGCCAGCACGTCGTCGCGCCCCGCCGTGAGACTGTCGTACAGTTCGTTGGCGCGGTCGGCTTCCAGCGTCAGCCCGTTTTCGGCGAGCCGCCGCTTGACGAACGTGAGGAGTTCCGCGCCGGTCATCGACTACCCCGCCACCGCGATGAGGGACTCGGCCGCGGGCTCGTCCTCGAACTCCGCGTCTTCCAGCACGATCCCCGCGAGCAGATCCTTCACGTCGAGCAGCACCGCCTCGTAGTCGCCGAGGTCCACTTCGACGCCCGCGAACTTGCCGAAGAGCACGAGCAATCCCGGCTGCACGTACGGGTGCGCCACGGGGTCCACATCCGGCCCCACGGCCAGCACGAGGCCCGTCTGCGGTTTCTCGCCGGACTGATCGACCTTGATGAGCCCGGCCTTGGTCACTTCCGACACGACCGCGCGCGGCTGGACCAGCACCCAGCCCGCGAGCGGCACGAGACGGATCGAGGTGCCCGTCGCCATCAGTCCTCCGCCCCGACGCCCGCCGCCGTGAAGGCCGCGAGCACCGTCTTGCGGGGTCCGTCCGTGCGCGCCCGCTCGGCCTCATAGCACTTACCGAGGAAGGCCACCCGCTCACGGTTCGACTCAATGAACGCGATGGCGTTCCGCGCGTTCAGGCCGAGGTACGTCTGCTGCGCATCGTCCAGCGGGATCGAGGCGCCGGGCTCGTCTTCGAGTTCAGCCTCCACGTCCCCGTCGTCGATCTCGTCGTCCATCTCGTCGTCGGCGTCGGGCGGCGGGGGCGCCGGACGGGCGCCGAAGCGCGGCACCGACCGCACGGCGGGCAGCGGCTTCGACTCGTCGAAGTCCGGCGTCGATTCGTCCTCCTCGACCACCGGCTGCGCCGGGGTGAGGCCGCGCTCCGCGCACGGCGCGCGGTACTCGTCCGGGTACAGGAAGGCGAGGTCGGCCAGTTGCCGGTCGCTGATCTCGTGGAGCGGGATCAACACGTCGCCCGGCCGGAGGCGCGTCGGGTGGACGTACTTGTACACGTCGTGGTACTGCACGGCGTGGTTGTGCTCGACCTTCTGTTCGACCTTCCGGCGAATCATCGGCATGGGGCGCTCGTGGTTATGGGGTCTTCGGGGAAAAGCCGGGGATCATCGGCGAGTGTTCGAGCATCGCCACACTCGGCCGGGCCCCGGCCTGCGCCGCGGCGAGCACCGGCAGCCAGCGCCGGTCCTCGCGCATCCAGTCGCGCATGTCCGTCTGCTGCTTCATCAGCACGGCGCGCTGGCGCTGCTTGTTCTGTTGGTAGACGTGCTTGCCGACCGCCGCGCGGCCTTCGCGGCAGATCAGCCGATACTCGGCGAGGCGCTGGGTCACCCAGTCATGATCGAACGGCTGGAAGACCGACCAAAGCCCGCCCTGTTCGGGGTGCGTCGCGTAGGCCGTGACGAGCGCGACCCGCTGCGCGCGCCCCCAGCCCGGCAGCCGCTCCATGACCTCGAAGCACTGCCGCCGCACGTTCCACTGCACCGTGCGGTACGGAAACACCCGCCGGTAGCGCGCCAAGGCCGTAGGATCGGGCCGGACATGCGCTTCCTGACGCACCGTGCGGCTCCCGGCCTCGGGAGCCCACGGCAGCGCCACGACGCGCGCGCCGACCCGAACCTGCGACCCCAACGCGATCACAGCAGCGTCACCGACTCGGTCGTCAGCGTCACCGCCGCGCCGACCGGCGAGCCGTAGTTGGCGCCCGCGTTGTAGTAGTTCGTGGCGTTCGCGACGTTGCCCGCCACACCCGTGGCCAGATCGTCCGTGCCGCCGATGAACGCAAACCCGACCTTCGTCTGGACGGTCACGTAGCCCAGCGCCGCCTGATTGGCCGGGGTGGCCGGGAGCGCGGCAATCGCCAGCGCTTCCGAGGCGTAGCCCGTCGTGAAGTTCGCCGCCGCCGCCGCGCACGCGA
>JAJZRK010000328.1 GCA_021802745.1 bacterium
GCGCCGTTGCCGCACCTTCCCCGCGGTCCAACACTGAGGAGATCCGTGTACCACTCGCCCGGTTTTCTGGCCCTCATCGAGTCGCTGCGTCCGCATGTCAAGGAAGTGACGCTCGCCGAGGCGCGCACGCGGCAGGCGGCCGGCGCGCACCTGGTGGACATTCGCGAGCAGAGCGAATGGGCGGCTGGCCACGCCGCCGGCGCGATGTACCTCGGCAAGGGCGTCATCGAGCGGGACATCGAGGACAAGATTCCGGACAAGGACGCCGAGATCGTGCTCTACTGCGGCGGCGGCTACCGCTCGGTGATCGCGGCCGATTCCCTGCAGCGCATGGGCTACACGAACGTCAGCTCGATGATGGGCGGCTGGCGCGAGTGGAGCGCCAGCGGGGCGCCGACGGAATAGGGCGCACGGACGGCGGCGCCCGCCGACTGGACGCCGGGCGGTCGTGAACAGAGAATACCCCATGCCCAAGACCATCCACGACGCCGCGGCGCGACACGCGCTGATGGCGCGCCTCGACCGTCTCGAACCCATCACCCCGGCACGGTGGGGCAGGTTCACGGCGCCCAAGATGGTGGCGCACCTCATCTCCGCGGTGCGGATGGCACTCGGGGAGGAGCCGGCGGCCCCGATCCGTTCGTACCTCGGCAATCGCGTCGTACGTTGGCTGGTCATCTACGTGGCGCCCTGGCCGAAGGGCGCGCCCACGGCGCCGGAAATGCTGGCGCGCGCTCCCGAATCCTGGGCCGCCGACATCGCGACGCTGAAGTCGGCGCTCGACCAGGCCGCCGCCAACGGTCAGCACGGCACGTGGGCACCGCACCCCGCCTTCGGCACTCTCTCGGGCGGCGACTGGGGCGTCCTCCTGCATAAGCACGTTCACCATCATCTCACGCAGTTCGGCGCGTGACTCTCACTCACCGGAGCAATCTGTGATCAAGGAATTCGTCGCCTTCATCAAGCAGTACGGTGTCGTCGGTCTCGCCATCGCGGTCATCATCGGCGGCAAGCTCAACGACCTGGTCACCGCCGTCGTCGGCGGACTCCTGATGCCGATCGTCGGACGCGTGACCTCCGTGGCCGGCGGCGACTGGCGGACGCTCGTGCGGCCGATCGCCGGCATCAACTTCGAAATCGGCCGGGTGCTCGGCGCCGGCATTGATTTCGTCGTTGTCGCCTTCATCGTCTTCTGGATGGCCAAGAAGATCCTGAAGGAAGAACAGGTGACCAAGTAGTAACTGGCGCGGCGCCCACCGTGACGACTGGCGAACGACTCGCGGCCGAGCTGCGTCGCGCGTGGAACGGCGCCCCGTGGCACGGGCCGTCGGTGCGTGAGGTCTTCGGTCGCCTCACCGCAATCCAGGCGGCGACGCGCAACTTCCGCGGCTCCCACACGCCGTGGCAGTTGGCACTCCACCTCACGACGTGGGTGGACACGCCGCTGCGCCGCCTCGATGATCCGGCCTACGATCCAACCGAGTCGCAGAACTTTCCCGAGCCGGCGTCCAGCGACGAGTCGCAGTGGCGGCGCGACCTCGAGCAGCTCGGGGCAGTCATCGAACGGCTGGCGCAGCGCGTGGCGGCAATGCCGGACGCGGCGCTCGAGGCGCCCGTCGGTGCGCGCGGCTACACCTACGCGACCATGATTGACGGCGTCGTGCAGCATCTCGCCTATCACGCCGGCCAGGCGGCGGTGCTCGCGCGGCCCAGGGAGGAGCTGGCGCCGCTCCTCGCGCCGGCACCGTTCTTTCCGCTGGGCGCCATCGTGCTCGCGGAGCTTGTTGATCGCTTCGCCTTCGACACGTACTTCGTGCCGCCACGGTTCCTTGGCTGGTCGCTCATTGTCATCGGCGCCGCGCTCGCGTACTGGGCCAATGGCCACTTCGTCGCGCGGCGCACGCCCGCCGTTCCGTGGCGCGCGCCGCGCCGCGTGGTGCACCTCGGGCCGTACCGCTTCACGCGCAACCCGATGTACCTCGGTTTCCTGATCATTCAGGCGGGCATCGGCTGCGCGCGGCACAACCCGCTCTACCTGATCCTGCTGGCGCCGACCTGGGCGTTCCTCCATTGGGGCGTGGTGCTCCGCGAAGAGCCGTTCCTGTTGCGCAAGTTCGGCGCGCCCTATCAGCGCCTGCTCGACACCACACGCCGCTGGCTGTAGCGAGCTACTCGCCCCGCCGCTTCGCGCGCGCGGTGGGTTGCGCGTCGAGCGGATCCTCCGGCCAGTGGTGCCTGGGATAGCGTCCGCGCAGGTCCTTGCGCACGTCGAAGTACGAACGCGCCCAGAACCCGGCGAGATCGCGCGTCACCTGCACGGGGCGGTGCGCCGGCGAGAGGAGATGCAGCGTGAGCGGCACGCGGCCACCGCCAACGCGCGGCGTGTCATCGAGGCCGAACAGCTCCTGCAGTCGCACCCGCAGCGCCGGCGCCTCGGGGTCGCCGTAATCAATGGGAAGCCTCGACCCGCTCGGCACCACGCAGTGCGACGGCGCCAGCGCGTCGAGCCGCTCGCGCTGCTTCCACGACATCATGGCCATCAGGGTGTCGGCGACGTCCACACGCGCGAGGGCATCGAGCGTGCCGATGGCGAGCAGCGCGGGGAGCAGCCACGCCTCGAGCGCAGCACGGAGCGCCTCATCCGAGACGTCGGGATACTCGACGTCGCAGCGGTGACAGAACGCCAGGCGCTCGCGCACTCTGAGAGCGCGACCGTCCCAGCGCAAGACCGCGAGCCCCTGCTCGCGCACGACGCCCATCAGTGCGGCCGCCGCTTCCGGCGGTGATGGCGCCTCGACGCGCCGTTCGCGCAGCGGAATGGCGCCGAGGCGCGTCACGCGCGTGAGTCGCAGAGACCGTTTGGCTTCATCCCAGCGGCTGACGATCTCCTCGGTGGCGTGCGGCGCGAAGTGCGTGGCGACGTCGGCGGCGGCCACCGACGCCGCCATCCAGATGCGGCTCTCCCGCGGGTCGCCGTCCACGTCGGCGATGGCGAGCCACTCGGAGGCGCCGAGCGGCTGGGCCACCGCGAAGGTGGCGCCGCGGCCGTTGCGCAGCAGGTAGCGCCCCGGCTCGCCGGCGCG
>JAJZRK010000329.1 GCA_021802745.1 bacterium
ACGGTATCTCACGCCGCCTGCTTCGGGAGCAGGAGGTCGGAGGTTCAAATCCTCTCGCCCCGACTGGACCGCAACTTCTTGATGTGTAAGAGGTTGCGGTCCTTTGAATTCAGTCCGGCCAAGGCGAGTTTCGGGGCCACACGGGTTCCACATGCGCACGTAATCGGCATCAACTCGCCCGCTAGCCGTGGCCACGCGACCCCCCGCCCGCGCGCGCCGGTCGTCGAGAGGTTGCCTGATCTGATGTCGGGCCTGCCCCGGAGTCTCATCGCGAGCGCTGTCTGCTTGCCGGGCAGTCTACGGGGTAGCTGGCCATCGTCAGTAGGTCTTCATCGAGCATCGTATCAGACGACCCTTGTGACGTAATCCCAGTTATGACCTGTCTCGAAACGGGACCAACGTCACGGTATACTCTGAGGGCGGCAGTCGGTGCTGCCTGACTTCTTTGCCTGGTTCGCGGCGCAGCCGCACCGTGGAAGATCCTGATCGCCGGCAACCGTGATTGGGCGTTCGAGCGTGCCCCGACGGCGGCCCGGCACGAAATTTCGGACGGTATCTTCTATCTACAGGACTCCGGCCTGACGACTGAGCGCATGCGCTTCTGGGGCTCGCGGTGGCAACCATTCTTCAACAACTGGGCGTTCAATCTCGAACGGAGTGGTGACGACCTGGCCGCGCAGCGGGCGAGACTCCCGGAGGTCGTACAGGTGCTCATCACGCACGGCCCGCCGTTCGGCATCCTCGGTGACGCCGGATAGCAGCTCGTGCAGTCCGTACCGAGATCAGCAGCGAGCCCGGTAGTCGGTGGCTTTCCTATCCCGGTTTCGCGGCACTGTACAGTGCCAGTGTGCCGAGTGGCGTACTGAACCGCTGGTGCATGGCCACCTGCTCCAAGCCTCCCTCCTTGAAGATCGTGCCAAGCCGTCCGGCGACGTGATCGCGCGTGTTCGTGAACCCGTCCAGCAACTGAACGAAGACGAACAACCCACGCATCAACGGGCTGGTCGCCGGTCCCCAGTCAGCGACGTGCAATTCTCCGCCGGGCTTGAGCACACGCCGCACTTCCTGGACCGTGCGCACCTTGTCTGCCGGGGATAAGTGGTGAAAGAAGAGACTCGAGACGACACGATCGAACTGCCCCGCCGGATATGGCAGATCATAGGAGACTCCCTTGTGGAACGGGACCACGACACCGGTGCGCTCTACCTTCGTCGTCGCAATGGCAATCATGGCGGGATCAGCATCCACCCCCACCACGGAGACGCCTGGCACGGACTGCTTGATCCACAGCGCCAGGGTGCCTGTGCCTGACGCCAGATCCAGCACGACGTGTTCGGGCCTGATCGCGGCCTGCACAATCAGGGCGCGCTTCACCTCGCGCTCTCGCGTGGTGGCGGCAACCACGCGGTCGTAGAGCGGCGTCAGCCGGTGGTACGCCAAGGCCGGGACGTAATCGACATTGTGGTCCGTCACGGTGCCATCGCATCCATCATTTCGCTCGGCATTGGCGTGGCCACGAGCACCGCCGTCACGACAAGCACCACGAGCGCTGCAGTCAGCTCGAGTGTTGCGGATTTACGAAGACGAGCCGTGGCGGTATCACTCCCCAGATTCGGCAGCACCCGTTTCCAGTTGTACGCGCCGGTCCCGGCAGTAACCGACAGCAGGGCGAGCTTGACCAGCAGCACCTGTCCGTACGGCTCCTGCCAGAGTCCGGCCACGGAGCCAATGTTGCGCCACGCGGCAATCCCTCCCGTAACGACCAGCAGTCCGGCGAAGCCAAGCGCCGTCGGGCTGAACGCGCTCACCAGGCCCGCCACATGCTGATGCCGCTCCTCGCCGCCCGACCGCAGCACAGTCGGCACCGCGACGAGCATCAACGCACCTAGACCGCCGATCCAGCCGCCGGCCCCGATGACGTGCAGCGTATGGACGGTCATCGCAAGCGTCGTTGCGGCCGCGGCATGACCTGACATCGCGACACTCGCTGCCAAGGCGAACGCCGCCGCCGTGAGTGCGGTCCACCCGTGCGTTCGCGCTCGGCGAATTCGGCGCGTCCCCCAGAGTCCGACGCCGGTCGCGCCAAGCGCCAGCCACCAGGCTCGCCCCCAGCCCGAGTGCAACAGCAGCGCAGCGAGTGACGAGCGCGTCCAGGTCTCGCGGACGCCAAAGAACACGGCGTGCTGCGCGATCAGTCGGGCCACCGTGGTGGCGCCGATTATCCACAGCAGCGTCCTGGCCCAGCCGTTCGCCGCCTGTGTCACCGCGCCCGCCGTCGCCACCCCGCTGGTGCTCGCCTGCCGCGCAAAACGCGGCCAGACCACCAGGTGCAGGGCAAGGATGCCGAGCAGGCCCACGAGGGCAATCGACAGAATCGCGCGAATCGCCACGTAGGCAGGGGATTCCACCCCGAACGCCGAATCGATGGGCACCTGACGCAGCAGGGCGAACGCGACCACCGCCGGCGCGATCATCGCACGCCAGGCGCGCGGGGCCGAGTCGTGCCGCGCAGCAAAGACGACGCGCCGTCTTCCAACGCCCACCCGCCTGTCGTTCGCTTCGTCGATTCGACTGGGCCAGCATCGAGGACAAACGTGTATTCCCCTCGCATCGGGTGACCGTCCGCCCCAGCTGCCTGCCACCTCACGGTATATCGGCCCGCGGGCATCGTGCCGAGTATCTTCGCGGTCAACGTCTTGTTGTCATCCGGCGCAGAGCGCAGGGTATCAAGCGCAACCGGCTGTCCAGCGGGATCGAGCAGCGTGAGTCGACTCAACGCAATCGTCAGGGGCTCGTTGAACGTGAGCGATAACGCGCGCGGTACAGTCTGCACGTGGGTATCGGCGGCTGGCGCCGCCCGCACCAACCGCGGATGCGCTGCCGCCGTGCGAAAGGGGAGCGCGAGCGCGAGCAGGAGCAAGAACGCGAACGACCTGGGTCTACGGAGCAGCAACATAGAGTCTCTCATGATGAGGGGGCCGGCGAGCCGCGCCGCGCGGATTTTATGATGCGTAAAACGCCTGACGACAGCCCCATCTGCAGGGACCGTTGGAATTGATATCGTTGGTGACGGACACCGCCAA
>JAJZRK010000330.1 GCA_021802745.1 bacterium
GAACACCTGGCCGCCGCGGTCGAGCTCGCGCGCGATGCCCTCCTCGAGCAGGCCGTCGTCCCACGGCTCGAGGAAGGTGAGCACCGGCGACCGGTCGCGCGGCGGCGTCTGCATCAACGTGAGGTCGCGCAGGCCGGCCAGCGCCTGGTGCAGCGTGCGCGGAATGGGCGTCGCCGTGAGCGTGAGCACGTCGGTCTCGAGCTTGAGCTGCTTGAGCCGCTCCTTGTGCTTCACGCCGAAGCGGTGCTCCTCGTCCACGATGATGAGCCCGAGCTGGCGGAACTCGACGTCGGGCGACAGCAGGCGATGCGTGCCGATGACGATGTCCACCGTCCCCGCCTTCAGCTCGGCGAGCTCGGCCTTCTGCTCCTTCGCCGTCTGGAAGCGCGACAGCACCGCGACGCGCACCGGAAAGTCGGCGAGCCGCTCGCCGAAGGTGCGCGCGTGCTGCTCGGCGAGAATCGTCGTCGGCACGAGCACGGCCACCTGCCGTCCGCTCTGCACCGCCTTGAAGGCGGCGCGCACGGCGATCTCGGTCTTGCCGTAGCCCACGTCGCCGACGAGCAGGCGGTCCATGGGACGCTCCGACTCCATGTCGCGCTTCACGTCCTGCGTGGCGCGCAGCTGGTCGGGCGTGTCCTCGAACAGGAATGAGCTCTCGAGCTGCTTCTGCCACGCCCCGTCAGGGTGGTGCGGCGGCCGGTGCGCGACGTGCCGGCGCGCGTAGAGGTCGAGCAGTTCGTGCGTCATCTCGCGGATCGCGGCGCGCGTCTTGTCGCGCTGCTGCGCCCACTTCTTGCCGCCCAGCTTGTGCAGCCGCGGCGGCGGCGCGTCCTCCGACAGGTCGGTCGCGTGGCGGAAGCGCTCCACCTGGTCAATGCGGTACAGCGGCACGTTGAGCCGGTCGCCGCCCTCGTACTCGATGACGATCACCTCGACCGTGCTCTCGCTGACGAAGATGGTCTCCATGCCGCGATAGATGCCGACGCCATGCTCGAGGTGCACCACGAAGTCGCCGGGCTTGAGCGCGCCGACGAGCTCGAGCGCCGTCCCCGCGGCGTACTTGCGCGCGCGGCGAATGCGACGGTCGCGCCGGAAGATCTCGTGGTCGGTGAGGACGCGCAGGCCGCCCGGCTCGCCGCGCGGCGGAATGATGAAGCCCCCGCCGAGCACGCCGATGGAGAGCGACGGCAGCACCTCGCGTCCGTGCGGGGCGAGCAGCTCCTCGAGTCGCTCCGCCTGCCCGGCATTGTCGCACAGAATCACGGTCGGCGTGCCGTCGGCCACCACGGCGCGCAATCGCGCCATGTCGCGCTCGATGAGCTCCGGCGGCCGCAGGGGGAACAGGACGCCAGCGTCCGCGGTGAGGTCCGCCACGATCTCGACGCGTGCGTAGCGCTGCAGCGCCTCGGCGGCGACCTCCGGGGGCTGCAGCAGGTCGTCGCGGGCGGCCACCTCCTCGCCGCGGCGGCGCGCGAGCTCGAGGTGGTGCGCCGCTTCTTCCCACGTGCGCCGCAGTTCCGGCTGCACATGCACACCATCCGGAACCACAACGAGCGAGTCGGGCGGCCACAGGGCGGACAACGTCGTGCGCTGCGATGGCTCAGGCGCGTCGTCGTTCCCCCCTGCTTCCCCTTCGTGTTCCTTCGCGCCCTTCGCCCTTTGTGGTAGCAGTTCGTCCGCTTCGTCCCCCGGCACGACGTCAACCGGGAGCACCACCACCCGCTCGATCGCCCGCGTCGTCCGCTGGCTCGAGAGGTCGAACTCGCGCAGCTCCACCAGCTCGTCGCCCCAGAACTCGAGGCGCACCGGCGCGGCCATGCCGAAGCCGTAGACGTCCACGATGCCGCCGCGCACGGAGAACTGCGCCACGTCCTCCACCATCTCGGCGCGCTCAAAACCGATGCGCGCGAGATGCGCGGCAAGATCCTCCAGCCGCCACGACGCACCGCGCGCAAGTTCCAGCCGCGTCTCCGCCAGCGCCTGCGGCAGGCGCGTGCGCTCCTGCATGGCGCGCACCGTTGTGACGAGAATGCGTACCTGGCCGCGGCTCAGGCGCTCGAGCGTCTCCACGCGCTCGCCGGCCACCTCCGCATGCGGTTCGACTTCGCCGAAGCCCTCGCGCGACGGATAGAGCGCCACCATCCCTTCGCCGAGGAGGGCCTCGAGGTCGGCGAGCCAGCGCTCGGCCTCGGGAACTTGGTCGGCGATGACGACGTGCAGGCGGTTGGGCGCGTCCTCGGCGAGCGCGGCCACGAGCAGCGCGTCGGAGGAGCCGGGGAGACCGGCCACGGCGAGCGCACTGCCCGCGCGCGGCGCACGGGCGCGCAGCGACTGGAACTGCGGCAGCGCGGCGAAGCGCTCGATCAGCAGGGGGAGCGTCATCCGTCAGGCCGCGCCGGCGTCGTCGCGGCGGGACACCCAGACTTCGAGGGCGAGGAGGCAGAGCGCGCCGAACAGAAGGGCCGCGAGAATCGGCCGCGGCGAGGTGTTGGACCACGCCCGCGCGGCGATGCGCCCGGCATCATCCATTCCCGAGGCGCCGCCGCCGGCAAAACGCGCGGCGATTGCTGCAGCTCCGGCACGATCGAGCACCGACTCGGCGGCTTCCGGTGCGACGACCACTGCTCCCGCGCGCTCGGCGCCCCGTCGGAGGAAATAGACGCCGCTCGCCGCTGGGGCGCGGAATCGTGCGCCTTGCAGCGTCTGCACCGCGCCGTCGGGACCCTCGAGTCCCGTGGCCCATACGGGACGCGCCACCCACGCGAAGGGCGACGCATCAAGCACCGGCCCGGCGTCGGTGGCGAGCCGGCGGGCGATGGTACGGTCGAGCCACGGCAGGAATGCCGCCCGCACCGGGAGGTCGGTGTCGCTGGGGTCGAGCGCCGTCGCCATGAGCACCCACCCTTGGCCCGCTACGACGAGTGGTTCGGTGCCGGCACGCACGAGCGTGTCCGAGGGCGCCGTGCCCACGCGTTCGAGCGCGTAGAACCGCAGCGCGGTCGCGCCGTCAAGGGCATCGCCCGTCATCTGCACCGGCCCGGCCCGGCGTTC
>JAJZRK010000331.1 GCA_021802745.1 bacterium
GTACGACGCTCCCCACCCCAACCCGAGCAGCGCACGCGGGATGGTCTTACTCCCTTCGTCGGCGGCGCGCACGATCAGCGCCCGATGGTCGGCCGCCGAGTTCGTTTCTTCGCCGCCGCCCAAACGCTCGGCGAACGGAGCGAGCATCTTCGCGGTGCCCTCGATCGCTCCCGGCGATCGCGCCGCCAGAATCACCCCTGCTCCGGCCACGGCAATGGCCAGCAACAACCGTCGTACGGGGGCAGCGCGGTGCAGTATCCCCGATTGCCAGGCCGCCACCACGCCAAGCGTGACCGCGGCGAGCACCGCCGAGCGTGAGAGCGTGAGCAGCATCAGCACCAGCGCGGTGCCGCGCACGCGCGGTGCAAGAAACGCATAGATGAGCAGCACGAGCCCGGCGTTGTTCGGGTCGAGCACCGTTCCCGAGAGGCGTGGAATGATGCCGGCGTACCCGTAGGAGTCGAGCCGTAACGTGGGGCCGCCGAGGGAAAGTTCCTTGGGCAGTACACCGGCAAACGAGAACACCGCCAGCACGTCCATTACCACGAAGAGCGCCACCCCGAGTACAGCTCCAGTGCGCAAGGAGGCAATGGCCGAGTTGTCGTCGTGAATCAGGAGAGCAATGGCCGTGGCCCCGCCGAACTGGAAAACCAGCAGCGCGCTGCGTGAGAGCGTCGCATCGGCGTCGAGCGACAGGAAGGTCGAGGCGCCAGCCGCGGCAAAGAAGAGCGAGACGAACAGCAGGTACCCAAGCGATGCCCACTCAATGGCCACCGGCTGCGCGCGCCGGAAGCGCCGCAGCGCAAGCGCGCCAACCAACAGGGGCGTGAGCACCAAGAACGGCGACAGCGTCACCGGCAGTGCCCCCCCTGCCAGGTCCAGCCGCACCGCCCCAACAAGGGCCATCCAGAGCACCAGCAGCGTGCGCGTCATCCCCGCAATACTACAACAGCGTCTCGAAGTAATATTAACCTCACAAGTCAAAAACACCTTGCAAAAATGACCTTACAGGTTAATATTGATTCATGCCCATCCGCCCGCGGCTCTTCACCGAACCAGCAGGTTCCTACTTCCTCCTCGGACCCCGGGGTACCGGGAAGTCGAGCCTATTGAAGGCGAGATACCCTCGGTCGCTGTATTTCGACTTGCTCGATGCCGAAACCGAACGCGAACTCGTCGCCCGCCCGGAGCGCCTGCGACAGCGGGTGGCCTCCGCGCCACGACACCTCCCGGTCATCATCGATGAGGTGCAGCGCGCGCCAGCCCTCCTCGATGCCGTGCACGCACTCATCGAACAGGAACGCCGCACGTTCATTCTCTCGGGATCGAGCGCCCGCAAGCTGCGACGCGGCGGCACCAATCTCCTCGGCGGACGCGCCGCGCTCCGCACCCTGGGACCATATGTCGCGGCTGAACTTGGCGCCCAATTCGACCTCTCCCACGCCCTGCAGTTCGGCCTGATCCCGCTCGTCGTCGAGGCGCCTCATCCCCCGGACGTCTTGCGCTCGTACGCGGGCCTCTACGTGCGAGAGGAAGTCCGCGCTGAGGCGCTCGTGCGCAACCACGGTGACTTTGCGCGCTTTCTCGAGGTCGCCGCCTTCGCGCATGGCGCCGAGCTTAACCTCGCGGCGCTGGCGCGCGAGTGTGATATCACCCGCCGTACGGCCGAAGGGTATCTCGGCGTGGTCGAAGATCTGCTGCTCGGCGTACGCCTCCCTGTCTTTGCGCGCCGTGCTGCTCGCGCCCTCACCGCGCATCCCAAGTTCTACCTCTTCGACACGGGCCTCTATCGTTCGCTGCGGCCGGCCGGACCGCTCGATCGCGCCGAAGAAATTGCCGGCCCGGCACTCGAGGGCCTCGTCTTCCAGCATCTCCGCGCCTGGGTCGCCGCCCATCCCGATCACTCGCTCCACTTCTGGCGAACCCGGTCGGGGGTCGAAGTGGACTTCGTGATCTACGGGCCAAAGGAGTTCGTCGCCCTCGAAGTCAAGCACAGCGCTCGGCGGCGCTCGTCTGACCTGTCGCCACTCCGTGCCTTCGCTTCGGACTATCCCGAAGCACGCACCGCCTTGGTTGACCGTGCGAAACTCCACGAAGTGGAACACGGAGTCAACTGCATGCCGGTGGAGGATTTTCTCAGGCGCCTGCAGCCGGAGGGATCGCTCGCGGACGCGCTGTCGCCCCTCAGTGAACGCCCCTGGTAGGCTGGGAGGTGTTGGCGCGCATCATCCCCGCAACACAACACCGAGGTTCCTCACCAACCCGTGCGGTGCATGCCACCGCCACCGCGCGATCGCCGCGCGTCGCTTCCATCCTGTCAGCGAGGCGATGGACGCCAACCCTTGCACCGCCCGCAGGTCCGCCGGATAAAGCCTGTCCCCGTATCGCGCCGCGAGCGCTCCCGCCTGACGCGCGGTGGCGTCCAGCTCCCGCGCCACCCGCTCGCGCACGGAATAGGCCCGCGCCGCGCGCGACCAGGCCCCCGCCGTCCGCGCCCCCGCCGTGTTGGCACCGTGCTGCCGGTACCAGACCGTCGGCTCCGCAACCGCCACGAGACGCCCCGTCGCCGCCGCCACTAACGCAATCCACCAGTCCTGATGCTTGGCCTCGGCTGGAATCTCACGGAGCTCGGCAAGCAGCGCCCCGTTGAACAGCAGCGTCGGGCCCACCGCGACGTTCTGGATGACCAGCGACCGCACCGAACAGTCGGCCGGGTCAATCCCCTCGCTTCGCCAAAATGACGGCGCCAGCACCCTGAGCTGGTTGTCCACCACCGTCAGGTCACTGTGCACGAGAATGGAACCTGCCCGCTCTGCCGTTCTCTGCCGTCCTCCGCCGTCCTCTGCCGTTCTCTGCCTTTCTCCGCCGTCCTCTGCCGTTCTCTGCCTTTCTCCGCCGTCCTCTGCCGTTCTCTCCATCAACACAGCCAATGTCCGCTCCAACCGATGCACCATCCACACATCATCCGCATCCGCCGTAGCAATCGCCGTTGCATCAAGAGGCAACTGCGCAAACACACGCCCGAAGCCCCGTGCCGACCCCAGCGACTC
>JAJZRK010000332.1 GCA_021802745.1 bacterium
TCGGCCAAGGTGCGCGCATCGCGCCGATCCGTCTTCACGCGCCGCGTGCGTGTGGCGTACATCGGGGCGAAGTTGGGGTCGGCGACGATGACGGCGTGGCCCAGTGACTCCAGATGGGTCGCCACCCATTCACTCTCCGTGGAGGCCTCAAGCAGGATGCGCGCCGGCCCGTACGGCGCGAGCGTCGTGGCGAACCGCTCGCGGGTGGTCACGATGCGCGTCTCGGTCACTCCTCCGCGCGCGTCGAGCACGCACACCTGGCGCTCGCGCTTCTGCAGATCGATGCCTATTGTATTCACGGCGGCTGGCCTCCCGAGCTGTGCCCCGTCGCGAGACGGTGAGCACGTGCGTTGGATTGCGGCAGAACCTTGCCATCAACGTGCCGGGAGGTCCAGTCGCTGCTTCATGCCAACTATTAGGCAGACCGTCCGCCGCAGAACGCCAAGCGCCAGGCACCAACGACGCCCACTGAGGATCGGCTGCACATATGTTCTCCACCATACGAGCCGTGCAGCAATTCCTGTCGATCGCGACCGTCCTCGGTGTCGCAATTGCATGCTCAACGCGCACCGAAAGCAGCGGTGCTGGGTCCGACGGGTCGACGGCCACGGTGGTGAACCTAGACCGGATCGATGATCGGTCGCTCCGAGGTCTGCACAACATCTTTTTCGACTCCGTGCCGGCCGCACGGCGAGACTCAATGCACCTCGGCGCCGAATGGCGGGATGTACAGCTTGCAGATGTGATCACGGAGCAAGGCATGCTGCCCGTGCGCGTTGCGCGATTCCGCCCACGCGAGGGAGCCGAGCAGACTTACGTCATTGACACGGCGGGCGCGGGCGACCTCGCACCTGCCCCAGTGCTCTCATTCGAACGACGAGACCGCTTACGACTCGTGAATTTCGCACTGACCGTCAAGAGCACGTCTGGCAGCGCGCGGCGCGTGACGTACCAGATATTGCTGGCGGACGACGGGTACACCTATGCGCGCATCGCCGACTATCGAATTTGTCGCTTTCACCTCGATGGTCGCGAGTACGCGGTGAAGGTACAGAACAGCGGTCACGGACATCCCTTCTATGCCTTGAACGCCGGCACAGAGTTCCTGGTCGCTCTGAATGGCGACGGTCAGTTGGCTGACAAAGCGTCCGTCATGCTCGATGGGCGGCCGGTATCCACAGAGCGGGTGATGCCAGCGACGCCATTCACCATCGGTACGCACATGTTCGAACTCGCCGCGATCGACTCAGTGGGAAATTGGCTGAGCATTCGAACGTCGACCCGCGCTGTCGCCGTCGCGGACGGGCGACGCGCGCCAGAGGTGACTGCGAAGACGCTCGCAGGTGGTGAGTTCCGCATTGCGAACGAAACGGGCAAGGTGGTCCTGCTCGAATTCTGGGCGACGGATTGCGGCTACAGTGAGCAGGTACGGCGCGCAGCCAACGACCTGGCCGACAAGTACGGCGCGAGGTACGTCTGGGTTGCCATGCCGAAGGACACGAGCCGAGCCGACGTCGAGCGGCATCTGAGGAAGTATCCGATGCACGCGACGGTCACCGAGCCGGATAGTTCGACGTGGGCCACGTATAACCCGCGAGCGGCCACACCGATGTTCGTGGTCATCGACCAGCACGGCATCATGCGCTTCCGCGCCGAAGGCGCGTCGGCCATCGGGGCGGTGAGCGCCAAGATCGGCGAGCTGCTTGAGTCGCGGCCGTAGGGCTGCATCGGTCGCTGGCTACCGCCGGTAGACCTCGCGGCGGTTGCCGATGCGGACGACGGTGACGATCAGGTCGGCATCGGCGATTTCGTAGAGAATGCGGTAGTCGCCCTGGCGGAGTCGGTATTTGTCGTCACCGCTGAGCTTCTCCGCGCCCACAGGGCGAGGGTTGTCGGCGAGTGTCCCGATGTTCGTCACCATGCGATGGCGGTCCTTCGTCGGCACGCGCTCAAGTTCCCTAGCGGCCGACCGCGTGAACAGAATGCTATAGCTTGCCACGCTTCTTCAGATCACGGACGACGGCCTCGAAGGTCACGCGAGGCTCTTTGGCCCGGTCACGGAAGGCCGCCAGATCGTCGGCGTCTTCGGCCAAACTGCGACGCACCGCCGCATTCACGAGTTCCGACACGCTGGCATCCGTCTCCGCGGACTTGAGACGGAGGGCGCGATGAATGGGCGCCTCAAAGTAAACGGTGGCACGCTTGGTGGCTGGCATGAGAGCAATCTGTTGCTAAGACGCTATAACGTCAAGGCGTCTCGCTAACAAACGTTGGTGCCGACGGCGCAGTCAAGGAGGCGGTCGCGGGCTGCCGGCATCGCTGGTGAAGGCTGGCTGGCGCGCCCGCCAGCGGCCGCATCTATGTGAAGCGCCGCAGCACAACGCCCATCGTTATGCCCACCGACACCCGTCAGCACACGCGTCCGAATTCAAGTCACCCCGGTTGCCAAGTGCCACGTGACACATTACACTAGTACATGGCAATTATCGGGTTCAGGCACAAAGGCCTGGAGCGCTTCTTCACTCGAGGCACCACTGCGGGGATTCAGGCCAGTCACGCCGCGCGACTGCGGCTGATCCTCGGCCGGCTGAGCGTGGCGACGGCCCCTCGGGACATGGGACTTCCGGGGCTCAGTCTCCATCCACTCAAAGGCGATCGCCGCGGTACTTGGGCCGTGCGGGTGAGTGGCAATTGGCGGGTCACGTTCCGCTTCGTCGGACCGGATGTCTCGCACGTCGACTACGAGGACTATCACTAATGACGGCTATTCGCATGCACCATCCGCCGCACCCGGGAGAGATCCTTCGTGAGCTCTGCTTGGTGCCCTTGAATCTGACCGTCACGGACGCTGCCGCATCGCTGGATGTGAGCCGGAACACGTTGTCGGCCATCCTCAATGGGCGGGCTGGCATCAGCCCCGAAATGGCGATTCGATTGTCGATCGCGTTCGACACCACCGCCGAGAGCTGGCTGCAGCAACAGATGCAATACGACCTGTGGCATGCGGAGCAGTCACGGAAGCGGTTGCGTGTGCGGAAAGATCG
>JAJZRK010000050.1 GCA_021802745.1 bacterium
ATCTGCCGGCGTGCTCGCCGGTGGGGAGTTCGGCGCGGTCATCGCGATGGTGGTGGTGACCACGTTCCTCACGCCGCCGCTGCTCGGCGCGATCGCCGGGGCCCCACCCACCGGTGGCAGCGATGGCAGCGGCGACAGCGACGATTCGAGCGGACTCAATGAACTCGTCTCCGAGGGCGCGCCGGCGCCGCCGGCGCCGCGGGTGACGCAGGCGCGGCCGCGGCTGGGCTAACGCCGCGGTCAGTTGTCCCCGCAGTAGCCTCGGATCATGTCGAGTGACCGGGTGCCTTTGTGCCGCCGCCACGTGATGGCGAGAGCGGGCGAGCACCCCCGCCGTCACTGCGCCAGCGCCCGTCCCCAACTCAGACGACGGTACGCGGCGCGGTCGCGTATCGGCGCGAAGTGCGCGAACCCCCGCGGCGACTGCTGCAGTAAGGCAGTCGCCGCGGGGGTTCGCGCACTTCGCGCTCTCGCCGCCTACCGCGCGGAATACCGTTCCGCGACCTTCCCCCAGTTCACCACGTTCCACCACGCGTCTATGTAGTCGGGACGGCGGTTCTGGTACTTGAGGTAGTACGCGTGCTCCCAGACGTCGAGGCCGAGGATGGCGTGCTTGCCGTCCATGAGCGGGTTGTCCTGGTTCGGCGTGCTCTCGATGGTCAGCGCGCCGTCGCGGCCGGCCACCAGCCACGCCCACCCGGAGCCGAACCGCCCCACCGCCGCCGCCTTGAACGCATCGCGGAACTTGCCAAAGTCGCCCCACGTCTTCGCGACGGCCGCGCCCACATCGCCGCCCGGTTCGCCGCCGGCGTTCGGCGCCATCAGCTCCCAGAAGAGCGAGTGGTTCCAGTGGCCGCCGCCGTTGTTGCGCACCGCGGTGCGCACCGACTCCGGCACCTGCGCGATGTTCCGGCAGAGGTCGCCGAGCGTCCAGTTGGCCAGCTCCGGCGCCTTCTCGATGGCGGCGTTCAGGTTGGTGACGTAGGCGTTGTGGTGCTTGTCGTGGTGGATCGTCATCGTCAGCGCGTCAATGTGCGGCTCGAGCGCGTTGGCGGCGTAGGGCAGGGGAGGAAGCGTATGGGCCATGGCGGTCTCCAGGGGGCTGAAGTGTTGATGCTGAATATTAGCGCCTGCGGGGGCCGCCGGGTTCCCGTGCGCGGCACTGGCAGCCGGCGACGCCGCTACGGCTGCTCCCGCGCGGCCCGCCGCGCCTTGAGCGCGCCGATGATGGCCGGCGAGATGGAGATGAGCACCACAAGGATGATCACCTTCTCCACGTGCTGTGCCACACCGGGCACGTACCGCCCGAGGAGAAAGCCGGTGAGCAGCATGGACCAGATCCAGGCCAGTCCGCCCATGATGCTGTACGTGAGAAAGACGCGGTAGCGCATCATGGCCACCCCGGCCACCAGCGGCGCGAAGGTGCGGATGATCGGCATGAAGCGGCAGAGCACGACGGTGATGGGCCCCCACTTCTCGTAGAAGGCGTGCGCCTCGTCCACGTACTTCTTCTTGAAGAAGAACGAATCGTCGCGCCTGAAGACGCGGGGCCCGGTGAGCCGCCCGACCCAGTAGTTCGTGTTGTCGCCGAGGATCGCCGCCGCGCTGAGCAGGCTGCCCAGCACGACGATGTCGAACTTCACCGGCGAGTCGGGGGTCGCCGAGAGCAGGCCGGCCGTGACCAGCAGCGAATCGCCCGGCAGGAAGAAGCCGAAGAAGAGCCCCGTTTCCGTGAAGATGATCACCGCGAGGCCGGCCATGCCGGCCCACGCGACGAGGGCATCGAGGTCGCGGAGTCTGTGGAAGAGGTCGAGAAGCAGATCCATGGCGGGGGAATCTAGCACCGGAGACTACCGATTGAGGATTGGGAATCCGGATTGGGATCGCGGACTGCGATGACGGAATCCGACCAGCGATTCCAGCCGACAATCGCCAATCGGCATCCGCAATCGCAATCCGCGATCCCAATCCGCATTCCCAATCCTCAGTTATCTTCTGAGCCGTGCCTCTCCTCGATCACCTCTCCATCGTCTTCCTCTTCCCGCAGGATCCCGTGAACATCGCGGCGACCGTGCGGGCCATGAAGAACATGGGCGTCAGCGACCTGCGCCTCGTGAAGCCGTGCCCGTACGATCCGTTCCGCATCGAGGGGGTGGCGCATGGCACGCGCGACGTGGTGGAGAAGATCCGCCACTTCGAGACGCTTGACGAGGCGCTGGCCGACTGCCATCGCGTCATCGGCTTCGCGGGCAAGCGGCGCTCGGCCAAGTGGGAGCGGCTCCCCCCGCGCGCCATCGCCGAGCGGTACCTCGAGGATCTCGCGGCAGGGCAGCGCGTCGCCCTGCTGTTCGGTCAGGAAGACCACGGCCTGCCCAATGACGCGCTCGACCGGGCGCAGGTGCTTTGCATGATTCCCACCACCGAGCACTCGTCGCTGAACCTCGCGCAGGCGGTGCTCGTGGCGCTCTACGAATTCCACCTCGCCTCGGGCGACGCCACGCGCCGGGTGGATGCGCATCGCCATCAGGCGGGTCCCGCCACGCACGAGGAGTGGGAACGGATGTTCGCCGACGCCGAGCGAGCGCTCGACGCGGTCGCCTTCTTCCGCACGCGGAATCCCGAGCTGGTCATGCGTTCCATTAGAAGCCTCGCCTTCCGGGCCAAGCCCGACGCGCGCGAGGTGACGATGCTGCGCGCCGTGGCCATCGAGGTCATGCGCACGGTGGACCGCATCACGCGCGGGCTGGCCAAGGGACCGTGGCGGCGGCGAGACGACGATGGCACCCCTTGACACCGTGAACGGCGCAACTCCGCACGACTTCACGGGTTAGGCTTGCGCGCGGCTCCCCCTCCGGTGAAATTCTACCGCTTGCTTAGCACCACGTGTCCGCACGTGGGTGTGTCCCCCCGTACTCCCTCTCTCGCGGAACTCATCCGATGACGGGAAGCAGGAAGTGGCTGGCGATTCTAGGCGTCGCAGCGATAGCAGTCGCGTCGACGCTCATGTCCGCCTACGCCGGCAATTATCAGACCGCCGCCGTCGCGGCGGGCACCACCGAAACCGCGACGCAGAAAGCCAATCGCGAGGCCCTCGGCAAGGCCAAGCCGGGCCCGTGGGGCTACAGCGGCGCGTCGGGCTACACCAACTACCTGGGGCAGGGCACCGGCCGCTCGCCGGTCCAGCCCGTCATCTTTCCGCACCCGGTGCACGTGAACACGCTCAAGATGAACTGCGTGTTCTGCCACTTCGCGGCAAGCAAGTCGCCCGACCCGGGCCTTCCCGCCGTGGCGACGTGCATGGGCTGTCACGCCATCACCGCCATCGCCCAGCCGGAAGTGAAGAAGATCGCCGAGGCGTTCAACAAGCAGCAGCCCATTCCGTGGGTGCGCGTGCACAAGGTGCCGGAGTACGTGCACTTCCCGCACGTGCGCCACGTCTACGCCGGCATCACGTGCCAGACGTGCCATGGCCAGGTGCAGAACATGGCGCAGGTCTTCCAGTACTCGTCGCTCAACATGGGCTGGTGCGTCTCCTGCCATGTGAACGGCTACTCGCGCGCCGAGGGCATGCGCGCGGCCGGGTACCAGCCCGACTCCGCCGCGCTCGCCGATGAACGCAAGGGCGTGCGCAAGGTCGCGTCCTACGATTGCGCCAACTGCCACTACTAGAGACCGACGCATGACGATCCCCGTGGAAACGACCAACGGCGTCAAGCGCCGCGATTTCCTGAAGGTTCTCGGCGTCACCGGCGCCGCGACGACCATGGTGGGCTGCAGCACTGACCAGGTCGAGAAACTCATCCCCTATGTCACCTCGCCCGACCACACGGTGCCGGGTGTCTCCAACTACTACGCCAGCACCTGCCGCGAGTGCGCGGCCGGGTGCGGCATCATCGTCGAGACGCGCGACGGCCGCGCCCTCAAGATCGAGGGCAACCCCGATCACCCGGTGAACCGCGGCGCTATCTGCGCGCGCGGGCAGGCGGCGCTGCAGGGACTCTACAACCCCGACCGCTTCCGCGGCCCGATGATGCGGCAGAACGGCCAGTTCGTGCCGATCACGTGGAACCAGGCGATTGACGCGCTGCAGAAGGGCGTGGACACGGCGATGAAGAGCGGCAAGGCCAGGAACGCCGTCTTCATCAACCAGCACGAGCAGGGGCTGCTGCACACGTTCCTCGACGAATGGCTGGCGCTGCGCGGCATGCCGCCGCACATCAGCTACGACGCCGAGGCGCCCTTCGCCACCATCGCCGCCAACAAGGCGGTGTACGGCGTGTCGTGGCCCAGGCTCGACTTTGGCGCCGCCAAGGTGATTGTCTCGTTCGCCGCCGACTTCCTCGACGGCTGGGGACTGCCGGTGCCGCAGCAGCTCGATTTCGCCGACGCGCGCGGCAAGGTGGACGACGCGCCGCGTCTCATCTACATCGGGCCGCGCCGGCCGCTCACCGGCCTCAACGCCGACCAGTGGATTGCCGCCAAGCCCGGCACCGCCGGCGCGATTGCCAAGATGCTCGCCGGCAAGATGTCGCCGGCCGCCGCCGCTGCGGCGACCGACACGCCCGTGAAGGTGCTCGCCGCGCTGCAGAAGGAAGTCGCCGCCGCCAAGCCGTCGCTCATGATTGCCGGCGGATCGGGGCCGAACGCGCTCGACCTGAACACGGAAGTCGCCAATCTCAACAAGGCGCTCGGCAACGTGGGCGTCACGGTGAAACCCGCCGAAGCGTACGGCGCGTGGGAAGGGGTGGTGCCGCCGGCGGTGCTCAACGATGTGGTGGCAGCGATGGAGGCGGGTGACGTGCCCGCGCTCTTCGTGCGCGGCGCCGACCCGGTGTACAGCACGCCGGCCGGGCTGGGGTTCGCCGCCGCCACGAAGAAGGTGCCGTTCAAGGTGTCGTTCTCGTCGGTGCCGAATGAGACCACCGTGCTCTGCGACCTGATCCTTCCCGACCACCACGCGCTCGAGAGCTGGGGCATCGCCGAGCCGGTGAAGGGGACGCTCAGCCTGCAGCAGCCGACGATGGATCCCGTGTTCAACACGCGGTCAACCGCCGACGTGCTGCTGGCGTCGCTCAAGCCGATGCCATGCTTCGCCTGCCCGGAGAACCCCGCCGAGGAGAAGCAGCACGCCACCGACGTGTCCAAGTTCCCGCCCGATTATCGTGGCGTGGTGGCCAGGCACATTGGCGGCAATGGGCAACTCCAGAACGCACTGCCCAAGGCGCTGCTCCCCGGCATGCTCCCCAAGCGCGTGGCCCCGGTGGCGAAGATCATGAAGCCGGCCATCGCCGGCGAGCAGAATGGCGACTACTACCTCGCCACGTATTCCAATCTGTTGATGGGCGACGGCCGCGGCGCCAACAAGCCCTGGCTGCAGGAACTCCCCGACCCGGTCACCAAGGTCTGCTGGCAGACCGTGGTCGAGATGCATCCCGAGACCGCCACGAAGCTCGGCGTCGAGCGCGGCGATCACGTGACGGTGAAGACCGCCGCTGGCGCGATCACGGCCCCTGCCTTCCTGTATATCGGCGTCCGGCCCGACACCATTGCGGTGATGGTCGGGCGCGGGCAGCAGGCGTCGGGGCGCTACGCGACCAACACGGGGCGCAATGCGTGGGGCCTGCTCCCGGCATCGAACGACCAGGCCGGCGGCTACCAACTGGTGGGTGTGCGCTGCACCGTGACGAAGGCCGACGGGAACTCGATGATCGTCACGACCGAGGGCTCCGGACGCCAGCACGGGCGGGGCATCGCGCGGGCGGCGACGCTGGAGGAGCTGCTCAAGGGCGAGGAGCATGCCGAGCACGCCTTCCCCGGCCAGGCTTCCACGGAGTTTCTCCCCGGTCTGCGCGCCCCGGTCGCCAATGACGCGCAAGGCGAGCTGGGCGATCCGAAGTCGGCGCAGATGGGCGAGTACGATCCCAACCACCCGAGCGGCCGCGCCAGGCGCCGCTGGGCGATGACGATTGACCTGGCCAAGTGCACCGGGTGCTCGGCCTGCGTCACCGCCTGCTACGCCGAGAACAACATCCCGACGGTCGGCGCCGAGTGGCAGGGTCCCATCCTGTATCCGGACCGCAAGTTCCCGGGCGCCAACATCACCCGCTCGCGCGAGATGGCGTGGCTGCGCCTCGAGCGCTACTACGAGATTGATCGCGAGTACAAGGACGTGGCGTGGAATCCGGAGCATCACCCCGAGGCGCGGGTGATCCCGATGATGTGCCAGCACTGCGGCAACGCGCCGTGCGAGCCCGTCTGCCCGGTGTACGCGACGTACCACTCGCCGGACGGCCTGAACGTGCAGGTCTACAACCGCTGCGTGGGCACGCGCTACTGCTCCAACAACTGCCCGTACAAGGTGCGCTACTTCAACTGGTTCGGGTACGGCGAAGTGGACCGCGCGCAGTATGCGTTCCCGGAACCGCTCAACTGGCAGCTCAATCCCGACGTGACGGTGCGCGGGAAGGGCGTGATGGAGAAGTGCTCGTTCTGCGTGCAGCGCATCCGCGACGCGGAAACCCTGGCCAAGGTGCAGAACCGCGAGATCACCCCCGACGAGTTCACGACGGCGTGCGCACAGGCCTGCCCGTCGCGCGCCATCATCTTCGGCGATGCCGCCGACGAGAACTGGTCGGTCACCAAGCTCATCGAGGACCGCCGTGCGTACCACGTGTTCGAGGAACTGAACACGTTCACCGCGGTGGTCTACCTGAAGAAGATCAACCACCCGGCCGCGGCCGGGGCCACGGCGTAAGGGGGCGCGGACGATGGCAACCATCGCCTACGAACCAAGGCGGCCGAACATCGCCTCGGCGAACGTGCAACTCCCGGCGGTCCGGGATTACGAGCAGGTGGACGAGGACATCACGTCCACGCTGCGGCCGACCAAGGCCTGGTTCCTGATGCTCGTGATCGCCATGGCCTTCCTGGCGATCGGCATCGCGAGCCTGACGTACCAGATCCATCAGGGACTCGGCGTGGCGGGGTACAACCCGCCCGTGATGTGGGGCGTCTACATCATCACGTTCGTCTTCTGGGTCGGCATCGGCCACGCCGGGACGCTCATCTCGGCCATTCTGTACCTCTTCCGGGCCGGCTTCCGCACCACCATCTACCGGTGCGCCGAAGCGATGACGGTGTTCGCCGTCATGACGGCCGGGCTCTTCCCGATCATTCACGTCGGGCGCCCGTGGAAGGCGTTCTGGCTGATCCCGTACCCCAACTGGCGCCTGCTCTGGCCGCAGTTCAAGTCGCCGCTCGTCTGGGACGTCTTCGCGATCTCGACGTACCTGACGATCTCGACGACGTTCCTCTTCGTCGGCCTCATTCCCGACATCGCCGTGCTGCGCGACCGCGAGAAGAACCCGACGCGCCGGGCCATCCTGGCCTTCCTGTCGTTCGGCTGGCGCAACACCGAGCGCGAGTGGCGGCACTTCGCCCGCGCCTACCTGTTCCTGGCGGCGGTCAGCACGCCGCTGGTGCTGTCGGTGCACTCCGTCGTGTCGTTCGACTTTGCCATGGCGCTGACGCCCGGCTGGCACACGACGATCTTCCCGCCCTACTTCGTGGCGGGCGCCATCTTCTCGGGCATCGGGATGGTCTTCACGATCATCATCCCGATCCGGAAATATTTCCGGCTCCAGCATTTCGTCACGCTCAACCACCTCGACGCGGCGGCCAAGCTGGCCCTCACCACGTCGCTCGTGGTCGGGTGCGCGTACCTGATCGAGTTCTTCATCGCCTGGTACGGCGGCGTGCAGGCCGAGCAGGCCTACTTCTGGAACCGCGTCTTTGGCCAGTGGTGGTGGGCGGCCTGGATCATGCTGACGTGCAACATGATCCTCCCGCTCTCGCTCTTCTCGCAGAAACTCCGCCGCAATCCGACGTGGCTCTGGATCCTGTCGATCTTCATCAACATCGGCATGTGGTTCGAGCGCTTCGTGATCGTCGTCCCGTCGCTGTCGCACGAGTTCGAGCCGTGGCAGTGGACGACGTACGCGCCCACCTGGGTGGACTACTCCATCCTGCTCGGCTCGTTCGGCTGGTTCTTCATGTGGTTCCTCCTCTTCGTCCGGCAGTTCCCGGTGATCGCCATCTCCGAGGTGAAGGAGATCGTGCCGCCGCGCGTGCGGCATGCGCACATGCACACGCCGGACGATGCGGAAGACTTTGAACCTCAAACGGGACGGGCCCACTAATGCGCGGCGTCCTCGGTCACTTCAGGGAGCTGGACAGCGCGGTGGAGGCCATCACCGAGCTCAAGGCGGCGCGCCTCGGCGACGTGACGGTGTTCACGCCGACGCCGCGCCACGAATTCGAGGCGGCGGTGAAGCCGCCGACCAGTCCGGTGCGCCGCTACATGCTGATCGGCGGACTCGCCGGCTGCGTATTCGGCTACTGGATCGCCATCTGGTCGTCCACGTACTGGCCGCTGGTGGTGGGCGGCAAGGCGTTCGCGTCGTGGATTCCGTACACGATCTTCGGCTTCGAGGTCTTCGTGCTCGTGGGTGCGCTCTCCACGGTCGCCGGCCTCTTCATTCACGCCGGCATTCCGCGGCTGACGATGATGGTCGGCTACGATCCGCGCTTCAGCGGCGGCGACTACGGCATCTGGGTGGAGTGCCCGCCCGATCGCCTGGCGTCGGCCGAAGCGCTGCTGCGCAAGCACGGGGCGGTGGAGGTGCGCGGTGAACGCTAAGGCGCTCCTCCGTCGCGCGGCGTTCGCCGCGCTTCCGCTCCTGCTCGGCGCATGCAGCGGCTTCATCACCGACTTCAAGCAGCAGCCGTCGGTGGGCACGTGGCAGGTCTTCAACCCCGACTCGGCCGAGACCAAGGGCTTCCGCGGCAATCCCGCGGGCTCGGTGTCCACGAACGGCACCATGATGCCGGCGTGGGTGGTGTCGTACGGGCAGCTGCCGAGCGTCATTGACTCGATGTCCACGCTGGCCAACCCCGTGGCGCCCGACACCGCGTCGGTGCACCGCGGCCGCGTCTATTTCCAGGTCAACTGTTCGCCGTGCCACGGGCCGGCGGGGCAGGGCAACGGCACGGCCACCACGCTCGGCATGGTGCCCATGCCGCTCGTCTCGGATCGCGTGAAGAACTTCACGGATGGCTACATCTGGGGGATGATCCGCAACGGGCGCGGCCTGATGCCGTCGTACAATCGCATCGAGGAAATGGACCGCTGGGACGTCGTGAACTACATCCGCGCACTGCAGGGCAAGCTGCCCGGCATCACGCCCGACACGACGCCGGCCGGCCTGCCGGGCGAGACGGGGGACAAGCTCCCCGGCTTCACGCAGATCGGCCCCAACCGCAACGCGGCCTTCGCCCGTCCGATCGTGACGGCGATGCCCAAGGCCGCCCCGCCGGCGGCGCCGGCCAAGACGGAGGGCCACGAACAATGAGCGCCCACGACTCTCCCGCCCCGACGCGCGACCGCGTGCTGGCGGCGATCGACAAGCCGATTCCGGCCGTCATCAAGCAGGCGTTCCTCGCGATGTTCGTGCTCGGGTTCGCCGTCTTCGCGTACGGCGCCCTGCGCGGGAACGGCCGCGCGTGGCAGGCCTTCCACGTGAACTGGCTCTTCTTCACGACCATCGCGTCGGCAGGCGTCATGTTCGTCGCCGTGCAGCGCATCACCACCGCGCGCTGGTCGCGCTCGGTGATCCGCCTGCTGGAAGGCTTCGTCGCGTTTCTGCCCTTTGCGTTCGTGGCCCTGATGCTGTCGGTGTTCGTGGGGGCCAGGCACATCTATCCATGGTGGGACCTGCCGGGAACCGGCCAGCTCATCCACGAAAAGGACCTCTACCTCGGGCACGGCTTCTTCTGGGCGCGCGCGGTGGGGGTGTTTGGCGCGCTGGTAGCGCTGCAGCTCTGGTATGTGTGGACGTCGGTGCGCCTCGACGTCGGCGTGAGCCCCGAGCGCGGCGCGTCGTGGGCGGCGGGACTGCGCGCGGCGATGCGCCGCGGGTTCGGCGACGAACGGCGCGAGCTGCACACGACGCACAGCCGCCAGGGGTGGATGTCCGTCGTGATGGCCCTGCTGTTCGGGTTCGGCTGGGTGGTGCTGGCGTGGGACCATTCCATGTCGCTCGACATCCACTTCTTCAGCACGATGTACGGCTGGCAGGTCTTCATGGGCGGCTGGGTGGTGGCGCTGATGATCTTCAGCGGCCTCGTGCGCTGGTTCAACCAGCACCTCGACGCGCCCGACCTCATCACCGAAAGGCAGTACCACGACATCGGCAAGCTCTGCTTCGCGTTCACCGCGTTCTGGGGCTACCTGACCTTCTCGCAGTACCTCGTGATCTGGTACGGCAACATGCCCGAGGAGACGCACTTCTTCACGCTGCGGCTGACCGGGGCGTGGAAGGCGGTCACCGTGTCGGTGGCGATGCTCGTGTTCACGCTGCCGTTCTTCGGCCTGTTGAGCGTGAAGGCCAAGTTGTGGACGCCGACGATGATGTTCTTCGCCGCGAGCTCGTTCATTGGGCTGTGGCTGGCGCGCTACACCGAGGTGTATCCCTCGATCTACGGGCCGCGCGCGCTGGGTACCCTGCCGCTCGGCAAGTGGGAGTTGGCGCTCTTCGTCGGCTTCCTCGGCGCGTTCGGCTGGTTCTACGCGCAGTTCATGGACGGCTTCCCCAAGATGCGCGTCTTCCTGATGACGTCGGAGTATCGGGATGAGGTGCAGGTGCCGTGCGATCCGGAGACGATGGAGCCGTTGCCGGCGCATGAGTAGACGGTAGACGGTGGACGGTGGACGGTGGACGGTAGACGGTGGACGGTGGACGGTAGACGGTGGACGGTAGACGGTGGACGGTGGACGGTAGACGGTAGACGGTGGACGGTGGATGGCGGCGGGCTAGGGGTGACTCCTGGTCCGCCGCGCTGCGTTGGCGCGTACGGCAGCGAGGAGACGTACGAGGCGCGGAGCGAGGTTGCGAAGCTGTGCCGTCAGGTCCGCGTGGGTTTGCGGGGTGAGGGCGCCGGTGTCGCGGGCGAACTCCACGTGGCACTCAGATTCCTTCGCGGAAGCGAGCGCAATCGCGATATAGCGCGCAAAAGTCGCCTGCGATTCGCTGCCGGCCCCCTCCGCGAGGTTCGCGGCGATTGACCGCACGGCGCGCAGCAACTGCCACCGCAGGTCTCGGTCGCTCATTGCGGCTGTCGCCTGCCGGCAAGCCTCGGCGAGCGTCCTCGCTTGCGCGTAGACCTCGAGTTTCTCGAGTGGATGCATGCGCGCAAATTGACGGAAGGCGTGAAGACTTCATCACCATTTGCCTGCATCCAGTGTGAAACGTGCGCCGTTTAGCCGGAAGTACTGCGTGAGGCCACCGTCTACCGTCCACCGTCCACCGTCCACCGTCCACCGTCCACCGTCTACCGTCTACCGTCTACCGTCTGGAAGCCACCCCTCCCAGTCCTTAGATTCCACACCTCGGGGCGTTAGCTCAGTTGGGAGAGCACCGGCTTTGCAAGCCGGGGGTCATCGGTTCGAGCCCGATACGCTCCATGAACTGCTCGAGCGGCCGGCACATGCCGGCCGCTTGTGCGTCGGTGGCTGAGAGGTGGTTCTCTCGCGGTGTGCGTGGATCGCGATCTCCCGCGTCCGTTGCACACCGTCTATCGCCTACCGTCTGTCGTCTACCGTCCACCGTCTACCGTCTACCGTCTACCGTCTACCGTCTACCGTCTCTATCCAACCCCTTATCCCACAACGGTTTGTCGTGTAGGGGAAAGTCGTACATTTTATCGGCTTCCTCTGGCTGGAAAAGAAGGGTGCAATTGCCCTGATTTCTTGCGTGACCAGCGCCGCCCCCCTTCGCACCCCTGATCTCGCGCTCGATGCGCGCGGGGTGGCGCGCCGATTTGGCGCCCGCTGGGTGTTGCGCGGCATCAATCTGCAGGTTCGCGCCGGCGAAATGGTTGGCCTGCTTGGCCACAATGGCTGCGGCAAGAGCACGTTCATGCGCATCGTCGCCACGCTCCTCAAGGCGTCGGCCGGCGACTGCTTCGTCTATGGCGCCAACGTGAAGACCGAGGGCGACGACGTGCGCCACCACGTGGGCTTCTTCTCGCACGTGCCGGGGCTCTACGACGACCTGACGGCCCGCGAGAACCTGGCCTTCGCCGCGACGATGCTCGGCTTTCCCGCGGCGGACATTGACGCGGCGCTCGACCGCGTCGGCCTCACGCACGTCACGCACGAACGCGTCCGGGGCTTTTCCGCCGGCATGCAGCGCCGCCTGTCGCTGGCGCGCCTCATCCTGCAGCGGCCGCGCCTCCTCCTCCTCGACGAGCCGTACAACAATCTCGACGTGGCGGGGATCGCGCTCATGAACAGCTTCATTCACGAGCTCAACGCGGCAGGCGGCGCCGCGGTGGTGGTGCTGCACGACCTGGTGCCGGCGCAGGGCGTGATTGACCGCACCGTCACCATCCGCGACGGGCGCGTGCACGTTCCGTCGGCCGACGACCTGCTGCACGGCGCGTCGCCGCAGGCGATCACGCTCCCGGCTGGCGCGGCGGGGATTTCCTGATGGCCTTCCGCGACGACATCCGGCGCACGCGCGCGATCGTGTGGAAGGACCTGACCACGGAGCGGCGCTCCAGGGCGGGCTTCAACTCGGTCGCCTCGCTCGGCGTCACCATCCTCGTGCTCTTCGGCCTCGCGCTCGGCCCCGACGGCAAGGCGCTGCACGACGCCGCCGCGGGCGCGCTGTGGCTGGCCGTGCTCTTCGCCGGCGTGCTCGCCTTCAACCGCTCGTACCAGGTGGAACTCGACGGCGGCGCGCTCGAGGCGCTGCTGCTCTACCCCGGGTCGCGGTGGGCGATCTTCGCCGGCAAGCTGATCGCCAACCTGATCTTCGTGACGCTGATGCTCGTGATCGTCGTCGCGGTGGGGATCGTGCTGTTCTCGGTGACCGTGCCGTCCACGTGGCCGGCGATAGTCGGCATCATGATGCTCGGGGTCGTCGGCATCGTGGCGCTGGGCACCTTCTACGCGGCGATGTCGAGCCGCAGCCGGGCGCGCGAGGTGCTGCTCCCGCTGCTGCTCTACCCCATGCTCATCCCGGTGCTGCTCGCCGCGATGTCGGCCACCAAGGCCCTGCTCTTCGGCGACCTGCTGAACGAGTCGGGCGCGTGGGTGCAGATGCTGGCGCTCTTCGACGTAATCTTCCTGGTGGCGACCTTTCTTGCCTTCGAATACGTGATCGAGGTCTGACCCTTCCCATGCCTCCCGCTTCCCCGAACCAATTCGGCCCGCCGAAGCCGACCCCCGCCTGGCTTGGCTGGGGCGCCTTCCTCTTCTTCGTCTTTGCGCAGGTCTACTCCGTCGCCACGTCGCCGGCCGACGCGATGATGGGCCACCTGCAGAAGATGATGTACGTGCACGTCCCGGCGGCGTGGGTGACCTTCGCCGCCTTCGGTGTGGTGCTCGTCGCCTCGGTGCACTTCCTGTGGAAGGAAGACGAACGCGCCGACCTCCTCGCTGCCTCGTCGGCCGAGGTGGGGTCGATGTTCTGCGGGCTGACGCTGGTGCTGGGCATGCTCTGGGGACGTCCTACCTGGGGCGTCTGGTGGTCGTGGGACGCCCGCCTGACGAGCACGCTGGTGCTCTTCCTTATCTTTGTGGGGTATCTTGCCCTGCGGTCGTTCGTCGAGGATCCGCAGCGGCGCGGACAGTGGAGCGCGGCCGTGGGCATCCTCGGCGCGATCAACGTGCCGATCGTCTGGATGTCGGTGAAGTGGTGGCGCACGCTGCACCAGATCCAGAGCAATCCGCGGTCGCTCTCGCCCGAGTACCTGCGCGGGCTGCTGTTGAACGTGGCGGCCTTCACGCTGCTGATGCTCTGGTTCATCTGGCGGCGGTATGAGGCGGCGCGCTACGAGCGCGCGGCGGAGCACGCGGCGCAGGCGGCGGCGCTGGGAGGGAACAATGGTTAGCGGTCTGGAAAATGGCGGCATGGCCTACGTGGTGGCGTCGTACGTCATCACGTGGGTGGTGCTCGGGGTCATGCTGGTGCGGCTGGTGGGCGCCGTGCGCCGCGCCCGGGCGGAATACGATCAGGCGGCAAAGGGAGAATTCAGGACATGACGACGAAACGGACCAAGTGGGGCGCGCTGGCCGCGGTTGGCGTGCTCGTGATTGCCTTCGGCTGGCTCATTTACGGCGGCCTCGACAGCAACGTGGTGTACTTCCTCACGCCCAAGGAGCTGCTGGCGAAGGGGGTCGAGGGCTATGACAAGCCGGTGCGGCTGGGCGGGCAGGTGAAGCCCGGCTCGGTGGTGTGGGACGAGAAGGCGCTCGACCTGCGCTTCGCCGTCACCGACGGCACGGGCGAGATTGCCGTGCACTCGAAGGGGGCGCCGCCGACGATGTTCAAGGACGGCCAGGGGGTCGTGGTGGAGGGGCGCTACGGCAAGGACGGCGTCTTCGTCAGCACGAGCCTGATGGTGAAGCACTCCAACGAGTACAAGGCGCCGACCAAGGGCGAGCGGCCGTCGGAGATGTACAAGTCCCTGATGAAGAGCACGGGTACATGACCCGCCTGCTCGCCTTCAACGCCATCGTCGTCGCGCTCGCCGTCTCCCTGCTTGGCGCGACGTTCGGCCCGATCGCCGTGCGGCGCGGCCGCCGCGACTGGCTGATGTACCTGTACGCCGCGGTGTACACCAACTTCGTGCTGGTGACGGTGTCGGCGCTCGCCCTGGTCTACGGGCTGGTGTCGCACGACTTCAGCATCTCGTACGTCGCGCAGGTGGGCAGCCGCGCGACGCCGACGTTCTACACGATCATCTCCCTGTGGGGCGCCCTCGAGGGCTCCATCGTGTTCTGGGCGTGGGTGCTCGGCATGTACGCGGCCGCGGTGGTCTGGTTCAACCGCAAGCGCGAAGGCAACCTGGTGCCCTACGCCGCGGTCACCCTGCTCGTGGTGGCGGTCTTCTTCCATATCCTGCTCGTCGGGCCGGCCAATCCGTTCCAGCCCGTCTTCCCGGTGCCGTTCGACGGGCCGGGGCCGAACCCGCTGCTGCAGAACCACATCCTGATGGGGGTGCATCCACCGCTCCTCTATCTCGGGTACGTCGGACTCACCGTGCCGTTCGCCTTCGCGGTGGGCGCCATGCTCTCGGGCGAAGTGGCCGGCGACGACTGGATTCGCCTGACGCGCCGCTGGACGCTCACGGCGTGGGCCTTCCTCACGGCCGCGATCATCGCCGGCATGTGGTGGTCCTACGAAGTGCTCGGCTGGGGCGGCTACTGGGCCTGGGATCCGGTCGAGAACGCCTCGTTCATCCCGTGGCTTACCGTGACCGCGTACCTGCACTCGGTGATGGTGCAGGAGCGCCGCGGCATGCTGAAGCTGTGGAACCTGAACCTGATGGTCGGCACCTTCGTGCTGACGATCCTCGGCACGTTCCTGACGCGCTCGGGCATCATCTCGTCAGTGCACGCGTTCACGCAGGGCACGATCGGCTACTACTTCCTCGGCTTCATCGCGTTCGTGCTGGTGAGCGCGCTCTTCATGGTGGCCGGCAACAGCGACAAGCTGGCGTCGGAGGGGCGGCTCGACGCGCCGCTGTCGCGCGAGACGGTCTTCCTGCTGCAGAACCTGCTCTTCACGACGTTCATGTTCACGGTGCTCATCGGCACGCTCTTCCCGCTTGTCGCCGAAGCCGCGCGCGGCGTGAAGGTGAGCGTGGGGACGCCGTTCTTCAACCGGATGAGCGTCCCGCTGATGGTCGCGCTCCTCTTCCTCATGGGCGTCGGTCCGGCGCTGCCGTGGAAGAAGGGGGCAGGGCCCGAACTGAAGGGGCGGCTGCTTCCGGGCGTCGTCCTCGGCGCGGCGTTGGCCATCGTGGCGCTCGTGGCGGGGGCGCGCAATGTCTACTCGGTGCTCGCGTTCGCGTTCGCGGGCTTTGCGCTCGCCGTCAATGCCGGCGAGTTCGTGCGGGGTGCCAACGCCCGCGTGAAGGCGCAGGGCGAGCCGTGGGTGGTGGCGCTCTCGCGCCTCATCAGCGGCAACCGCCGTCGCTACGGCGGCTACATCGCGCACATCGGCGTCGTGCTGGTCGCGCTCGGCGTCGCCGCCTCCTCGACGTTCCGCACGGAGCAGGAGGCGACGCTCAAGCCGGGCGAGACGGTGACGGTCGCCGGCCACACGGTGCGGTTCAAGAATGCGTGGGGCAAGCAGGAACCGCAGCGCGAGGTGATTGGCGCGACGATGGAGCTGATGGACGGCGCGCGCGTGGTCGGCACCGCCGAACCGCGCATGAACTACTATCCGACGTCGCAGCAGCCCGTGCCGACGCCCGACGTGCGCAGCATGCTGTCGGGCGACCTCTACTTCAACCTGATGGCGTTCAAGCAGGATGGGTCGAACGTCACGGTCAAGGTCATCTGGGAGCCGCTCATTCCCTGGATCTGGTTTGGCGGCCTCGTGCTCTGCATCGGCGCCATCGTCGGCATGCTGCCGCAGCGCCAGCGGGTCGCCGCGGCGGTGCGGTCGCCGGCGCTCACGGAGGGCCAGTCGTGAACTGGAAGCGGGCGTCCATTGCCGCGGCCACGGCCGCGCCCGTGATTGCGCTGTTCGCCTGGGGGCTGACGCGCGATCCGAACAACATCCCGTCGCCCCTGCCCGGGCGCGAGGCGCCGCCGTTCGCGCTGCAGGTCTTCGCGCCCGGGCAGGCCGGCCTGTCGCGCCCGATCGGCGACACCGTGCGCCTGGCCGACCTGCGCGGCAAGGTGGTGGTGCTGAACTTCTGGGCGTCGTGGTGCCTGGCGTGCCGCGATGAGCATGCGTCACTCTCGGAAGTCGCGCAGACGTATGTGGGCCAGCCGGTGCAGTTCCTCGGCGTGCTCTACAACGACGTGCCCGACAAGGGCACGGCGTGGATCATGGAGATG
>JAJZRK010000051.1 GCA_021802745.1 bacterium
GGGTCCCATTTGCCATCTTTTACTCCTACTTCAGCCCTCCTCCATGCCCGTTGGTGCCGCCAGTTGGTCCTTCACGGAAGATGATTTCGGGGCGATCACGCACACGCTCCAGCACTTCCTTCACGACAGCAATGCCCGGTGCGCGCTCCTGGTGGACCGCACGGGGCAGTTGGTCGCGACCGTGGGGGAACAGCCCAACTTCGACCCAACGGCCTTTGCCACATTGACGGCGGCCGACTTCAGCGCCAACGACCAGCTGGCCCGGTTGATTGGCGAGACGGACTTCAACTCGCTCTTCCACCAGGGAGAGAAGGAGTCCATGTACCTGGCGGACGTTGCCCGCCGGGTCATCCTTGTCACGCTTTTCGACAACCGCACGACGCTCGGCCTCGTGCGGCTCAAGATGAAGGAAACCGTGGGCGAACTTACGCGTCTATTTGAAGCGGTCTTCTCGCGCGGCACTGACGGCCAGCCGCAGAAACCCCACCTTCTCGCCGGCGCAGACGACGAGATCGACCAGCTGTTCAGCTAGGAGAGAACGGTCATGTCGATGATCAACTACGCCTCGCGCGAGATCAACTGCAAGATCGTCTATTACGGCCCGGGCCTGGGCGGCAAGACGACGAATCTTGAGCACGTCTACGGCAAGGTGAAGCCGGACACCCGCGGCAAGCTGATCTCGCTTGCCACCGAGACCGAGCGCACCCTGTTCTTTGACTTCCTGCCCGTGGACCTCGGCACGATCCGCGGCTTCAAGACGCGCTTCCACCTCTACACGGTGCCGGGGCAGGTCTACTACAACGCCTCGCGCAAGCTGATCCTCAAGGGCGTGGATGGCATCGTGTTCGTCTCCGACTCGCAGCTCGAGCGCATGGAGGCGAACCAGGAGGCCATGCAGAACCTGTACGACAACATGGCCGAGTACGGCTACGACCTGACGAAGATGCCCTTCGTCATCCAGTACAACAAACGCGACCTTCCCAACGCCGCGCCGCTTGCCGACCTGCAGGCCGCGCTCAATCCGGGCTGGGAGGTCGTGGATCCGGCCCGCCAGCGCGTGACCCCCGATCCGTTCCACCCCACCGAGAACCTCGTCGAGCAGCTGCCGACCGGGGAGTGGATCGAGCACGCGACGTACTTCGAGGCGGTAGCCGTGACGGGTGACGGCGTCTTCGACACGCTCAAGGCCGTCTCCAAGCTCGTTCTCAAGTCGCTCGCCTGAGCGCTGGCGCGGGGCCGTGAACCTTCCCAATTGGATCACCGTCGGGCGCATCGCGTTGACGCCGCTCGTGGCGTGGCTGCCGTTCATCCACTCGGCGACGCTGCGCGGGCTCGCGTTCGTGCTCTTCCTGGTGGTCGCGATCTCCGACCACTACGACGGCAAGCTCGCGCGGTCGCGCAACCAGATCACCAACCTGGGCCGCCTGCTCGACCCGCTTGCCGACAAGATCTTCCTGCTCGCGACGTTCATCCCGATGTACATGCTGCAGGCGCCGCGCGGGGAGTGGCTCGCGCGCGTGCTGCCGCGCGCCGCCGAGGCGTCGAGCTATCCGTTCGTGACGTGGGGCGGGTTCATCGTGCCGTTCCCGTGGTGGGTGCTCGTCATCGTACTCGGGCGCGAGGCCCTCATGACGTGGTTCCGTCAGGCCGCCAACAAGCGCGGCGTCGTGATTGCGGCCATCGGCCCCGGCAAGGCCAAGATGACCTTTCAGTTCATTTGGGTCGGCGCCGCCTATTTCTGGTTCGCGTTCCGCACTTGGGTGGAGGAGCACGGCTTCACCGATCGCGCGTGGGACCAGCTGGCGCTCGCCGCCGGCTCGGTGGGCGCGCTCAGCCTGGCGGTTGCCGTCGTGCTGACGGTGTGGAGTTTTGCAGTCTACGTGAAGCGGTATGGGAGGGTGCTGAGGTAGACGGTAGACGGTAGACGGTAGACGGTGGACGGTGGACGGTGGACGGTTGGCGGCCGATGGCGGACTGGAGTGATCGCATGCAGATAGAAGTCGTTACCATCGGCGACGAACTGCTCCTCGGCTTTACCATCGACACCAACGGCGCCTGGCTGGCGCGCGAGCTGGCGACGCACGGCATTACCGTCGTGCGGCGCACCTCGGTGGGCGACGGGGCCGAGGACATTGCCGCGGGCGTCGGCGAGGCCCTCGCGCGCACCGGCGCCGTCATCACCACGGGCGGACTCGGCCCCACCAGCGACGACCTCACCAAGCCAGCCATCGCGACGCTGTTCGGCCGTGCACTGTACGAAGACGCGCAGGTGGTGGCGTCGCTGCATCGCCGGTGGAAGTCACTCGGACGCTCGGGTGAGATTCCAAGGAGCAACCTGCAACAGGCAATGCTCCCCGTCGGCGCCGGCATCCTCGCCAACGCGCACGGCACGGCGCCGGGCATCTGGCTCGAGGACGAACGCGGCCGCTGGGTGGCGATGCTGCCGGGCGTCCCCCGCGAGATGCGCGGCATGTTCGCGGACCAGTTGTTGCCCCGCCTGCTGCAGCGCGCGACGGGCGCGCCGACCGTGGTCCGCTCGCACACCATCCGCACCACTGGAATCGCCGAGAGTGCGCTGTCCGACCGGATTCGCGCGCTCGAGGGGTTCGACGTCGAGGGCCTCGGGCTGGCCTACCTTCCTGGGTGGGAGGGGGTGGACCTGCGCCTCACCGCCCGGAACCTCGCCGCCGCCGACGCGGATTCGCGTCTTGCGCGCGCGGCCGCGGTGCTGCGCGCCGTGGCCGGCGAATACGCCTACGGGGAGGGGAACGACGACCTCGCCGCGACGGTGCTCGCCACGCTGCGCGAGGCTGGCAAGCGCATTGCCGTGGCCGAGAGCTGCACGGGCGGCCTGCTCGGTGCGCGGCTCACGGCCATTCCCGGGTCGAGTGATGTGATGCTCGGCGGCATCATCGCCTACCACAACAACGTGAAGATGCATGCCCTTGGCGTGCGCGCCGACACGCTGCAGACGCACGGTGCGGTGAGCGAGGAAACCGCGCGCGAGATGGCCGCCGGCGCGCGGCGGGTCCTTGGCGCGGAGGTCGGCGTCTCGACTACGGGCATCGCGGGTCCCGACGGAGGCACGCCCGAGAAGCCGGTGGGCACGGTCTGCATCGCCGCCGACGACGAGGGGACCGTGAAGAGCTTCCGCGCGATCATGATCGGCGACCGCCAGGAGATCCGCCAGCGCAGCGCGCAGTCGGCGTTGAGCCTGGTGCGGCGACTGCTGCAGGGGACAGCGTAAGGGCAGCGCTGGCCGTTGATCTCGCCGGTCATGGCGGACAGGCGCCCGTGCCGATGCGTGCACTGAACACCTCGACTGGCACGTATTCGCGTGATCCGTGAAATCCGTGGCAAGGCAGTGGTCGTTTAGGTCCAGCGCGCCGTGGCCGGCCTGCGCCGCTGTGTGCCAGGCGTCCTCGAAACGTCCTGTGGACCACCGCCGTAGGGCCAAGAGTCCGCCATTCCGGCAGAAAGTCGCGGCGCGGTGGTTGCACTGCAGGGCGACGAACGTTGAATTTCAATACTGGCGCCTGGCCGCGGGTCGGTCAGGCGTCCGTAATACCGATTTCTGAGAACCGATGACTGACCCCACCAGCATTCCCGACGTCGAAAATGACCTTCCGGTCGCCGGACCCGGCGCCGAGTCGGATGCCACCGCCGACACCGCGGCGGCGCCGACGGCTGATGCGGTGCCGACGGCTGATGCGGCGCCGACGGCTGATTCAGCGCTGACGGCTGAAGCCGGCGACGCGGCGCTCGCTGATGCTCTGCGCCAGCTCGCGGACCAGCGGGACAAATACGTGCGGCTCTTCGCCGAGTTCGACAACTTCCGCCGGCGGAGCGCCAAGGAACGCCTCGAGGCCGAGTTCAAGGGGATGGGCGCCCTGATCGCGGGCTTGCTCGACTCGCTCGACGACCTCGGGCGCGTGGCGCACTTCGATCCAGCCACCACGCCGGCGCAGTCCATCGTGGACGGGGTGCTGCTGGTGGAAAGGAAGGTGCTCAAGTCGCTGGCCGGGCATGGGCTCGTGGTCGTGAACCCGGAGGGTGAGCGGTTCGACCCGGCGGTTCACGAAGCGCTGACCGCCATCCCGGCGGCGCTTCCCGAGGAAGACGAGCTCGTGGCCCAGGTCTATCAAGTGGGCTACACGTTCAACGGCCAGCTGCTGCGCCCCGCTCGCGTGGTCGTGAAGCAGTGGCACGGCTGACGCGCTGATGGCACACAGCAAGGACTTCTACGCCGTGCTCGGCGTCGCGGAGAAGGCGACGGCCGACGAGGTCAAGAAGGCGTATCGCCGCCTGGCGAAGCAGCATCACCCCGACTCGAACAAGGGGGATCCCAGGTCGTCGGAGCGCTTCAAGGAGATCTCGGAGGCGTACAACGTCCTCGGCGACGTCAAGAAGCGGGCGCAGTACGACGAGATGCGCCGGCTGGGCGCGTTCGGCGACTTCGTGCGCCGCCCCGGGGGCGGCGCGACGGGCGGCTTTCGCAGTTCGGGGCCGCGTGCGGGCGCGCGCCCGGGGGCCGGGGGATCGCCGCCGAAGTTCGAGGAGTTCGACGTCGGGGGATTTGGCGGGCTTGGCGACCTGTTCAGTTCGATGTTCGGCGGCGGCGCGCAACGCCCCAAGGCGAGCGAGCCGGAGCGGGGCCAGAGCATCGAGACCACGCTCGAGGTGCCGTTTCGCGTGGCGGCCGTGGGCGGCAAGGTGCCGGTGGAACTCGAGGTGAACGAGGAGTGCTCGAGCTGCGGCGGCACCGGCGCGGCGAAGGGCGCCAAGGTGACCGCCTGCCCCGAGTGCGGCGGCCGCGGTTCGATTTCCTTTGGACAGGGCGGTTTCGCCGTGAACCGGCCGTGCCCGATGTGCCTCGGCAAGGGCTCGGTGGCGAGCGAGAAGTGCCCAAGCTGCGCGGGGCAGGGCGAGAAGCGCGAGCGCAAGAAGGTGCTGATCACCGTGCCGCCGGGCACCGACACCGACTCGAAGATCCGCCTCAAGGGACAGGGTGGGCGCGGGGTGCGGGGCGGGCCGCCCGGCGACCTCGTGATCACGTTCAAGGTGGAGCCCGACAAGTTCTACTCCCGCGACGGCCTCGACCTCATCGCGCACGTGCCGGTAAATGTCGCGCAGGCGACGCTCGGCTCTCGCGTGACCGTCAAGACGCTTGACGAGAAGAAGGTGACGATTTCGATTCCGGCGGGGACGCCGTCGAACAAGCGGTTCCGCGTACGTGGGCAGGGGATCGCGAAGGACGGCAAGAAGGGCGACCTGCTGGTCGAGGTGCGCGTGGACGCGCCGCAGGAGCTCACCCATGAGGCGCGCGCCGCGATGGAGGCGTTTGCGCAGAAGGCCGGGCTGAAGTACTGACGGCCACCACGCAGGACGAAGCGCGCCGCTGGCGACTGGCCGTTCAGCTGATGAAGCCGCCGCCGAGCACTCGCGTGCCGTCATAGAGCACGGCGCTCTGCCCGGGAGTGATGGCCGACACGGGCGCGTGAAGCGTCAGGGACACGGTGTCGCCGGTCACGGCATCAATCACGGCGGCGGTCAGTGGTGACCGATGGCGGATGCGCACCTGCACTTCGTCGCCCGCACGCGGCGGCGCATCCACCAGCCAGTTGATGCCCTGCGCGTCGAGCCGTGTGCCGAGCAGCGCCTCGCGCGGCCCGACCACGACCTCGCGCGTCTCGGGGCGCAGCGCGACGACATACATCGGGTCGGCCGACCCGCCGGGCAGCCCGCGGCGCTGGCCGATGGTGTAGCGCGCGAAGCCCTCGTGCTCGCCGATCACTTCGCCGCCCGTGGTCACGATGCGCCCCGGCGATAGCGCGGGTGCGGCGTCGCCGAGTTGCCGCCGCAGGATCTTGACGTAGTCGCCGTCGGGCACGAAGCAGATCTCCTGGCTCTCCGGCTTGTCGGCCACGCGCGGCAGGGTCAGCTCGCGCGCCACGGCGCGCGTCTCGGCCTTCGTCATGTCGCCGACGGGGAGGAGCAGGCGCCTCACGACGTTCCGGTTGATGCCCCACAGGAAGTACGTCTGGTCCTTGTTGCCGTCGGCGCCGCGATGCAGCTCGCCGCCGACGGCGCGTGCGTAATGTCCCGTCGCCACGTACTCGGCGCCGATGCCGTCGGCCTTGGCCACGAGGTCGCTGAACTTGGTGAAGGTGTTGCACCGCACGCACGGAATGGGGGTGCGGCCGCGCGCATACTCGGCCACGAAGTCGGCGATCACGTCGCGGCCGAAGTGGTCCACCATGTTGAGCACGTAGTGCGGGATACCAAGCTGCCCGGCGACGCGGCGTGCATCGCTCGTCGCGTCGAGCGAACAGCACGGACGGTCGGGCAGCTCGGCACCGTCGTTGAAGAGCTTCATGGTGACGCCGACGACGTCGTGGCCCTGGCGCACGAGGAGCGCGGCGGCCACGGAACTGTCCACGCCGCCCGACATCGCCACCAGCACCCGCGCCACTAGAAGCGCCCCGCCATGTCCCGCGCCGACTTCACCACGTCCGGGAACACCTCGGCCACGCGGTCAATCTGCTCGTCGGTGGTGAGCTTGCCCACGCTCATGCGCACGGCCGCCGAGCCGAGCTCGGGCGGGAGGCCCATGGCGCTCAGGACATGCGATGGGGTGACGCTTCCGCTCTGGCAGGCCGAGCCGCTCGAGGCGGCGATGCCCTTGAGGTCGAGCGCCATGAGCATGGACTCGCTGTCGGTGCCGGGGACGGAGACATGCAGGATGTGCGGCACGCGCGGGGCGCCGCGGCCGTGGACGACCAGCTCCGGCAGGCGGGCCGTGAGCATCGCCTCGAGGCGGTCGCGCAGCGCGCGCAAGCGCGCCACCTCGGCGTCGCGCTCCTTGAGCGTCAGCTCCATCGCCGTCGCGAGCGCGACGGCCATCGGCGTGTTCTCGGTGCCGGGGCGACGCCCGCGGTCCTGCGAACCGCCAAAGAAGAGCGGGGCGAGCGGCGTGCCGCGGCGCACGAAGACGGCGCCGATGCTCTTGGGTGCGCCGAACTTGTGGCCGCTCACCGAGAGGAAGTCGAACGGGACTTTCCGCGTGTCCACCGGCACCTTGCCGAACGCCTGCACGGCATCGGTGTGGAAGATCGCGCCCTGCGCCTTCGCGAGCGCGGCGAGCTCCTCGATAGGCTGTATGACGCCCGTCTCGTTGTTCACCCACATCACGCTCACCAGCGCCACGTCGTCGCGGATGTGCTGCCGCGCGTCGTCGAGATTCACGACGCCGGCCGGGGTGATGGCGAGCAGGCGCTCGTCGCCGCCCTCGCGTGCCGCCTGGTGCACCGCCTCGAGCACCGCCTTGTGCTCGATGGGAGTGCTCACGATGCCCGGGCGTCCGTTCCCCTGCTGCACGCGCCATCCGCCGAGCACGGCGAGGTTGTCGGCCTCGGTGCCGCCGGACGTGAGGCAGATCTCGTCGGGCTGCGCCCCGAGACAGGCGGCGATGCGCTCGCGCGCGGCGTCGGTGGCGGCGCGCGCCTCGCGCCCCCAGCGGTGGGCGCTCGACGCGTTGCCGAACTTCGCGCTGAAGTACGGCAGCAGCGCGTCGAGAACCTCGGGGCGCACCGGTGTCGTGGCCGCGTGGTCGAGGTAGATGGGGGGCTGGGCCATGCACGGAATATAACGGGGGTTACTGGTCGCCCAGCACCTTGATGATCACGCGCTTCTTCCGCTGGCCGTCCCACTCGCCGTAGAAGACCCGTTGCCAGGGGCCGAGGTCGAGCTCGCCCGCCGTGATGGGGACGATGACCTCGTGCCCGATGGTCAACGAGCGCAGGTGGGCGGCGGCGTTTTCCTCGCCGGTGTCGTTGTGCCGGTAGCGCGGCGGGTCCCACGGCGCGATGGTGTGCTCGAGCCAGTGCAGGATGTCGTGCCAGAGCCCCGACTCGTGATCGTTGACGAAGACAGACGCGGAAATGTGCATCGCCGAGACGAGGACGAAGCCCTCGCGGATGCCGCTCTTCTGCACCTGCTCCGCGACCTCGTCGGTGATGTCAATGATTTCCTGCGCGCGCGTGGTGTTGAACCAGAGATAGTGGGTGTGGGCAGTCATCTGGCAATCATGTGATGGACGGCGGGGCAGGGCAATACCGCACCGCGCCGCTGGTGCGATGCGCGCCCCGGTGAGAGTATACCCGGATGAACGCCTCTGCCCCGATGGACAACCTGTTCGTCGAGTTCCAGCTCGCCGTCGCCGGCCGCTACTCGCTCGACCGCGAACTGGGGCGCGGCGGCATGGGCGTGGTGTACCTGGCGCGCGACGTGCAGCTCGACCGCCCCGTGGCCATCAAGGTGCTGCCATCGGAGCGCGGATACGACACGGAGGTACGCGACCGCTTCCTGCGCGAGGCGCGGCTCGCCGCCAAGCTGTCGCATCCGAACATCGTTCCCATCTTCGCCGTGGACGAGGCGCCGCCGTTTGTCTTCTATGTGATGGCGTACGTGGACGGCGAGACGCTTGGTCGGCGCGTGCGCACGCGCGGACCGCTCGCCGCGTCGGAGTTGACCAAGGTGCTGCGAGAGGTCGCCTGGGCGCTGGGCCACGCGCATGCCCAGGGCGTGGTGCACCGCGATGTGAAGCCGGACAACATCCTGCTCGAGCGGGGTTCGGGGCGCGCATTGGTCACCGATTTCGGCATCGCCGCCGCGGCTGGCGCCGACGAGCTGTCCGCGGTCGCCGGGACGCCGGAGTACATGAGTCCCGAGCAGGCGCTCGGCGGCACGGTGGACGCGCGGTCCGATGTGTATGGACTTGGCGCCACGGCCGTCTTTGCCTGCACCGGTCGGCCGCCCTACTCGGGCGACCGTGCCGTGGACGTGCTGGCCCAGCAGGTGGCGAGCCCCGTGCCGGTGCTCACGGTACCCGGCGCAAGCGTGCCGCGCGTGCTGGCGCACCTCATCGAGAAGTGCCTCGCGAAGGAACCCGAACGCCGTCCGCCAAGCGCCCTCGCGCTGGCCGAACAGATGGGCGGCGCGCTCGAGGAACGCCGTGAAGTGCCGGCCTCGCTGCGCGCGTTCGTGAAGCGGGAAGGGCGCATCATCAGTTCGGGCGGCGTGATGCTGGGCGGATATCTTCTGCTGATGGTGACCGCGGCCTCGGTCCTGGCCTTTGGCCCGGTGGCGGCCGTCGGCACCGTTGGCCTCATCGCCGTCGCCATGCCATTCGCCGCCATGGTCTGGCAGGCGCGCAAGCTGCTGCGCCGCGGGTTCGAGGTTCCCGACGTGCGCATGGCGTTCGACCACGAGATCGCACAACTGCGCGAGGAGTTCATTGCGGGCGGCGGCGTCGAGCGACGAGGGTTGGAGCGCGCGGCGGGCGTCGCCACCGTCGCGTTCGGGCTTGGGGAAGTGCTGGCGCTCTCGGCGCGCATGGTCTTCCCGATCAGTGAAGTGCGCATCGTGACGCTCGTCGCGCCCGTCATGGGCTTCGGGTTCCTCCTCAGCCTGCTCGTGCGCGAGGTGTTGCGCAATCGTCGTCCGTATTCCGCGCCGGAAGGGTGGACGAAGCTCTGGCTCGGCAAGGTGGGGCGTGCGGCGTTCGCGCTGGCGCGCCGGTTTGGCGGCCGGCCGGTGGAAGGGGCGGCGACCACGCACCGCGCCACGGAGCTCGCCATTAGCATGGCCGCCGGCGAACTGTTCGCGTCACTGCCGAAGGCGACGCGGCGCACCCTGGGCGACGTGCCGAAGATCATTGCCTCGCTGCAGCGCGACGCCGAGTCGCTGCGCGCGCATCGCGACACGCTGCAGGCATCGCTGGCCGAGGCCGGCGATGCGGCCGAGCGTGATCAATACGCGGATGTGCGCGCTCTGCGCGATGACCTCGGCGAGCGGCATCGCGAGGTGGTGTCGACGCTGGAGCGCATGCGGCTCGACCTGCTGCGCCTGCACGCCGGCACCTTGTCGGTGGAGGGTGTCACGACGCAACTGGGCCTGGCGCAGGATGTGGCCCAGGAGGTACGCCGCCTGCTCGAGGCGCGTGGAGAGCTCGATCGGTTCCTGACGCCATGAAGAAACCCCGCCCGTAGCGAACGGGCGGGGCTTCGACGAGCGCGGCCGTAGGCCGCGCGTGTTCGAAGCGGTGCCTACTTCTTCAGCGCCGCGACCACCGAGTCCACCGCGGCCAGGTACGCGGTCACGAGCGGGCGGCGCGCCGTGAAGACGATCTCGGCGCTGCTGCTCGTGATGAACTTCACCGCCACGTCGCCCGTCTCCTTGCGCAGCGCGTCATTCGGGATGCGCGCGCCGACCGTGGAGGTGGGGGCACACTGTCCATTCAGGCAGTTCTGGTCATCACGAGCACTCGTCACCGGGAGCGGACGGTTCAGCCCCTGGGCGTTGCTCGCGTCGGAGATTGCCGGGTACGCGCTGTTGACCCAGAGCCGGTGATACCGGTCGGGGGTGCCGTTGCGGCGCACGAACGTGCGCAGGCCGAATTGTGGCGTGGTGGCGCTCCAAGCGACGATTTCGACGATGGAGGCCTTTTCGAAATCGCGAATCTGGATGACGGCGCCGCCTTGCGCCGCTTCGCGGCCGGCACTCGGCCGGGCCACCACGGCCACCGCGGCGACGGCGACGGCGAGGGCGGCGGTGCGGAGAAGAAATCGGCGTGAACGAATGCTCAGGAACATGGTCAGGTATCCGTGGTAGTGTGGCGCAGGACCGCCCGCACCGGCGCGGCATCGAGTCCGCCGAGCTTGATTGGTGCGGCCATCAGATCGTACGATCCCGCGGTGGGAATGGAAAGGTCCAGATTCTCCAGGTTGAACGCGCCGCCGTCGAACAGCGCATGATGCACGGCCAGCGACTGCGACTCGCGGAGGTCCACGCTCGGGCAGTCCACGCCGAGCAGGCGCAGTCCGTCCGCGACGAGCGACCTCGCGCACGCGGCGCTCAGGGCGGGCCACTCCTCAGGAAAGACGCCGCTCGCACTCGAGCGTCCCGTCTTGAGCAGGAGACGTGCCGGCGCCGTACGGAGCCCCGCCGCGCGCAGGGCGTCTCGGTCGAGCGCCCCCGAGAGCGATGACACGTCGAGGACCACCGCAGGGCCGATGAAGACGTCGAGCGGCAGCTGGTCGCTGGATGCCGCATCATCCCGCACGTGCAGCGGTGCGTCGGCATGCGTCCCCACGTGCGGACTGGTCGTGAGCGCCGAGAGATTCACGCTCGCGCCGTCGGCAATCCGCCAGTTCCAGCCGCATGAAAACGGCGTATCCCCCGGCCATTCCGGAGTCCCCGGCGCCAGCCGAATGGAAATGTCTATGAGATGATCGCTCTTCACGAGGTAGTCTGTTGTCTCTCTGTTGTCTTTCTGTTGTCTGTCTGTTGTTTCTCTTTCCTAAAACGTTTCGACCTGCAAGTCCATCACATCATCCACTCGCATCGTCTCATGCGTCCAGAACGGCTCGCCGTACTGCGTGCGGATCAGCGCGCCGTAGTGCGCCGACTGATGGCGAATGACCTCGGCGAGCGGCTCTCCATTGGGATACACCTCGCCCGCCTGGATGACTCCCTCGAACTGCGATTGGTAGCACGCGACGGCCTTGAGTTTCGTGTCAAATTCGGCCGAGATGTCCACCACGAACGTCGGCTTCACGTGGTCTTCGCGGTACGTGATGGCGTGCAACAGCTTGCGGGGGCGGTGCGGTTCGCGTCCCAGGTCCATCTTGCGAATGCCCGACAGAAAGCAGGCGTCGCGAACCAGCTGGGCGGCGACGCGATGGTCGGGATGCCGTCCGCGCGGGGCCGGCGCGATGACCACTTGCGGGCGCAGCCGGCGGATCACCGACACCAGCTGGGCGCGCGTCGCTGGCGTGTTCTCGAGATGAGAGTCGGGCAGGCCGAGGTTCTCGCGCACGGCGACGCCAAGGACTTCGGCGGCGTTGGCCGCTTCGGCGGCACGAAGCTCGACCGACCCCTTCGTGCCCATCTCGCCGCGCGTGAGGTCTATGATCGCCGTGCGGCGTCCCTCGCGCGCGAGCCTCGCCAGCGTGCCGCCGCAGAGCAGCTCGGCGTCGTCGGGATGCGGCGCGAAGGCGAGGACATCAACGGGTGGCATGGACGGGGGCACGATGGGAGATAGGAGATGAGAGCTGCGAGATGCGAGCTGCGAGATGCGAGATGCGAGATGCGAGATGCAAACTGCGCGACTCGAGCGCGCATCGCGCGACGAAAGGCAATTCGTAGTAAGCTAGTGTCGTTGACACGCCTTCGTCATCCGCTGTTGATCGTCGTCCGTCTCACGTCTCCCCTCTCCCCTCAGTCCCATCCATGAACTCCATCAGCACCGCCCACGCCCCCATCCCCGCCGGCCACTACTCCCAGGCCATAGTCCACAATGGCTGCGTCTACGTGGCCGGCCAGCTTCCCATCATCCCGGGCCAGAAGGAACACAGGGTCGGGAGCATCGAGGAGCAGACGACGCGGGTCTTCGCCAACATCCAGGCCGTCCTGCACGCGGCCGGGAGCGACCTGAATCGCATGCTGCAAGTGACGGTCTACATCTCCGACATGGAGCTGTGGGGACGCTTCAACGCGGCTTACATGGCGCTCATGGGCGACCACAAGCCCGCGCGCGCCGTGGTCCCCGTGAACGCGCTGCACTACGGCTATCACGTGGAGGTGCAAGTGATCGCCGCCCTCAACGAGCCGGACACCGCCGCGTGAGTGTCTGGCGCGGCCAGGTTGTCGTGCTCACCGGCGCGTCGCTTGGCATCGGCGCCGAGACCGCGCGCACGCTTGCCGCACGTGGCACGCGGCTTGTGATCGCAGGAAGGGACGCCTGCCGGCTGGATCAGGTGGCCGACGCCTGCCGCGCCGCCGGCGCCGAGGTCGAGCCCGTCATCGGCGACGTAACCGTCGAGGCGGATTGCCGCGAACTGATCGCGCGGGCCGCCGCACGCTTCGGGCGCATTGACACGCTGATCTGCAACGCGGGCCAGGCCATGTGGGCGCGGGCCGAAGATGTGAGCGACTGGAAGGTCTTCGAACGCCTGGTTCGCGTGAACTACCTGGGTGCGGTGTACTGCGCGCTCGCCGCGCTGCCGCACTTGCGGGCGTCGAGCGGGCGACTGGTGGTCGTGTCGAGCCTCGCGGGCAAGACGGGCGTGCCCATGCGCTCGGGCTACGCGGCCGCCAAGGCTGCGCTGATCGGTTTCTTCGACTCGCTCCGCATCGAGCTGGCCGAATCGGGCGTGTCGGTGACGATTGTCTGTCCGGGCTTCGTCGGCACGGGCTCGCGGGCGAGGAACCTGGGCGCGGACGGGCACTTGCTGGGGCGCAGTCCGGTCAACGAAGCGGCGATGATGGGCGTGGCCGAGTGCACGAGGCAGTTGCTCGACGCCGCCGAGCACCGCGACCGTGAGCTGGTGATGACGGCGCGCGCGCGGCTCGGCGTTTGGCTCAAGCTGCTCCTTCCCGCGCTCGTGGATCGGATGGCGGCCAAGGCGATGGCGCGCGGACGATGATGAGGCGGTGCCGGGGCGGGGCACGGGGGTAAGTGATGCGGGCCGCGGAGTGATCCGCGGTCCGCTTGTCACCTGCCGGTGTTGTCGCTCAGCGCGGCGGACGCTGCCGGTTCTGCATCGCGGCCTGCATATCGGCCAGGTTCTTGGCGAACACGGTCTGCTGGTCCGGGGTGAGCAGGGCCTTGATGGCCTCGTTCCGCTTGTTGGTGATCTCGGTGCGCTTGGCGCGCATTTCCGGGCTGCGCATGTCAGCGCCGGAGGCGTGTGCCTCCTCCATCATCTTGCGGCTCTCGGCCGCCGAGGCGGTCATGAGCGAGTCCACCTTGGCCTTCTGCGCGTCGGTCAGGGTGATCCCCTGGAACAGCATTTCCATCTGGCGCTGCGCAAAGCCTTGGCCGCCGCGCTGAGGAGGTCCGCCCTGCGCCATCGCAGTCGAGGCCGTCAGCGCAATCGTGGCTGCGGCAAGAAACCGAATCACCTTCATCCGTCCTCCGAGTGGTTCTCCCCGGCGCCGATCGCCGGGGAATCACAGTAAGTACGTCCGGCGCCGCTGAGGCGTTAGCCGGGCCGTCAGGGGCCGCGAAGGGGTGTACCGCCCGCCCGGCCACCGAGTTCCTCTCCCGGAGGCCAGCCGGGCCCTCTCGAGCGGGCGCGGGGGTCATGAAACCGCGGCAACGTAGGCATAGTAGTAGTGAGCCGGGGCGCTACCGCGTCCAGCCGGACGGTCCGTGTCAATTCCACCCGCACCGCAAACCCTCATGCGCGCCTTAGCCACTGCCGTGGCCCTGACCATCGCCGTCGCGGCCAGCGCCGCCGGCGCCCAGCAGCTCCCGGTGAAGCGACCGGCCAAGCCGACCCAGCCGGCGATCACGGCGGAAGACCTGATGTCCCGCCTGTATATCTATTCGGATGATTCGTTGGGAGGACGTGCATCCGGTACGCCGTTCCACGACAAGGCCACCGCCATCATCGCCGGCTGGGCCAGGCAGATTGGCCTGACCCCGATGGGGGACAGCGGCACCTTCTTCCAGACGGTGCCCCTCGTGCGCCACGCGTGGGTGGCTTCACCGGTGGTCGTCGGCGACAAGTCGTTCACGTTCCAGAAGGACTACGGACTCTTTTCGCAGTGGGCGATCAGGCCCTTCGACGGCGCCGACGTCGTCTTTGGCGGCCTGATCGGCGATACGGCCGTGCACCTGACCCTCGACCAGACCAAGGGGAAGGTGGTGGTCTTCGGCTACACGCCGGAGATTGCCGCCAAGGGGCTGCAGGTGCAGGTCACCGGCGCGTTGATGCGCCCAGTGGCGGGCGCGCTGGCGGTGGTGCTGCCGCTGCTCGATGACGCCGGTGCGGCGTATCGCGGCTACTTCATGAAGGCGGAGGGCACGGCGCCCGCCGGCGGCGGCGCCGCGAGGGTGATGCCGACCATCGTCGTCGCCTCCAACGCCATGGCGGAAGCCCTCGTCGGTGGTCCACTCGCCACCGCCACGTGGGGATCCGCGGGCATCCGGTACACCGGCAAGGTGGAACTCCGGGACACCCCCACTTCGGGGCGCAACGTCGTGGCCCTGCTCGAGGGGAGCGACCCGGTGCTCAAGCACCAGTATGTGGCCATCGGCGCGCACAGCGACCACGTCGGTATCCAGCCGGCCGCCGTTGACCACGACTCGCTGCGCGCCTACAACATCGAGGTGGAGCGCATCAAGGCCGGCCTCGGCGACGGCAAGTCGCCCACGCCGGCCCAGCTGGCGGCCATCAAGGTGAACGTGGATTCCATTCGCGTCATCCGGCGTCCCCGCCTCGACTCCATCTCCAACGGCGCCGACGACGACGGCTCGGGCACGGTGGCGGTGGCGGAAGTGGCGGAAGCATTCGCCGGCGCCAAGGCGAAGCCGCGCCGCAGCATCCTGTTCGTCTGGCACATGGGCGAGGAAATCGGCCTCGTCGGTTCGGACTGGTTCACCAGGCATCCCACCGTGCCGCGTGATTCGATCGTCGCCGAGCTCAACATGGACATGATCGGGCGCGGCGATGCGGCCGACGTGAAAGGCGGCGGCCCCACCTACCTGCAGCTCGTCGGCACGCGCCGGCTGTCCACGGAACTCGGCGACCTCATCGAGACGGTGAACAAGATGCAACGCACGCCGTTCAGCTTCGACTACACGTTTGACGCGCCTGGACATCCGGAGAACATCTACTGCCGGTCCGATCACGCGTCGTACGCGCGCAACGGAATTCCCGTGGCGTTCTTTACCACCGGACTGCACGCCGATTATCATCAGGTAACGGACGAGGCGGAGTACATAGACTATCCGCACATGGCGTCGGTGACGCGGCTGGTGCACGACGTGGCGCTGGCGGTGGCCAATGCCGACCAGCGGCTCGTCGTGGACAAGCCGAAGCCGAGCTCCCCCAACGCGCCATGCCGGCAGTAGCCGCCGGAGCAAACGGTGTGAAACAATTCGCTGTCCAATCCGTAGTAGTTGGCAACGAACGTCGCCGTTTCTTCTCTCACATCTCACAGCTCACAGCTCACAGCTCACAGCTCACATCTCACGTCTCAAGCATGCGTCCCATTCTCTTCGCCCTTCTCCTCACCGCCTGCGGCGTTGACACCACGTCGCCCGCCCTTGGCGAGAACATCGACATGCGCCTCGGGTCGAGCGTACAGATTCCCGGCGACACGGCGAGCGTCCAGTTCACCGACGTCACGGCCGATTCGCGCTGCCCCACGGGCGTGCAGTGCGTCTGGGCCGGCGAAGCGGTCACGCTCTTCACCGTGGGCGCCAACGAGCAGCACTCCCTGACGCTCGGTGCCGATGCGTCGAAGGCGACCGTGATCGCCCACGGCTATCAGCTGACGCTGGTCGCGCTCAAGCCGTATCCCACCTCCACGGCGACGCCCGTGCAGAGCGACTACGTGGCGACCATTCGCATCACGAGCGCCAAGGACTGACGGCGGTTGATGTGCCGCAGCCGTTCACCACGACACGCCTAGAGAACTGCAACTGCTCACCACGAAAGGCACCAAGGGCACAAAGAATACTTGGGGGAACTGCAGCGGCCACGCAGTTCCCCCACGTGTTTCTTCCTTTGTGCCCTTTGTGGTGTGCAGTTTCGGTGCAACGACAACCGCAAAGGGCAAAGGGCGCGAAGCTATCTGAGGTAGTCTGTCAAGAGGAATTGGAAGGGCGGTTAGGACTGCGCGAGCACCGGGCGTAGTTGGGTGGCGAGTGGAGAGCCGTGTGCC
>JAJZRK010000333.1 GCA_021802745.1 bacterium
GGGCGGCAACGCCGAAGCGAGCCGCTTTTCGGGATTGAACGTGCCACGCATTACGCTCGGCGTCTTCGTGCTCTCGGGACTGACCGCGGGTTTCGCCGCCTTCCTTGGCGCAGCGTTCTACGGTTCGGCCACGTCGTCCGACGCCAACGGCTACGAACTCTACGTCATCGCCTCGGCGGTCGTGGGCGGTGCCTCGCTGTCCGGCGGCAAGGGCAGCGCGATCAGCGCGATGCTCGGCGCCGTGCTCATTGTCACGATGCGGCAGGCTATCCGCACGCTGCATCTTGACCAGAACTACGAGTGGATCATCATCGGCACCGCGCTGATCATCGCCGTGGTGCTCGACCAGCGCGGCGCCAAGCTGCTCACCGAACGGCTCGCCCGCGACGCCTGACGTCCAGCCATCCGCACGACCGACCTCGCTTTTGACCTTTACCCGCTCTCCGATGCCCACGTCCTCCCTGTTCTCGCGCGCCACGCTTGCGGTTGTCGTGCTGGCGCTCGCCTCCTGCGGCAAGCCCGACACGACCGCGGGGGGCAAGACTTTCACCATCGCGATGATCGCCAAGAGCTCCACCAATCCCGTCTTCCTGTCGGGGCGCCAGGGCGCCGAGGTGGCCGCCGCCGAGTTGACGAAGGCGCAGGGCGTCACGGTGAAGATTGACTGGCTCACCCCGCCCAACGAGGATGGCGCCGTACAGGCGCAGCGCATCGCCGAAGCCGTCAACTCGGGCGCGAACGCCATTCTTCTCTCGGCGAGTGACGCGGGCAAGGTGCGCGGCGCGGTGAACGAAGCGGTGGATCGCGGCGTCCCGGTGATGACCTTCGACAGCGACGTCCCCGATTCCAAGCGCTTTTCGTTCTACGGCGGCGACGACTTCAAGATGGGACAGCAGGTGATGGACGAACTGGCGGCACAGATGGGCGGCAAGGGGAAGATTGGCATCATTGCCGGCAACCAGAACGCACCCAACCTGCAGAATCGTGTGCGTGGCGTGCGCGAGACGGCGGCCAAGTATCCCGGCATCGTCATCGTGGATGCGTTCTACCACGCCGAGACGCCGCAGGATGCCGCGGCGGAAGTGCTGCGCGTCAAGAACGCGTACCCCGACCTGAATGGCATCGCGATGATTGGCGGATGGGCGCTGTTCACGCGCACCCTGCTCACGGACCTCGATCCCAAGAAGCTGAAGATCGTCTCCGTGGATGCGCTTCCGGCGGAGCTTCCGTACATCGAAACCGGACTCGCACCGGTGCTGTTCGCCCAGCCGTGCTACCTGTGGGGCTACGAGTCGGTGAAGGTCATCTTCGATCACGTCTACCTGAAGAAGGACGTGCCGGCGCACGTGCCGATGGAACTGGTGCGCGTTTCCCGGGAGAACCTCGGCACGTGGGCGCGCCAGTTGAAGGACTGGGGCTTCACCGACGTGGACGCCAAGTACCTCGCTCTGCCCAAGTAAGTGCCGGAGCCGCGCGTCCGCTTTCGCGGCGTCACCAAGCGCTTTCCCGGCATGGTCGCCCTGCGCGACGTCTCGTTCGACGTCGCGCCGGGCTCCTGTCACGCCATCTGTGGCGAAAACGGCGCCGGCAAGAGCACGCTGGGACGCATCCTGGCCGGCGTGCATCGCGCCGATGAGGGCGGCGTGGAGATTGACGGCGCGCTCGTGCGCTTCGCCTCGCCACGCGACGCACTGGCGGCCGGCGTAGCCATGGTGCACCAGGAACTCGCATTCTGCGACAACCTGACCGTCGCCGACAACCTCTGCCTCGGCCGGCTTCCCCGACGCTTCGGTATCATCGACGAGCGCGCGCTCCGACAATGCGCGCTCGATCTGCTCGCAACCACGGGAGCGCAGATTGACCCGTCGCGCCTGATGGGGACGCTGAGCGTCGCCGAGCAGCAGCTGGTGCAGATTGCCGCCGCGGTGGGCGAAGGCGCGCGCGTGATCATCTTCGACGAGCCGACGAGCAGCCTCGGCGACGCCGAGGCGGAGCGGCTGTACGCACTCATGCGTGCGCTTCGTGGTCGCGGCGTCACACAGCTCTATGTGTCACATCGCATGCCCGAGATCTTTGCCCTCTGCGACACCGTCACCGTGCTGCGCGATGGCCAGCACGTCGCCACGCAGCCCGTGCAGGGACTTACGGAGGCGGCGCTCGTACGCCAGATGATCGGCCGCGAGCTCGGCGACTACCTCCCCACGCACACCGCCGCGCCGCGTGGTGACGAGCGCCTGCGCGTCGAGCGCTTCAGCTCGCCCGGTCGGTTCGAGGACGTGTCGTTCGCCGTCCACGCCGGTGAGGTGGTGGGGCTCGCCGGTCTCGTGGGAGCCGGACGCTCGGAGATTGCGCGCGCGCTGTTCGGGCTCGATCCATCGGTCACCGGCGATGTGTATGTGCGCCGCACGCGCGCGGTGCTCGCGTCACCGCGCGACGCACTGCGCCTGGGGATGGGATTCGTCCCCGAGGATCGCAAGAAGCAGGGGCTCGTGCTCGGCCTGTGCGCCCGTGAGAACGCCACGCTTCCCACACTGTCGCGCTTCGCGCGCGGCGGGTGGGTGAACCGGCGCGCCGAGCACGCGGCCGCGGCCAGCAGTTTTTCGCGCGTGGCGTTGCGCGCTGGGGGCGAGTCGGCCGCTTCGTCGCTTTCCGGCGGCAATCAGCAGAAGGTCGTGCTTGCCAAGTGGCTCACGGCCGACAGCGAGCTGCTGATTCTCGACGAGCCGACGCGCGGCGTGGATGTCGGCGCGAAGGCCGAGTTGCACGCGTGGATCGATCAGCGCGCCGCGGCAGGAGCTGCCATCCTGCTCATCTCGAGCGAACTCCCCGAACTGTTGGCGCTCGCCTCGCGCATTCTCGTGCTGCGCGAGGGGCGCCTGCGCGGCGAGTTGTCGCGCACGCAGGCCAGCCAGGATGCCCTGCTGCGACTGATGGCCGGACTCGGTTGACGCTTCAGCGCCGGACGAAGCGCAGGGCGTAGACCGGAATGATGCGCCCGCCCTTGGCG
>JAJZRK010000052.1 GCA_021802745.1 bacterium
GTTTTGAAACCACTTCTAGCGCGGCGCCGGGCGCGCCGGCGACGGCGCGCCCACATCGCGGCCCGCGCGGCGCCTGGCCTCGGCCAGCGCCGCCTCGGTTTCGGCCACGCCGGGCTTCCGGCGCAGCGCCGCCTCGATATGCGCCACGGCCTCCGCGCCGCCGCCGGGGCGGCGCAGTGCTTCCTGGCCCAGCAGAAACTCCGCATTCGCCACCAGCGGCGCGTTGTCCGGCTCAAGACGAATTGCCGCCTCAAAATGCGGCACCGCCTGCGCACCGCGCCCGACGTGCTCGAGCGCGACCCCCAGGCTGTAGTGCGCCCGCGCATGGTCGGGCTTGAGGGCGATTGCGATCTCGAAATGGGCGATCGCCTCTTCCAGTCCGCCGGCCCGGCGCGAGATTAGCCGCCCGAGATTGTGGTGCGCCATCCAGCTCGACGGGTTCGCCGCGATCGTGGCGCGATACAGCGTCTCGGCGTCGCGGTAGTCGCCGGCCTGCCGCCACGTGAGCGTACCCAGGGTGAGCAGGAGGACCGCCGTGCCGGCCCACACGGTGTATCGTGACGCGACGCGCTCGCCTGCCCATGCCACGCCCGCCCCGGCAAGCATCGCCAACGAAATGCTCGCCTGATACTGGAAGTGGTCGGCAACGAACGAGTAGCGGAACGGATAGACGTCAACGAAGCCGAGCACCGGAAAGAGCACGCCGGCGAAGATGAGGAACGCCGCAAGCGGCGCGCGCGAGCGATGGCGCGCGCTCCACAGCGCTGCGAGCAGGGCGAGGATCGCCGCCGGATAGGCGTAGGTCAGGGCGGCGCGCGGATCCACGGTCCACCGCGGATACGTGAAGGCGAGGTGCGCGGGCCACAGGAAGGTCGCGAGGTAGTGCCAGACCACGCGCCCGGCGAGCAGCAGCCGCTGCAGCGGCGAGAGGCGGAACTCGGCGCCGCTCGCGCCAATGACGTGGTGCTCCACCCACGCCGTGCCGAGCCCGGCCGCGAGGCCGGCGGCCAGCCACGGAAGCAGCGGCAGGACATCGCGCCGCCACTCAATGCGGCCGCGCCGCCACCAGATGATCACGAGCAGCACGCACGGCAGCGTCGCCGTGACGGTCTTGCTGCCAAGCGCCAGCACGAAGAGCGCGAACGCGCCAGCCCAGTCGCGCGTGGCACGCGACGCGTCGAACCGCAGCCAGGCCAGCGCCGACGCCAGGGCGAAGACCAGCGACAGCGTGTTCTTCTGCTCCGAGATCCAGGCCACCGATTCCACGTTGACCGGATGCAGGGCGAAGACGAATGCCCCGATCCACGTCCCGCGCACCCCGATTCGCTGGCCAAGCAGCGCCACGAGGCAGGCCGCCACCGCGTGGAGCAGCGCATTGGCCGCGTGATAGCCGCTCACGGCGTCGCCCCACAGGCGATGCTCCAACCAGAAGAGGGAGTGGAGCACCGGGTAGTACTGCTGGGTGGCGCCCGGCTCGAGCCAGATGCGGCGCAGGCCATCCCACCCCTGCAGCGCACCGACAGTGACGTGCGCGCTGTCGTCCCACACCAGGCCACCGCCCAGCGCCGGCGCATAGGCGACGAAGACGGCGGCGATGAGAAGGAGGGCGAACGCGGAATCTGGATTCCGGCGCGCGTCGGCGGAGGGCTCTCGCATGTCGTCTAGCTTAGCATCCGCGACGCCGGAATGCGGCCCGGGGGCTCCCTTGTTCTGTCCGGACGAGAGGGCGATCTTCCGCACCATTGATGGACTGCCCCCCAAACCCGAGGTGCTCCATGCGTCGCTTGTTCATCGCGTTGGCCGTTGCCGTCGCCGTCCCCCTGCAGGCGCAAGGTCCGTTGATTGTTGACGTGCATAACGACCTGAGCGAGGTCCAGCAGAAGCTCGTCGGACTCGCGAAGGCAATTCCGGAGAGCGCCTATGGCTGGCGCCCGGGCGCCGGGGTCCGCTCCGTGGGCGAGGTGTTCATGCACGTTGCCGCCGAGAACTACCTGATCCCGGCGTTCATGGGGGCGCCGGCTCCGGCGGCGACCGGGATCACGACCGATTTCAAGACTAGTGACGCCTATACCATGAAGGCGCGTGGCAAGGACGCGATTGTCGCCGAGCTCGAGGCGTCGTTCCAGCACGCCCACCAGGCCCTGCACGTGAACACCGATGCGAACCTCGGCGAGAAGATCAAGATGTTCGGTATGGACCTCACGCGGCAGCGCGCGATGATCCTGATGATCACGCACCTGCACGAGCACCTGGGGCAGATGATTGCCTATGCGCGGTCGAACAACGTGGTGCCGCCGTGGAGCAGATAGCTGAGTCGGCAGCGCGCGGCGGGTGATGGCAGATGGCGGATGGCAGATGGCGGATACGGATGACAGATGGCGAACCGGGCGCGGACGAGGCAATGAGCACAACAACTGACAGGTCGTTCCGCGCCGCCGTCCCCGGCCTCGCGCTGGCGCTTGGCGTGTCGGCGCTGGCGTGGGGCGGGGAGCAGTTGTTCGTGAAGTTCACCGGGCGCGCATTGCTCGAGGCGATCGTGCTCGCCATCCTGTTCGGCACGATCGTCCGCGCGCTCTTCGTGCGCGAGCCGGCACGGTACGAGCGGGGCGCGGCGGTGGCCAGCGGGCTGCTCCTCGAGTGCTCCATCGTGCTGCTCGGCGCCGGATCCGACCTGCGCGCCCTGGTGGCGGCGGGGCCGGCGCTGCTCGCCGGCGTGGTGGTCATCGTCGGCGTGACGCTCGTCGTCGGCACCTACATTGGCCAATGGGCCGGCCTGCCGCGCACGCACGCCCTGCTGGTGGCGGTCGGCAATGCCATCTGCGGCAACTCGGCGATCAGCGCCGCGGCCCCGGTGGTGGGGGCGCGGCGCGACGAGGTGGCGTCGGCCATCGCCTTCACGGCGGTGCTCGGCGTCGCCGTCATCGTCGGCCTCCCCTTCCTGATCCCGCTGCTCCACCTCAGCGACACGCAGTACGGCGTCGTCGCAGGGCTGACCGTCTACGCGGTGCCGCAGGTGATTGCCGCGGCGTATCCCGTGAGCGTGGCGGCGGGGCAGGCAGCGACGCTGGTGAAGCTGATGCGCGTGCTGCTGCTCGGCCCCGTGGTCCTCGTGCTGTCGCTCACCGAGCACCACGCCGCACACATGAAATGGTGGCGCGCCGTGCCGTGGTACATCGTCGGCTTCGCGCTCACGTCGGGCCTGCGCACCCTCGACGTCATTCCCGACAGCACGGGCGACCTCGTGCGCGATGGCGCCAAGGCCCTGACGGTCGTGGCGATGGCCGGACTCGGGTTGGCGGTGGACCTCCACGCGGTGCGGCGCGTCGGACACCGGGTCGGCGTGACGGTGTTTGTCTCGCTCGTGCTGATGCTCACGCTGAGCCTCACGCTGGTGAGCGTCCTGCATCTCACGTAGGGACGGCAGACGGCAGACGGTAGACGGTAGACCGTGGACGGAGGCGTCGCTGGCGGCGACTCGCGAGCGCGCGGAGGGCGCTTCATATTCGAACCAGTTGCACCAGACCGTCAGGAATATTACTGTATTGGCGCACAGGAAACCCTTACCGCCGGAGTGCTCCACGATGCACCGCGTCATCTCAGCGATGCGCCCCCTCCTTGTCTTCTCCCTGCTCGCGGCCGTCGCCTGCGGCGGCGAGAAGCAGCCCGCCGTCGCGCTGACGTTCAATGAGGAAGCGTGGGCGCCGCCCACGGAGAAGGACATTCCCAACGACTCGCTGGGCGCGTCCATCAAGCGCGGGCTCTACCTTCTCCGCTTCACGCCGGAGTCGCTCCCCAAGTACGCCACGTCGTCGCTGCGCTGCACGAGTTGCCACCAGAACGACGGGCTCAAGAAGTCCGCGGCGCCGCTCACCGGCTCGCACGCGCGCTTCCCCAAGTACATGCCGCGCTCCGGCGCCGTGATCTCGCTCGGCGACCGCGTGAACTACTGCTTCACCCGTTCGCTCGCCGGCAACGCCATTCCGGTGGGAAGCCGCGAGATGGTGGACATCCTGGCCTACCTTGCCTTCATCTCGAAGGACGTCCCGGTGGGCGCGCACACGGCGGGCACCGACGGCCTCATCTCGATGAAGGACACGCTGGTGGGCGACGTGGCGCGCGGCGAGAAGCTGTTCACGGAAAAGACGTGCATCACCTGCCATGGTCCCGAAGGCAAGGGCAACGGCCCGATCCCCGCGCTGTGGGGCCCGACGTCGTACTCGGTGGGCGCATCCATGGCGCGCGAGGAGCGCGCGGCGTCGTTCATCTGGCACAACATGCCGCAGACCGCGCCCGGCACGCTGAGCCCGCAGGAAGCGTTTGACCTGTCCGCGTTCATCAATTCGCATCCGCGCCCCGATTCTCCGGGCAAGGAAGGCGACTGGCCGATGGGCGGCGCGCCCAGGGACGTGCCGTACAAGACCAACGGGCACGAGGCGCACCGGCCGCCGCCGTCGGTCTTCCCGACGGCAAATCCGGCGACGTCGCTCTGGCCGAACCCGGCGTCCATCGCGCACGCGGCTGACTTGAAGGGTGCAAAATGACCGAGCTGAAGAAGAGCCCCTCGCCCGATGCCGGCACCGCGGCGCCGGACGAGGGGATGTCGCGGCGCGCGCTGATCGCCGGCGCGGCCGGCGTGGTCGCCGTCGCCGCCGGCCTCCCGCTCGTGGCGGGCGGCCAGGGCGCGGCCGCCGCGCCGCCGGCGCCACCCGCCGACCCGACGAAGCTGCAAGGCGCGCCCACCTCGCCGCTCGCCGTTCTACAAGCCCTCGCGTACACCGGTCGGCGAAACCGTCGGCAACTCGCTCTCGCCGCTGCAGGACCTCGACGGCACCATCACGCCGGCCGACCTGCACTTCGAGCGCCACCACGCGGGCGTGCCATTCATTGACCCCGCCCGGCACACGCTGCTCATTCACGGCCTCGTCGCGACACCGCTGATGCTCACGGTGGACGAGGTGAAGCGCTTTCCGCACGTGACGCGCACCTACTTCATCGAGTGTTCGGGCAACGGGCGCAATGCGTATCGCGAGCCGAAGCCCGACATGACGCCGCAGAAAGTCGCCGGCCTCGTGAGCAACACCGAGTGGACCGGCGTGCCGCTCAAGATCCTGCTCGACGAAGCAGGGGCAAAGCCGGAGGCAACGTGGTTCCTCGCCGAGGGCGGCGATGCCTGCCTCCTCTCGCGCAGCATCCCGATGGCGAAGGCGATGGACGACGCGATGATCGTCTGGGCGCAGAATGGCGAGCCGCTGCGTCCCGAGCAGGGATTCCCGCTCCGCCTTCTCCTCCCGGGCTGGGAGGGAAACACGAGCGTGAAGTGGGTGCGTCGCATCGAACTCGGCGTCCGCCCGTGGGCGACACGCTGGGAGACGAGCAAGTACACCGATCCGCTTCCCGACGGCACGGCGCGGCAGTACAGCTTCGACATGGACGCCAAGTCCGTCATCACCACACCCGCGCACCCGAAGGCGCTGACCAAGGGCTGGTGGCCGATCAGCGGCCTGGCCTGGACCGGGCGCGGCAACATCACGCGCGTCGAGGTGAGCACCGACAACGGCAAATCGTGGCACGACGCCGAACTCTCGGCGACCACCGGCGTCAAGGCGCCCGTGCGCTTCGCGCACCTGTGGGAATGGGACGGCAAGGAAGCGGTGCTGCTCAGCCGCGCCACTGACGAGACGGGCTACGTGCAGCCGACGCGCGAGGCACTCATCAAGGTGCGCGGCATCGGCACCGACTTCCACTTCAATCCGATCGTCGGATGGAAGGTGGCGGCCGACGGCAAGATCACCTTCCACGGGGAGACATGACCATGCGTCGCACGCTCATGCTTGCCCTCGTGGCCGCCGCGGCGGCGTGCTCGCGCGAGCAGGCCGCCCCCGCGGCATCGGCGGGCACCGGCTTCGCCAGCATCCCGGCCAGGCACTACGGCCTCGGCCGCGCGGCGACGCCGGCGGAAGTGGCCGCGCGCAACATTGACGTTGGCCCCGACGGCGAAGGCCTGCCCACTGGGTCGGGCACGGCGGCGCTCGGCGCTGATCTCTTCCAGAAGAAATGTGCCATGTGCCATGGACCCAAGGGGCAGGGAATGCCGCCGGCATTCCCGCTGCTCATCAGCCGCGACCCCAAGGCCGAGGGCTTCCGGTTCGCGAGCGACTTCAAGCTGCCGCATTCGATCGGCAACTACTGGCCGGACGCAACGACCGTGTTCGACTACGTGCGCCGCGCGATGCCGCTGCTGCAGCCTGGTTCGCTCACGAACGACGAGGTCTACTCGCTCACGGCCTTCCTGCTGGCGGCCAATGACGTGATCCCGATGTCGGCGACGCTCGACTCGGCGTCGTTGATGAAGGTGAAGATGCCGTACCACGACAAGTTCGTGCCCGACAACCGGAAGGGCGGCAGCGAAGTGAAGTAGCAGCACGCCGGCGGCGTGGGTCGCCGGCGCACCATCCAGAGAGGAGAACCCCATGGCACCATCCGCAACGCAGGCCCCCCCGGGCGACGGATCGTCCAGGCTGCCCACCTGGGCAACGCTTGGCGCGATCTTCGGCGTCGTCAGTGCGCTGAGCATCATCACGTGGGGACCGATCGGCGTGTCCGGCACGTATCCGCGCTTCATCGGCGCCATCATGCGCCGCATCACGCCGGACGCGGCGCACGCGAACCCGTACCTCGAGAAGATGGGGTCGCTCATCAAGCCCGAGACGATGCTCGTCATCGGCCTGCTGATCGGCGGTTTCCTCGCCGCGCGGCTGGCCGGCGACAAGGCCACGGCCGAGCACGTGCACCCGGGCGAGACCACCAGCGGCAAGCGCTATCGGGACGCCTTCTTCGGCGGCCTGCTCATCGTCTTCGGCGCGCGTCTCGCCGGCGGCTGCACCAGCGGCCACATCATCTCGGGCATCACGCAGCTGTCCATCAGCGGCTTGCTCTTTGCCGCCGGCGTCTTCGCGACCGGCATCCTGACGGCCAAGCTCATGCACAAGGGGGCCAAGTAACATGACGCCTCTCATTCTTTCCCTGCTGGCCGGCGTGGCGATGGGTGCGCTCATCCAGCGCGTGCGTGCGTCGAGCCCCGCCATGATTGCCGCGAACCTGCGGCTCGAGAACCTCTCCATCATCAAGTTCATGGCGACGACCATTGCCGTCGGCGCGATCCTCGCGTACCTCGCGATGGCGGTGATCGGCAAGGACGCGATGCACTTCGACATCAAGCCGACGTACGTCGTCGGCGTGCTGCTCGGCGGCCTCATCTTCGGGGTCGGCTTCGGGCTCGGCGGCTACTGCCCGGGCACCTGTGTCGTCGGCGCCGGTGAAGGACGCAAGGATGCGCTGTTCGCCATCCTCGGCGGCGTGGTGGGGGCGCTGATCTTCACGCTCGTCTTCACGTCCGTGGTTGCGCCCATCAACAAGCTGATGGATTACGGCAAGGTGACCCTCGACCAGGTGCTTGGCCTGCCCGTAGTCGGGGTGGCCATCGGGCTCGGGGCGATCTTCCTTGGCATCGTGTACATGCTGCCGACGGACGTGAAGAAGAAGGGCTGAACTACGGGCCGTAGCGAAAACGTCCCCGGCGGAAAATCCGCCGGGGACGTTTTCGTGCTGCCTTTGCGCTACTTCTTGGTCGGCGTGAAGGTGAAGCCCATCAGGATCGACTTCTCCGACATCACGTTCTTGACGTTCGAGCCAGGGATCGCCATCGGCTTCATCATGGGGCCATTGATCTCGTTCTCGAGGGCCACGTAGCCCGCGATGTTGATCTCGACGCCCGGGCGCACCTTGAAGCCAAGGCCGCCGCTGATGTTGTGCTGCACGATGGCCGGCGCCGGCAGGTTGTACATGGACATTGCGTCCGGCACCGGGTTGCCGGCGTAGTTGTAGCCGCTGCGGAGCGTCACCTTGTCGGTTGCCGCGTACTGCACGCCGAGGGCGACCACCATGATGTCGTCCCAGCCGAAGCCCTTCACGGAGCCGTCGGCGTTGTAGCCGGACTGATCGAAGCCCTTGGTGCTGGAGTATGTGTAGAACTTCACATCGGCGGCGGTCTGCAGCTTCGACGTGGCGTTCCACGCGAGGCCGGCGGCGTAGATGGCCGGCGCGTCCATGCGGAACTTGAACGTGCGCGGCGTATTGAAGGTGTTCAGGTTCGGGTTCTCGTACACGGCGGTGTACTCGAAATCCTGGAACATCTGCGGCGACGTGTACGACAGGCCGACCGTGAGCTTCTCGCTGGCCTGATACTGCAGGCCGGCCTGCACGCCGAAGCCGAAGGCCCCGTCTGCGGCAGCCGCGCTCGAGTAGTACGCGCGATCGTCCTGCGTCATGAACTGGCCGTCCGGCCCGGCGTCCACCGCCGGCGCGGCGGTCGGCATCGGGTTCACGGCCAGCGACGCCCAGTCAATGTTGGCCGCGAAGCCAAGGCGCAGCTTCGGCGTCGCGTTCCAGGCGACGGCCGGGACGATCTTCATCAGGCCGAAATTCGAGTACACCTGCCCGAAGCCGTAGGGGCGCGGCATCATGATCGGGTTGCTCGGATCGGCCGGGTAGTTGACGCCGAAACCGCCGATGCCGAGTCCGGCGAGGCCCACCACCACGCCGTTGTTCAGCTTGGTCGAAAAGCCGAAGGCGGGAATCGGGGTGAACTCGCTGGCGCTCGTCGTCGAGCCGGTCATGGGGCCGTACGTGCTGGTGACGGTGCGATCGGGCTTCATCATCTCGAAGCCCATCTCGAGGTTCGTGCCGTCAAACGACGCGAGTCCGGCCGGGTTCACGAAGAACGAGCCGAGCAGGCTGGCGTTGGACGCCACGGCGGCGCCGCCGAGCGCCGAGTTCACGGCGCCAACGCCGTGCAGAAAATGTCCGTCGGTGGCTCGGGCGGTCGCGGGAATAGCGGCGCCGAGCACGACGGCGAGGGAGAAGAGTGTACGAAGACGCATGCGAAGGACCTCGGGGTGAAGTAGCAGCCTGCCTCATTGCAGGCGGCACGGGAAACAGCGTGGGGACTTAGGGTGGCGATGCGGCTCGCTGGAGCGCGTCACGCAGGCGCGGGGCGAGAAGAGCATCGGGGGGATAGAGGGCGTCAAACGACGCGGCTGGGGAAAGTGAGACCGCGCGCCAGTGCATCCGGTACGCGGCGGCTTCGGCGGGAAGCACACGTTCGAGCAGATCGGCGCCGCACCGCACGGCGGCCGTGCTGGCTCGGCGCGCGGCGTCCGGCGCGTAGCGCACCGCGCGGCGGAACTCGGGACTCGCGTCAGCCACGCGCGAGACCAACGGGAAGCAGAACTCCCGCACCGCCGCGAACAGCGGCCCGTCGGCGTCCGTCGCGGACGCCGTGGTGCTGACCGCGACGAGGTTGTCGGCGCGGTCGGAGGGGACGCCGGCGAAGAACCGGCCCTCGGCCCCGAGGGCCGGAATGACGAGCAGCAGACCGGCGTCGAGCCGCTCGCTGGCCAGGAAGGGCGCGAGCGCCTTGGCGAACCGGCGGTTCCACGCGTCCTGCCAGGCGGCAATCTGGGCTGACGACACGCCGGCAGCGGGGCTGCGGCGCACCATCGCCGCCAACTCGGCGAGCGGCCGCCGGTCGCGCGGGTCGGGGAGCGACCGCCGAATGGCGCCAACGACGAACTGCGCGCGCAGCACGCGGGGTTCGACCGTCCCCGCCGCGTCCTCGATGGCGTCGGCCAGCGCGGCCGTGGAGGCCGAGGGATAGTACAGCGGCACGAAGTGCAGGATGTCGTAGCGGGCGGCGGCGAGGGTGCGGCCGAGGGGCGTGGCCGGGGCGCCGGCGGCGCGGGTCAGCGGCAGGAATCCCTGACCCGACAGCCGGAGCGAGTCGAGCGTCGCATACCAGGCGGTGGCCGCCGCGGGGGCGGCGACGCGCCACTGGGCGGCCGCCCGCGATGCTCCCGCGAGGAGCAGCAACGCAGCGAGCGCGCAGAGTGTGCGCAGGGCTGGACGACGGGGCGGGACGGCCTGTTCCAACTGGGAGTAGCGAAACCGATCGGGTTATATTACTGTAAGGGAGTATACGAATACAAATCTGCCGGCGTACAAGACTGGCCGCAATCGCAGTATTCCCCACAGGGGCTAGTGCATTACCTTATGTGCATGACTTCACGCAGCCAAGGCCGCGGCCTCCGCGAACCAACGCCGCATTTGCTCGAGCTCGTGGCCAGCCGCTTCCGCGCGCTGGCGGAGCCGACGCGCCTGACCATCCTGCACGCGCTGGCGGACGGCGAGCATACGGTGACCGACCTCGTCGAGTCCACCGGCCTGGGGCAGGGCAACTTGTCCAAGCACCTGCAGCAGCTGCACACCTGCGGCTTCGTGAGCCGCCGCCGCGACGGGCTGTTCGTCTATTACGAACTGGCGGACAAGGACGTACTCGCGCTGTGCGAGATCATGTGCAACCGCATCGAGCACGACATCGACTCGTCCAAGAAGATCGTTGCCGGGCGGTAGGCGTCGGGCACGCCGCACCCGCGGCCGCAGTCCATCGGGGGCCTGACGGAGATTCCGTCGGGCCTCTTTCGCATGCCGGGCAGCAGGGGGGCTTGCATTTTCCTGTATGACTAGATAGTTATACAGCAGATCAGTAATGCAGGCCGCCCACGAATGGCCGGCCGAGTCCACCCCCTCCTTCGACATCATCCTCATGTTTCGACGGTTGCTCCTTGCGGCCGCCCTCGCTGGCGCTCTGCCGGCGGTCGCGCAAACTCCGGCAGACGTCCCGCGGCTGACCCTCGCCGACGCGCTGCGTCGCGCCGACCGCGCCGCGTATGCCAACCGCGGCGCGCGCGCCGCCGCCGAGGCCCAGCGGGCCGCGGCCCAGGGCGCCCGGCGGGGTGTCCTCCCCTCCGTGGGAGCCGACGCCTCGCTGCTCCGCACCACCGATCCCATCAACGCCTTCGGCTTCTCGCTCAAGCAGCGGGGCGTCTCCATGGCGAGCTTCAACCCCGCCACGCTGAACGATCCGTCGGCCATCTCGAACTACGCGGCCGGCCTCACGCTCCAGCAGCCGCTCCTGAACGGCGACGCCTGGGCCGGGTTGCGGGCCGCGCGCGCCGCGGCCGCGGCCACCGACGCGCAGGCCGCCTGGGCGCGCGTCACGACGCGGCAGAACGTGGTGCAGGCCTTCTACGGCGCCGTCGTGGCGCGGGAGATGGCCGGCACGATGGCCGCCGCCGCACGCGCCGCGCGCGAGCATGTGCGCGCCGCCGAGCTGGCGGCCGGCAACGGGCTCGTCACGAGGTCCGACGCCCTGCTCGCCCGCGTGCGCGCCGGTGAGATCGAGGCGCAGCGGCTCGAGGCGCAGTCGCGCGCGCACCTGGCGCGCGCCCAGCTCGCCCTGCTGCTCGGCGCGCCCGGCGACACGCTGTTCACGCTTCCCGATTCGCTCCCGCTCGCGCCCGAGCACTCGGTCGCGCGCGCCGAGGTGGCGTCGCGCGCCGACGTGCGCGCGGCCAGCCTGGCCCGCGACGCGGCGCGGCTGGACCGCGTGCGGGCCGGCGCGACGCTGCTGCCGCGCCTCAACAGCTTTGCCCGCTACGAGTGGAACTCCCGCGCGCGCATCGCCGCCGGCAAGCCGATGTGGACGGTGGGCGCGATGCTGAGCTGGTCGCCCTTCGGCGGCGGCGCGGAACTGGCCGACCTGCAGGGCGCCACGGCGCGCCTGCGCGGCGCCGACGTGCAGGCCGAGGGCGCGCGCGCCGCGGCCCAGTACGAGCGGCAGGAATCCGACGAGGCGTGGCGCGTGGCGTCCGCCCGCGCGGCCATCGCCGACACGGCCGTGCAGCAGTCCGACGAGGCGCTGCGCATCGTGCGGCGCAAGTACGAAGGCGGCATCGCCGCGATCAGCGAACTGCTCGACGCGGCGGCCGCCAACACGCAGGCCAAGCTCATGCGTTCCGATGCGCGCTACCGACTGATTGCCGCCGCTGCTGCGCGACTCAAGGCGTGGGGCGGCGATCCTGCCGACCTCGCCTCCCTCGACACCGACAACCGCTGAGATGACTCCCATGCACAATACGTTCCTGTTCCGGGCCGGGGTCATTCCGGCCATCCTCCTCCTCGCCGCCGCGTGCGGCGGTGACGACAAGCCCGCCGGCATGCCGGCGGCGGCCGCGACGGGGCCAACGATTGCCGTCGTGGACACGACCCTGCCCGCCGTCTTCGAGGCCTCCGGCCCCGCGCTCCCCGTTGCCGAGGCGACGCTGAGCACCAAGCTGATGGGCGCGGTGACGGCGGTGCTGGTGAACGAGGGCACGCGCGTGGCGGCGGGGACGCCGCTCGTGCGGCTCGACGCGTCCGACCTCGACGCCAAGTCGCGGCAGGCATCGGCGGGCATCGCCGCCGCCGAGGCCGCGCACCGCGAGGCGCTCGCGCAGGCCACGCGCATTCGCGCGCTCTACGCCGACAGCGCGGCGCCGAAGGCGCAGCTCGACGCGGTGGAGGCCGGCCTGGCCCGCGCCTCGGCGGGGCTCGACGCGGCCCGCGCTGGTGCGACGGAGCTGAATGCCGTGCGCGCGTATGGCGTGCTGCGCGCCCCGTTCGCCGGCGTGGTGACGCATCGCTTCGTGGATGCTGGCGATTTCGCGGCGCCCGGAGCGCCGCTCGTGACGGTGCAGGACGCGTCGCGCCTGCGCATCACGGCCGCCGTGCCGGCCGCCATGGCGACGCGGGTGAAGGCCGGCATGAAGCTCAGTGCCACGATTGAGGGCCAGGCGGTGCAGGCCGTGGTCGAGGGTGTGGTGCCGTCGGCCGCGACGATGTACACGATCAACGCGATCGTCGCCAACGCGAAGGGTGCGTTTCCGTCGGGAGGCGCGGCGACGCTTGCCGTGCCCGCCGGCGCAACGGAGCACGCGCTGCTGGTGCCGCTGTCGGCGATCGTGCGCGACGGCGACCTGACGGGCGTGCGCGTGGTGCGCGACGGCCGCAGCGAGCTGCGCTGGGTGCGCCTCGGCGACGTGCGGGGTGACCGCGTGAGTGTGCGCACCGGACTGCAGGCTGGCGAGCGCGTCGCGCTCGCCGGCGGGGGGCGCTGACCGTGGGCATCGCCGGACGCATTGCCCGCGCCTTCCTCACGTCGAAGCTGACGCCGCTCGTCACCATCGCCTCGCTGGCCGTGGGAGCGCTCGGCCTCATTGCGACGCCGCGCGAGGAGGAGCCCCAGATCTCGGTGCCGATGGTGGACGTGATCGTCGCCATGCCGGGCGCCGGGCCGAAGGAAGTGGAGAATCACGTGGCGCGTCCGCTCGAGCGCCGCATGTGGGAGCTGCCGGGAGTGGACCACGTCTACTCCATGAGCGGCGACGGCTACGCCGTGGTCACGGCGCGGTTCAAGGTGGGCGAAGACCAGGAGCGCTCGGTCGTGCGGGTGCACGCCAAGCTGCAGTCGGACATGGATCTCTTGCCGGCGGGGGTGATGCCGCCGCTGGTGAAGCCGCACGCCATTGACGACGTGCCGGTGCTGGCGCTCACGCTGCACGGCAAGGGCGCCGACATCAATGAACTGCGCCAGGTCGCGCTGCACGTCGAGGATGAGATCCGCACCGTCACCGATGTGGCGGCGACGTCGGTGATCGGCGGACAGCCGCGCGAAATCACGGTGACCATGGATGCCGCGCGACTCGCGGCGGCCGGCGTGACGCCGGGCGAGGTGGCCATGGCGCTGCGAGGGGCGAACGCGCGCCTGCAAGCCGGCGAGTACGCCACGGGCAATGCGGTGGTGCGGGTGGGAGTCGGCGCCGGGCTTGCCTCGGCCGCCGACGTCGGGCGCGTGGTCGTGACGACGCGCGGTGGCGCCCCCGTGGATGTGGCCTCGGTGGCGACGGTCGCCGAAGGCTTCGGTGAGCCGACGAACTACGTGTCGCACCTCGCCGTCGGCAAGGATGCCGAGTCGGCCGTCACCATCCAGGTGGCCAAGCGGCACGGCGCCAATGCGACGCGCGTGGCGGAGGAAGCGCTGCACCGCGTGGAGGCGGCGCGCGAGCGCCTGCTCCCCGCCGGTGTGTCGTACGAGGTGACGCGCAACTACGGCGAGACCGCGGCCGAGAAGGCGAGTGAGCTCATCCTGCACCTGATCATCGCCACGCTCTCGGTGACGCTGCTCATCGGCGTCTTCCTCGGCTGGCGCGAGGCGCTGGTGGTGCTCGTGGCGGTGCCGGTGACGCTGGCCCTGACGCTGTTCGCATACTACGCGCTGGGCTATACGCTCAACCGCATCACGCTCTTTGCGCTCATCTTCTCCATCGGCATCCTGGTGGATGACGCGATTGTCGTGGTGGAGAACATCTACCGCCACCTGCAGATGGGACGCGTGGGGGCGGAGGACGCGGCGGTCGAGGGCGTGGACGAAGTCGGCAACCCGACCATCCTCGCCACGTTCACGGTGATCGCGGCGATCCTGCCCATGGCGTTCGTCTCGGGGTTGATGGGGCCGTACATGCGGCCCATTCCCGTGGGTGCGTCGGTGGCGATGCTGGCGTCGCTCGGGGTGGCGTTCATCGTCACGCCGTGGCTGGCGCTGCGGCTGCTGCGCGGGCACGTCAAGCCGCTGGCGGCCAGCGTTGAGGGGCGCGAGCACGAGCCGGAGGAGCAGACGAAGTTCGCGAAATTCTATGCGGGGATCATGGAACCGCTGATGAACAACCGCACGCGCCGGCTGCGCTTCTACGCGGGCATCGGCGTGCTGCTGCTCGGCTCCACGGCGCTGCTCGCCGTGAAGCTGGTGCAGGTGAAGATGCTGCCGTTCGACAACAAGTCGGAGTTCCAGGTGGTGCTCGATTTCCCCGAGGGGACGGCGCTGGAGACGTCGCAAGCCGCCGCCCGGCAGATTGCCGAGTATCTGCGCACGGTGCCCGAGGTGACGCATACGCAGGTCTACGCCGGCACGGCGGCGCCGTTCAACTTCAACGGCCTCGTGCGGCACTACTTCATGCGGCGCGGCGCGAACGTGGCCGACCTGCAGGTGAACCTGAAGCCCAAGGGCGACCGGTCGCGGCAGAGCCATGAGATCGCGGTGGCGGTGCGCCCCGCGGTGGATTCGATCGCCAAGATGTATGGGGCGCGCGCCAAGGTGGCGGAGATTCCGCCGGGACCGCCGGTGCTCTCGACGCTCGTGGCCGAGATCTATGCGCCCACGGACTCGCTGCGGGTGGCGACGGCCGAGCAGGTGAAGCGGATCATGGAAACGACGCCGGGTGTGGTGGACGTGGACTGGAGCATTGACGCACCGGGGGCGCAGCGTCGCTTCCGCGTGGACCGCGTGCGGGCGGCGCAGGACGGGGCGAGCGTCGAACAGATCGCGCGCACCGTGGTGCTCGCGTTGAATGGCATGCCGGTCACCGGGGCGGAAGCCGAGCAGGCGCGCGAGGGGATGGCGATCACGCCACGCCTGGCGAGTCGCGACCGGTCGTCGGAGGCGGCGCTGCTGGCGATGCCGGTGGCCACCGCGTTCGGGCCGCGCCCGTTGGCCCGCTACGTTGCCGTGGACTCGCTCACGATCGAGAGCACACGGATGCGCCGCAACCTGCGCCCCGTGGTGTACGTCACCGGCGACGTGGCCGGGTCGGTGGAAGCGCCGGTCTACGCCATCATGGCGATGAACACGCGCATTGACTCGCTGCGCGTGGAGGGGGCGAAGATCCACCGCTACAACGCCGTGCAGCCCGACCGGCTGGATGAAGTGGCGCTCAAGTGGGACGGCGAGTGGCAGGTGACCATCGAGGTCTTCCGCGACCTGGGGCTCGCCTTCGCCATCGTGCTCGTGCTCATCTACGTGCTGGTGGTCGGCTGGTTCCAGTCGTTCACCATTCCGCTGGTGATCATGGCCCCGATACCGCTGACGCTCATCGGCATCCTGCCGGGGCACGCGCTGACGGGGGCGTTCTTCACGGCGACCTCGATGATCGGCATGATCGCGCTGGCCGGCATCATCGTGCGCAACTCCATCCTGCTGGTGGACTTCATCCAGCTGGCGCAGGATCGCGGGCGTTCGCTCCGCGACGCAGTGCTCGAGGCGGGCGCCGTGCGCTTCCGTCCCATCGCGCTTACCGCCGCGGCGGTGGTCGTAGGCGGCATCGTGATGGTGCTCGATCCCATCTTCCAGGGCCTTGCCGTCGCGCTGATCAGCGGCGCGATCGTGGCGACCCTGCTCACCATGGTCGTCGTGCCGCTGCTCTACTGGGAGCTGCAGCGCACGCAGGAGAACGACTGATGCGCATGTTCTGGATCATCTACGCGGGCCCGCGCGCGGCGCGGGTCACCGACGTGCTGCTGAAATGCGGCGCCACCGGCTACACGGAGTTTCCGCACGCGCACGGCGCGGGGACGCACGGCCGCATCGAGGGCACGCGCGCCTGGCCGGGCGAGGAGACCGTCATCACCTCGGTGGTGAGGTCGGAGTGCTCCGACAAGCTCTCCGACGGCCTCGTCGCGCTGCAGGGCGAACCCGCGCCCGGCGAGCGCCTGCATTTCGCCGTGCTCCCCGTCGAGTCCTTCCGCTAACCCCGTACCCTGCACGCTCCGCTACCCCCGCACCCCGCACGTTCCGCTACCCCCGTACCCCGCACCTTCCGCTACCGCTGTACCCCGCACCCCGAACCGCCCGTCCTCATGTGCCCTGACCGCATCATTCGCCGCTTCGCCGGCCTGTTCATCCTCGCGAGCATCACCCTAGCCATGCTGGTGGATAAGCGCTTCTACTGG
>JAJZRK010000053.1 GCA_021802745.1 bacterium
ATTCAGGCAGCGCAGCAACGTGCTCTTGCCGCAGCCGGAGGGCCCGATGATGGCCGTGACCCGGCCGGGGACCACGTCCGCGCTCAGGTCGCGCACGACACGCGTTGCGCCGTAGCCGGCGCTCAATCCGGCAATGCGCATGGACGCCGCCGTGGCCGCGGCCGCCATGCGCGCGACGCCGGCGAGGTCAGCGGTCACGACGGCCATGGCGGTGTCGGGTGGCGATGCGCGCCGCGACGCTGAAGGCGAGCGACATCCCGAGGAGCACCAGCGCCCCCGCCCAGGCAAGCGACTGCCACTCGTCGTAGGGACTGATGGCGTAGGTGTAGATCTGCAGGGGAAGTGCGCTCACCGGCTCGCGCAGGGAAAACGACCAGTACTGATTGCCGAAGGCGGTGAACAACAGGGGCGCCGTCTCGCCCGCAACGCGGGCGAGGGCGACGAGCACCGCCGTGACGATGCCAGGCAGCGCCGTCCGCAAGACGACGTGGATCGCGGCTCGCCAGCGGCTGTAGCCGAGGGCGAGCGCCGTCTCGAAGAGCGAGACAGGGACGAGGAGGAGGAACTCCTCCGTGGCGCGGGCGACGAGCGGCAGCATGATGACGGCAAGGGCGATGCCGCCGGCCAGCGCCGAGAAATGATGCGCCGGCCTGACGAGAAATTCCCACACGAACACGCCGACGAGGATGGACGGGAGGCCGCTGAGCACCTCGCTGACGAACCGCACCGTGGCCGCGAGCGGACGACCGCGGTGTTCCGCCGCGTACAATCCCGCGCCGACGCCCACGGGGATGCCAAGGGCCGCGGCGATGCCAACGAGCAGCACGGTGCCGGCGACTGCGTTCGCCATCCCGCCGCCGGGCTCGCCCACCGGAGCAGGCAACGCGGTGAAAAATGACGGCGAAAGGGCTTCGGCGCCGCGCCGCAGCAGGTACCAGCCGATGGCAACGAGGGGCACCACCGCCAGCACCGTACCAGCGGTCGCAAGGGCCATCATCATGCCCCCCGTCGCCCGACGAGCGCGGATCGGGCGCGTCTGCGGCGCCACCGGCCCGGCGGGCGAAGGTCCGCGTGGCGTTGCGACCGGCGCGACCGCCGGCATCATGCGGCACCCTGGCGCCGCACGCGCCAGACGAGCGCGCGCGCGATGGTATTGACGACGAGGGTCACGGCAAGCAGCACGGCACCGGCGGCCATGAGGGCGGAGAGATGGAGGTCGGCCGTCGCTTCCGCGAATTCGTTGGCGATCAGCGATGCGAGCGTGTAGCCGGGCGCGAACAGCGATGCCGACAACTCGTGCCGGTTCCCGATGACCATCGTGACCGCCATCGTCTCGCCGAGCGCTCGGCCGAGGCCGAGGATGACGCCGCCGCCGATGCCCGATCTCGCGTACGGCAGGACCGCGTGACGGATGACCTCCCACCGTGTGGCACCCAGCGCGAGCGCCGCCTCTCGCTGGGCATTGGGCACCGCCGCAAGCACCTCCCGGGTGACGGCGGCGATGAAGGGCAGCACCATGATGGCGAGCAGAAGCGACGCGGCCAGCATGGACGGACCATAGGCGGGCCCGGAGAAGAACACCGTGTCGCCGAGCCGGAGGTCGTCGGCGAGGAACGGCATGACCGACTCGCGCAGCCAGGGAACGAGCACGAACAGGCCCCACAGGCCATAGATGACGCTGGGGATCGCGGCGAGCAGGTCGAGCAGGAACTCGAGCAGGCGGCGCAACCAGGCCGGCGCCAGTTCGGCGGTGAAGATCGCGGCCGCCATCGCCAGCGGTGTGGCGACGACCAGGGCGAGCCCCGAGGAGAGCAGCGTGCCGAAGATGGCGGGCGCCACGCCGAAGACGCCGCGCACCGCGTCCCACTCGCTGGTGGTCACGAACCCGAGCCGAAACGTGCGCAGGGCCGGCCAGGCGGCGATCCCGATCTCCAGCGCAACGATCAGGAGCACCGCGGGGATGCTGACGGCGCACGCCGTGGTCAGGACGCGATAGACGCGGTCGCCCGTGGGCGATTCATGCAACGTGGGCACGGCCGAGCGACTTCCTGAAAGCGGTGGTGACAGCGGCGCTCGTCATCGGCCGCCCCTACCAAGCTACCGTCACGCGGCACGTCCGCGCGGCGCCGGAGTGTACCGACGCCGTCACGGTCATTCGCTCGCGCGCTGACGAGCGCACCCGGCTACTTGGCGGGCGCGATGCCGTCCACCATCCGGAGCAGAGTCGGGACGACGGCGGGCGGGAGCGGCGCGTAGTACAGCGCGGGGACCGCCTTCTGCCCCGTGGTGAGGGCAAAGCGCAGGAAGTCGGCGACCTTCGTCGCCTTGGCCGCGTTGCCGTTCTTCGCATCCACGAGCACCCAGGTGTACGAGGCGATGGGGTACGCCCCCTTGCCTGGCGCGTTGACGATGGACACGCGCGTTTCGCCGCCCGTGATCGTCTTCACCGCGCCGCCCGCCGCGGCGCCGATGGACGCCGAGCTCGCGGTCACGAAGGCCCCATCCCTGTTCTGGATGTCGGCATAGGCCAGGCGGTTCTGCTTGGCGTACGTGAGCTCGATGTACCCGATGGCGCCCGCGATCTGTCGCACTTGGCCGGACACGCCCTCGTTGCCCTTGCCGCCCAAGCCGACGGGCCATGACAGCGACATCCCGCGCCCCGGGCCCTTGGCCCAGGCGGGGCTCACCGTCGAGAGGTAGTCCGAGAAGACGTAGGTGGTGCCGCTGCCGTCCGCGCGATAGACCACCAGGATGCTGCGGTTCGGGAGCTTGGCCAGGGGATTCAGCGCCACGATGCGCGAGTCGTTCCACTTGGTGATGCGGCCCTGGAAGATGTCAGCCAGCACCGGGCCGGAGAGGCGCAGCGTCGCCGTCACGCCGGGCAGGTTGTACGCGGCCACGACCCCACCAACCACCGTCGGAATGTGCAGGATGCGCCGGTCGCCAAGGCGTGCCAGCTCGGCGTCCGGCACCGGCGCGTCCGATGCGCCAAAGTCCACCGTGCGCTCCGACAACTGGCGCACGCCGCCGCCCGACCCGATCGACTGATAGTTGATGCGGAGCCCGGTCTTGGCGACGTAATCGGAGATCCAGCGGGAATAGATGGGATACGCGAACGTCGCCCCGGCGCCCGTCAGGTCAACGGACTGGGCGACGAGCGGCGACACCCCGAGGGTGGCGGCGACAATGAGCGGGAGGGCGCGAGCGCGCACGTGCATCTCCGGTGAAAGCGTTCTGGTCAGGCCGCGATGGCAGCCCGGGACTGCTTAGGAAGAAAGTCTCCGACTGGTCCCGGCACAGTCTCTCTTCTGCAACAATGCCGTAACGCCGGGGGCACGCGCAATAGGCCTGCTCGTCGGTGGCTATGACTCCGCGGCCGAACCCGTATCGTCGGGCAGCCGGAAGCTGATCGTCGTCCCTCGATCCACGGCTGATTCGGCCACGACCCGCCCGCCGTGCGCTTCTACCAGGTGCTTGACGATGGAGAGGCCAAGGCCGGTGCCGCCCTGTTCGCGGGAGCGGGCCGGATCCACGCGGTAAAACCGTTCGAAGATGCGCGGCAGATGCTCGGCGCCGATGCCGCAGCCGGTGTCGGTCACGCTCACGCGAACCCCATCTCCGTCGCGGCGGGCCTGCACCGCCACGCCCCCATGCGTCGTGTGGCGCACGGCGTTCTCGACGAGATTCTTCATGATCTGCCGCAAGGCGAGGGGGTCGGCAAAGACGGTGCGCGCGTCGGGATCGAGTCGGACGTCGAGCACAATGCCTTTGCGATCTGCACTCGCGCGCGCGGCGCTCACATCCTCGGCGACGATTTCGGCGAGGTCAATCTCGTGCGGATCCGGCACCCATCCACCGGACTCGATGCGCGACAGGTCGAGGAGATCGTCCACGAGCCGCTGCATGCGTCGTGTGTGCGTCGCGATGCTCTCGGCGAACTGCCGCCGAATGTCCGGAGGGGGATCGTCGTCGGCGAGGGTCTCGGCAAAGCCCCGCACCACGGTGAGCGGCGTCTTGAGTTCGTGCGACACGTTGGCGACGAAGTCGCGACGCACCGTCTCGAGCCGACGCAGGCGCGTCAGGTCGAGGAGTGCGAGCACGGCGCCGCCCACCTGCGCCAGCGGACGGGCGGAGACGTTGTAGACCCGGCCGACGATCGTCACCTCGGCATCGCGCGTCGTGTCGCCGCGCATGGCGCCGGCAATCGTCTCGCGGAGCAGGCGGTCGCGCGGCAGCAACTCGTCGCCGAACGGCAGCGGGGCGCGCAGGCCCAGCATCAGCCGCGCCGTCTCGTTGATGCGCACCACCTGATGCCGGGAGTCTATCACGAGGATTCCTTCGTTGAGCGACTCGGCAAGCTCGCGCAGCAGCGTCTCCTCGGTCCGCAGGGCCTCGAGGCGCGTGCTCAGTTGCTCGGCGAGCTGGCTGATGGCGATGGCGAGATCGCCCACCTCGCCCGGTGCGGCGCGTGCCGGTCGCCGGCTGAAGTCGCCCGCTGCGAGCGCGCGCGCCACGCCGCGCAGTTCGACGACCGGCTTCGACACGGTCTGGGCGAAGAACCACGACAGCAGGGCCGCGACGAGCACCGCCACCAAACCGGCGAACGCCACGTCGCGCCGGGCCGCGCCGAGAATTGCACTGAGCGACGTCGTGGAGAGCGAAACTCGCGCATACCCCCCCGGCGCCCGCACCGCGACGTAGAGTTCCTCGTCACCCGCCGACGGACTCCGCCGGCGGGAGGTGCCGATGCCGGCGTTGCCACGTGCCTCGGCGATCTCCGGCCGACGGAAGTGGTTCTCGAGGTTGGTCAGCTGGTCGCCGTCGAACTCCGAGTCGCCGCGAACGACACCCGACGAGTCCACGAGGGTCACGCGATGCCCCGTCATCGCCCCCAGCGCATTGGCCAGGGAGTCGGCATCGCGGCCTGGCGTCCACAACACCGCGATCAATCGCGCTTCGCTCGCCAGGCGCTGGGCGGTCTCCTCCGTGAGCCGCACCCCGAGCGACCGGTCCACTGCAATGATCAGAAAGAGCACCATGAGCCCCACGACGCTCAGGGCCCCGAGGAGCAGCCGATGGGTGAGTCTCACGCGTCGCGCGTCGCGCGGAGCCGATACCCGAAGCCGCGCACCGTTTCGATCAGGTCTCCGGCAGACTCGAGCTTGGTCCGGAGCCGCTGCACGTGCATATCCACCGTGCGAGTCTGGATGTCCGGCGCGGCTTCCCAGACGCTCTCGAGCAGCTGCGCCCGTCCCTGCACCCGCCCTCGCCGTTCCGCGAGCAGGAGCAGGAGCTTGTATTCGGTGGGGGTGAGATCCACGTCCTTGCCGCGCACCGTCACCTTGTGCGCCGCCCGGTCGATCAGCATCGAACCGACGGTCAGCAGCTCCCCGGCCGCGGGGGCCGCCGCCGAGCGCCGCAGAATGGCGCGCACCCGCAGCACGAGTTCCTGCGGGCTGAACGGCTTGGTGAGATAATCGTCGGCGCCGAGCGACAGGCCCTTGATCCGGTCGGGCTCTTCCTTGCGCGCCGTCAGCATCAGGACCGCGATGCTGGCGGTGGCTTCGTCGGCGCGTAGCTGCTCGAGCACCTCGAAGCCAGAAAGTCCCGGCAGCATGAGGTCGAGCACGATCAACGACGGGCGTTCACGCCGGGCCGTGGCGAGTGCGTCGCTGCCATTTGCGGCCGACGAGACCCGGTAGCCTTCCTTGGCGAGGTGGTAGACGACGAGCGCGACGATATCCGGCTCGTCATCCACGACGAGAATGCGTTCGCGCTGCTTGGCGTCGGTCACGAAGGTTGCTCCTGTAGCCGGCGTAGAATAGTGGCGATGATGAGGTCGATGGCGACGGTGTTGTGGCCACCGCGCGGCACCACCAGGTCTGCATACCGCTTGCTGGGCTCCACGAATTGCAGGTGCATTGGCTGCACTGTCGTGAGGTACTGGTCGAGGATCTCGTCGAGCGGACGCCCGCGCACCCGCATGTCGCGCCGAATGCGCCGGATGAGCCGTTCGTCCGCGTCGGTGTCCACGAACACCTTCACATCGCAGCGGTCGCGCACGCGCCCATCGACAAAGAGCAGAATGCCGTCGATGACGATGACATCGGCGGGCGCCACCGTCCTGCTCTCCTCCGCGCGCAAATGCCGCACGAAGTCATACACGGGCTTCTCAATCGGAACGCGCGCCCCCAGTTGCTCCAGGTGCGTGACGAGCAGGTCCATGTCGAACGAGTCCGGGTGATCCCAGTTCACCTTGCGGCGCTCGTCGAGCGTGAGGTGTTCGAAGTTCCGGTAGTACGCGTCCATGTCAATGAACGCGACCGACGCGGGCAACGCCTCGGCAATGCGCTTGGCCACGGTAGACTTGCCCGAACCCGTGCCCCCCGCGATGCCGATGATAAGTGGCTTCATTTCAGGTTGGTGGTCGGGACGTCGAGTACAGGATGCCCGCACGATGCGCGGTACGTAAGTGCCAATGAGGTAAAGGAATTGTATCTGAAACGCACAGAGGCGGCCATCCGAAGTGCCCCCGCAGGGCGGACAGGCGGTGACCGTGGACAGCGACCCACCGCACCGCTCCCCCCTCGGCCCCTCCCTCTATAGTTTTCTTCCATGTTGCCATCGCATCGCGCGGCGCTCCTCGGGAGCGCCGTCCTCATACTGGTCCCGCCCGCCGTGCGCGCGCAGGGGATCCCGGTGGATCTCGTCGTCGCGGCGACCACGGACGTCCACGGTCGCCTGCGCGCCTGGGACTACTTTGCCGACACCGCGGAGACCACCCGCGGCCTGGCCCGGCTGGCCACCGCCGTGGATTCCGTGCGCCGCGCCAACCCCGGGCGCGTCATCCTGCTCGACGGCGGCGACCTCCTGCAGGGGAACCCGATGACCTTCGTGGCGTCGCGAACCCCGGCGTCGCCGAGCCCGGTGATGGCCGCCATGAACGCGATGCACTACGACGCGGCCGCGGTCGGCAACCACGAGTTCAACTACGGCGTGCCGTTTCTCGAGCAGGCGGTGGCGCAGGCGCGATTCCCGTTCCTCGCGGCGAACGCGCGGCGGCCGGACGGCGCGCGGGCCTTTCCGGCCTTCACGCTCATCGAGCGTGCCGGCATCAAGGTCGGCATCGTCGGGGCCACCAATCCGGGCGCCAACATCTGGGACCGCGGCAACCTGCGCGGCCGCATGACCGTCACCGACATCATTCCGGCGGTGCGCGTCGCCGTGGACTCGGTGCGCGCGGCCGGTGCCGAACTCGTCGTGGCGGTGCTGCACACCGGACTCGGCGGCGCGAGCAGCTACGACACGACGGGGAGCGGCGGCGAGAACGTGGCCGCCGAGGTGGCGCGTCAGGTGGCCGGCATTGACCTCATCGTCTTCGGCCATTCGCACCGCGAGGTGGCCGACACGATCATCAACGGCGTGATGCTCATGCAGCCGCGGCAGTGGGCGGGGAGCCTGGGCATCGCGACCATCCGCATGCAGAATCGCGGCACGTCGTGGAGTGTGACTGAGAAGCGCGGCCAGGTCATCCGCGCTCGCGGGCACGAGGAGTCGCCGGCGGTGGTCGCGGCGGTCGCCTCGGCGCACCAAGCGGCCCGCGCCCAGACCAACCGTGCCATCGGCACGACGGGTGCCGCGTGGCGCTCCGACTCGGCGCGCACGCACGCCACGCCGCTCGTGAACTTCGTGCTCGACGTCGAACGGCGTGTCTTCAACGCCGATCTGTCCTCCACCGCGGCCTTCGACCTCGGCGCGACGCTTGGTCCCGACCAGATTACCGTCGCGCAGCTCGCACGGCTCTACCCCTACGAGAACACGCTGCAACTGGTGAAGATCAGCGGCGCCGCCCTGCGCGCGTACCTCGAGCAGAGCGCCCGCTACTTCCTGGTGCGCGCCGGCGCCGAGCCGTCGGTGAGCACCGATCCCGACATTCCGGGCTTCAACTTCGACATCGTCGGTGGCGCGGAGTACGTCATCGACCTCTCGCGCCCGGTTGGTGATCGCATCACCGGGTTGCGCGTCAAGGGACGGGCGGTGGCGCCCGCCGATTCGTTCACGCTCGCGGTGAACAACTACCGCGCGGGCGGCGGTGGCGGCTATGGCATGCTGCGCGGCGCTCGCGTGCTGCGCGACACGCAGGTGGAAATCCGCGACCTGCTGATTGCCGAAGTCGAACGCCGCAGGACACTCTCGCCGAGCGACTTTGCCGATCGCCACTGGCGCATTGAACCGCCGGCGTACGCGGACGCGGCCTACCGTGCCGTGCACGCGCGGGAGGGACAAACGCCGCGGAGCGCGCCCGTGCCCGCGGCGCCCGCGTCGCCGACGCCCGCGGCCGCCGGCTCGCGCGGCACGCCGACGCGCCCCACGATGCTTCGCGTGATCAGCATCAATGACTTTCACGGCGCGCTCGAGCCGCGCCCCGACGGCAACCAGGGCAATCGCGGCGGCGCGGCGCAGGTGGCGCATGCGATTCGCAGTGCGCAAAAGGAATGCGGCGACACCTGCGTCACCGTGCTGCTGGACGGCGGCGACATGTTCCAGGGGACGGCCGCGTCGAATCTCGCGTTCGGCCGGCCGGTGGTGCAGTTCTACAACGCACTCGGCTTTGCCGCCGGCGCACTGGGCAACCACGACTTCGACTGGGGGCAGGACACCCTGCGCGCGCGGATGCGCGACCTGCACCACGCGGTGCTCGGCGCCAACGTCACCTACGCCGACGGGCGGCGCGTGCCGTGGATCCGCAGCGACACCATCGTGGTGCGGGGCGGCGTGCGCATCGGCATCGTGGGCGTGGCGTCGGAGCTCACGCCGCAGGTGACGATGGCGTCGAACGTGGCCGACCTGCGCTTCGCGCTGCCGGCGCCCGTGATCAACGAGCGGGCCCGCGCGCTGCGCGCGCGGGGCGCGACCGTCGTGATCGCGGTGGCGCACGACGGCGGCTTCTGTGACTCGCGCGGGGGCGCGCCCGCGTGCCGCGGCGAGGTGGTGAAGCTGGCACAGGGGATCACCGAGAAGGTGGACGCCATTGTCAGCGGGCACACGCACTCGCTGCTCAACACCGAGATGAACGGCATTCCGGTGGTGCAGGCGCGCTCGAGCGGCGCGGCAATCGCCGTGCTCGACCTGCCGCTCGGCCCGGACGGGCAGGTGGCCGGCCGCGCGCATGGCTGGGTGCGGAACGTCGGCACCGACACGATTCCGGCGGACTCGGACATCGCGAAGGTCGTGCGCGACGCGACCGCGTCGCTCGCGGCGCGGGTGAACCAGCGCATCGGCGAACTGCGCGCGCCGATGCTGCGTCGCGGCGAGGAGTATGCGCTCGGCCATCTCATCGCCGACGCCCAGCGCGCGGCGGGGAAAGCCGATGTTGCCGTGATGAACAACGGCGGCATACGCGCCGACCTCCAGGCGGGCCCCGTCACCTACGGCGCGCTCTTCGAGGTGCAGCCGTTCGGCAACGTGCTCTACCGCGTCACCGCGCGCGGCGATGCGCTGCGCGCCTACTTCGAGAAGATGTACAGTGGCCAGCGCGCGCCCCGCGTCCACGTGAGCGGCGTCACGCTCACCTGGAACTCGTCGCTGCCGGCCGGCCGGCGCCTCGTGGAGGCGCGGCTCACCAACGGGCAGCCGCTCGACGACGCGCGCGAGTACACGCTGGTGCTCAGCGATTTCATGCTCACCGGCGGCGACGGACTCGGACTCGGGGACGCCGCGCGCCGCGTGGAACCGCTCAACATCCAGGACCTCGACGCCCTCATCGCCTACGTGCGCACGATGCCCGGTGGGGTCATTTCCCCGGACGAGACGCCGCGCCTCACCTTCATCAGTCCATGACCGAACCCCTGACCGTCTTTGTGAACGCCCGCGTCGTCCAGGTGCCGCCCGGCGCCACCGTGCTCGACGCGGTGCGCGCCTATGACCCCGCGGAAGGGACGGCGCTGGCCGCGGGGACGCGCGGTGTCACCGACAGTCGCGGGCTTCCGGTGGCGGCGACGGCGCCGGTCTTCGGCGGCGCCATCTTCCGCCTCGTCTCCGCGCGCGCCGGCCGACCCGGGGACGCCGAGTGACCGTCGCCACGTCGGACCTGCTGCGCCGCCTCCCGAAGACGGAGCTGCACTGCCACCTCGACGGCAGCGTGCGCCCCTCCACCCTGCTCGAGCTGGCCGCCGAGTACGACAAGCCGATGCCCGCCGACGATGCGGAGCAGCTTGCGCGCTACATGCTCGTGGATGACGCCGAGAACCTCGAGGACTACCTCGAACGGTTCTCCGTCACGCTGTCCGTGATGCAGACGGGCGAGGCGCTGGAGCGCATCACCTACGAGCTGGCCGAGGATGCGGCGCGCGAGGGCGTGCGCTATCTCGAGACGCGCTACGCGCCGGTGCTCAACGTGCGCGGCGGGCTGTCGCTCGAGGAGGCCGTCGAGGCGCCGCTGCGCGGCCTCGCCCGGGCGCAGCAGGAATACGGCATCGTCGGGCGCGTCATCGTGTGCGCCATCCGCAACATGGCGCCCGAAGTGTCGCTCGAGCTCGCCAAGCTGGCCGTCGCCTTCCGGGAGCGCGGCGTCGTGGGCTTCGACCTGGCGGGCGGCGAGGCCGGCAATCCGGCCGCGCGGCACAAGGACGCCTTCGACTACGCGCGCGAGCATGACCTGCCGTGCACGTGCCACGCCGGCGAGGGTGACGGGCCCGACTCGGTGCGCGCCGCGGTGCACGGCCTGTGCGCCTGCCGCATTGGCCACGGCACGCGGCTCATCGAGGACGCGTCGCTCACCCAGTACGTGGCCGATCGCCAGATCAGCATCGAATGCTGCCTGACGAGCAACGTGCAAACGCACGCCGCGTCGTCCATTGACGCGCACCCGCTGCGCGCCTACTTCGACCGCGGCCTCAACGTCACCCTCAGCACCGACAACCGCCTGATGAGCGGCGTGACGCTGGTGGACGAGTACCAGCAGGCGGCGCGGCACCTCGGCTTCAGCTTCGAGGAGCTGTGCACCGTTGCGCGCAATGGATTCACCAGCGCCTTCCTGCACGAACACGAGCGGCGCGCCCTGATGGCCACGGTGGACCGCGACATCGCGGCCCTGCTCGCCGAGGTGAGGAAATGACCGATCAAGCGCCGAGGTCCCACGGCGCGGCCGCCGCCCGTGAGGCGGCCGGCGTCGTGCGCGCCCGGCTTGGTGTGGATGCGCCCGCCTGCGCCATCATCCTCGGGTCTGGCCTCGGCGGCCTCGCCGACCGCATCGAGAATGCGCGGCGACTGCCGTACGGCGAGATCCCGGGCTTTCACGCCACGCACGTGGTGGGGCACAAGGGTCAGCTCATCGCCGGCACGCTGGGCGGCCGCGAGGTGATCGCGCTCGCTGGCCGGTTCCACATGTACGAAGGACACTCGCCGCAGGTGAGCGCATTCCCCGTGCGCGTCATGCACGCACTCGGCGCCAAGGCGCTGTTCGTGTCGAACGCAGCGGGCGGAATCAACCGCAGCTTCAGCGCCGGCGACCTGATGCTGATCGAGGATCACATCAACATGCAGTTCGCCAACCCGCTCGCCGGCCCGGTGGAGCCGACCGACGTGCGCTTCCCGGACATGAGCGCCCCGTACTCGCCGCGCCTGAAGACGTTGCTGCGCGACGCCGCCAAGCGCCTGCACCTGACGCTGCAGTCCGGCGTGTACGTTGGGCTCCTCGGCCCGACCTACGAGACGATCTCCGAAGTGAAGATGCTCGAGAAGCTCGGCGCCGACGCGACCGGCATGAGCACCGTCTCCGAGGTGATCCTCGCGAACGCGCTGGGCCTCGAGGTCGTCGGCGTGTCGCTCATCTCGAATCCCGCCGCCGGCCTGTCGCCGGAGAAGCTGAGCCACGCCGACGTCATGCGCGCGGCGGAGGCGGCGGGGGAGAAGTTCTGCGGGCTGGTGACGGAGTTTGTAAGGGCGATCTGAGATGAGAGATGTGAGATGAGAGATGTGAGATGAGAGATGTGAGATGAGAGATGAGAGATGTGAGATGTGAGATGTGAGATGTGAGAGGTGGGATGTGGGATATCGGACGCGGAATGCAGGCACCAGCTTCGCATCTCACCTCCCAGATCTCGCATCTCACATCTCTCATCTCTCATCTCTCATCTCACATCTCACATCTTCTTCGGTTCCGGCAAACTCATCACCCGCCGCTTGAACGTCTGGAACTCCTTCGTGTCCCTCGTCAGGCCCTTCAGCTCTGACGCGGGGTACTTCGCGATCAGGGCCTTGGTCTCGGCGATGCGCGACTCCTCCATGGGGTGCGACGCGAACCACTTGTCCACCTCGGTCGGCGCTGTCTTCCGTTCCTTCTCGAGGATTTCGAACATCTCCGGTATGCCGTTCGGGTCAATGCCGGCCTTGATGACGTAGCGCACGCCCTCGACGTCGGCTTCGGCCTCGTCGGTGCGGCTGAACTTCGCGAACGCCGCACTGGCGCCGACCTGCAGGGCGGCCTGCGAGAGCCCCGAGTTGCACGCCGAGGTGAGCGTGCAGAGCAGGGTGGCCCCGATATTGGTGCCCTGCGCCTTCTGCATCTGCTTCACGCTGTGCCGCCGGGTCACGTGCCCGATCTCGTGGCCAAGGACGCCGGCCACCTGCGACATGTTCGTGGCGCGCTCGATCAGCCCCCGGTTGACGTAGATGTAGCCGCCCGGGATGGCAAAGGCATTTACCTCGCGGCTATCGACAACGTGGAAGTGCCAGTCGAGATTTCGCTGGTCGGCGACGCGGGCCAGGGAATCGCCGAGGGCCGTGATGTAGCTGTTGATTGCCGGATCCTGGATCAACGGCAGTTCCTTTGCGATCTGCGAGGCGTAGCTCGTCCCAATCTCGACCTCCTGCTGGGTCGAGACGGCGCAGGCCGAGGTGCCAAGCACGAGCAAGGACACGGCAAGCGGAATGGTGTGACAGACGCGATGGCTCATGGAGACAATTTAGCGGTGAAATGGCTCACAGCGGCAAGGGATCTGAAGCGCCGGAAGGCACGCGAACGCAACGGCCTGTTCGTCGCCGAAGGGGTGCGGACGGTCGAGGAACTGGCGCGGTCGCCCCTGACGATCGAGGCGGCGCTCTTCACCGAGCGTGCCGCGAACGACATGCGCGCCGGCATGGTCGTTCGCGCCTTCGAGGCGCGCGGCGTGCCGGTCTTCGCCGTGACGGACGCCGAGTTCGAGTCGGCGGCCGATACGGAGCACCCGCAGGGCATCATCGCCATCGCACGGCAGCCGCAGCAGACACTTGGCGCGCTCGTGCCCCGCGACGCCATGCGACTCTTGGTGCTCGACGGCATCCAGGACCCCGGCAATGTGGGCACCCTGCTGCGCACCGCGGCGGCACTCGACGCCACGGCGGTGGTGGCGCTGCCGGGGACGGTGGATGTGTGGAACGCCAAGGTGGTGCGCAGCGCGGTTGGCGCGCACTTCCGGCTGCCTGCGATCGAGGCCCCTGCCGGCGACCTGTTGGCGTACCTCGACGAGCACGGCATCGTGCTCTGGGGCACGGCCGCGGACGGAACGCCGGTGGACGCCGCCACGCCGCCCGCCTGGCTGGCGATCGCCGTCGGCAACGAGGGGGCCGGACTCTCCGATGCGTTGCGCGCGCGCTGTTCGACCGTCGTCTCGTTGCCCATGTCGCCGCACGTCGAGTCCCTGAACGTCGCGGTCGCCGCCGGCATTACCCTCTACGCCCTACGCCCGTAAGCGAAGCAGTCCCGCACGCCGCGTTTCACTCCGCCCGTCATCGAATCCCCCGCACCCCGCACCCCTCCCCGCCCGTGAGTTCCACCTCCTGGTTTGCCGTTTACGCCCCTGTCTTTGGCGCCCTTGGCGCCATCTTCGGGTCGTTCCTGAACGTGTGCATCGCGCGGTGGCCCAAGGACGAGTCGGTGGTGCACCCGCGCTCGCGATGCCCCGGCTGCGGGGGCGCCATTGCCTGGTACGACAACATTCCGGTGGTGAGCTGGCTGATCCTGCGGGCCAGGTGCCGCACGTGCGGCCAGCCCATCAGCTGGCAGTATCCGCTCGTCGAAGCGACGACGGCACTGATGTGGATTGGCGCTCTCTGGTTGCTGGGGCCCACAGCGGTGGCGGTTCGGCTTGCGCTGGTGGCCACCATCCTGCTCGGCATCGCCGTCACCGACGCGCAGAGTTACCTGATTCCCGACGGATTCACGCTGAGCGGGCTCGCGATCGCCGGTGGGGGCGCCGTGCTTGGCGCGTTCTCTGGCGAACAGCTCCCCTTTGCGGGGCCGTGGGACGCGATTCTTGGCGCGTGCGTCGGCGCGGGAGCCATCACCATCGTCGGCTGGCTCGGCGAGGTGGCCCTGAAGAAGGAAGCGATGGGCTACGGCGACGCGACGCTCATGGCGTTTGCCGGCGCGCTGCTCGGCCCCACGCGCGCCCTGCTCTGCATCTTCGTCGGTGCGGCGCTGGCCGCGGGGATCTTCCTGCTGGTCGTCTACCCCGTCGGCTGGTGGCGTGCACGCCGGGCCGGCGCCGAGTTCACCCTGCCGCTTGTCCCCTTCGGCGTCTTCCTTGCGCCCGCGGCGGTCGTCACGTTGCTTTTCGGAAATGCCCTGCTCACCTGGTACGTGGGGCGAATGCTCGGCTGAGCCGCGGTGACCTGCCGCGCCAACCATAGAGAGGCGAAATGCGATTCAACCCCCGTCGCGCGGCCGTCCCGTGCATCGCGGCGCTGACCGTTCTGGCGGCGTGCGGTGACAAGGCGGCGGTGACGTACAGCGGTCCGTACGGCAAGATCGTCGGCAAGTACGCGCCGCAGGTCGAGAAGGCCACCGGGCTCAAGTTCAAGACGCCGCCCACGGTGGAGCCGCGGAGCACGGAAGAGGTGCGCGCCTTCCTCGAGAAGGAATTCAATGAGAACCTCCCCGCCCTCGAGCTCGAAGGGGCGGCCCGCGCCTACAAGCTGCTCGGGTTCCTTCCCGACACCATGGACCTCCGCCGGTTCATGCTCCGCCTGCTCGGGGAACAGGTCATCGGTTACTACGACCCCGCGGCGAAAGTCCTGTATGTGGTGCGTGACACCTCGGCCGGCCGCGCTGCGCTGGTGGAGGTGACCGTTGCGCACGAGCTGGTGCATGCCCTGCAGGACCAGTACTTCAACCTCGACTCGCTGCAGAAGCAGCGGGACGACAACGACCGGCTGACCGCGGCGCAGGCCGTCATGGAGGGCCAGGCGACGTACGAGCAGATGTCCGCGATGCTCGGCGGCGACCTGGGTGTGCGCATGCCCGGGGGATGGGACCGGGTGCGCGAGATGATTCGTGAGAACCAGACGGCGATGCCGGTCTTTGCCAGCGCGCCGATGCTGCTGCAGGAGACGCTCCTCTTTCCGTACCTGAGCGGGGCGGAGTTCATCCGGCGGTTCAAGGAAGCGAAGACGGGGCGGCCGCCGTGGCAGCCGCTGCCCGTCAGCACGGAGCAGGTGCTGCACTTCGAGAAGTACCTCGCGGGGGAGCGGCCGGTGAAGGTCGAACTGCCGCCGCTGCTCACGGGGACCAAGGTGTACGAGAACGACCTCGGGGAGTTTGAGACGCGCCTGTTCCTGTTCCAGGGCTTGCAGGACCTGGGCACGTCGGCTCGCTCGGCCGAGGGCTGGGGCGGTGATCGGTATGTCGTCGCCAGCTTGCCGGGCGGGGCGGGCATCGTGTGGGTGACCGTCTGGGACTCACCGATTGATGCCGGCGAGTTCCGCGATGCGGCGCAGCGCGCGGCGCAGCGCCGCTTTGGCGGCGCCGGCAGCGGGAGTCCGGACCGGAAGCACTATGAAGGGAAGGGGCGGGTGGTGGAGATTGCCGCCACCACAGTGCAGGGCAAGGCAGCCATCATCTGGACCGACGTGCCAGCCGGGAGCGGTACGCGTCTCATTGATGCCGCCAAGGTGCGGCTGACGGAGCAGTAGGGAGGAACGTCCGATGCGAGCAAAGAGCGTGGAAGGCGCGGTGCGGCTGACGCTGGTGGCGCTGTTGGCGCTGGCGAGCGGCAGTTGCATTGACTGGAAGCAGACGACCGCGGCGCCGGAGGAATCGGTGAAGCGGTTCATCTCGCTTGTGCAGACGCTCGACGGGACTCGCACGGCGACGCTCGTCAACAGCGCCGCGCCGGCGGCCGGCAGCGGCGCCGCCGTCAGCGCCGTCCTGCCCAATCAGGTGCTGCGCGGCGGCACGGTGCAGACGACGGTCACGTCGGCCACGCCATTCAACCGTGTCGTCTTTGATGTGCCTGGCAACAGCGACCACTGGGAACTCGCCCTCGGCACGCCGGTCAACAGCGTCACGGTGCTGCTGGTCATCGCCGTGGAAATGCCCAAGACGGTCTTCACGCTGCGGATGGCCGGCGGCGGCGCGAGTGTCACCGGGCCGTACCAGTCGCAGGACCTCGGCGTGATCTTCGTCGGCACGGGCGAGATCCAGACGAATGTCACGTGGGATACCAAGGCCGACGTGGACCTGCACCTGATAGACCCGACGGGCAAGGAAATCTACTACGCCTCGCGCAATTCGCCGTCGGGCGGCCAGCTCGACCTCGACTCCAACGCGGGGTGCGGCAGCGACGGGCCGCGCGCCGAGAACATCTTCTGGGGCGACGGCATCATCGTGCCGCACGGCGAGTACATCCTGCGCGTGGACTACTGGTCCAGTTGCGGCGCTCTAGATCGG
>JAJZRK010000054.1 GCA_021802745.1 bacterium
GTGCAGACGGTCGTCGCCCGCATCGAGACGGAGAAGGGAGCGTCCACCGCGCCGGCCGCTGCGGCGCCGGCGGCGCCCGTGCCCGCAGCGCCCTCGGCGACCCCTGTGCCGGCGGCCAGCCCGGCACCTCGCACGCCCACCGCGCCGGCCGCGCCGGCCGTGCGTCCCGCAATGCCGCACTCCTTTGAGGAGCGCGTCCGCACGCGCTCGTCGCCGCTGGTTCGTCGCATGGCCGCCGAGCACGGCGTGGAAATTGCCGCGCTCGCCGGAAGCGGCATCGCCGGACGCGTGACCAGGAAAGACCTGCAGGCCTTCCTCGACAACGGCGGCGCACCTGCGGCGCACATGGCACCTGCCGCGCCGGCCATCGCGCCCATGATGCTCGTCGCCGCCGATCATGCGGCCGCCCCCGCCGCCACGCCGTGGCCCGGCGATGTCGTGGAGCCGATGAGCAAGATCCGCCGGCTCACCTCCGAGCACATGGCGCTGGCCATCCGCGTGGCCACGCATGTCACCACCGTCCACGAGGTGGATCTCACGCGCCTCGCCCGCGTGCGCAGCCGGATGCGCGCGGAGTTCGAGGCCGCCACCGGCCAGAAGCTCACCTTCCTGCCGTTCATCATGCACGCGGTGGTCGCGACCCTGAAGCGGCACCCGATCATGAATGCGGTGGTGAACGGCACCGACATCATCTACCGCAAGCGCTACAATATCGGCGTCGCGGTGGCGCTCGAGCCCACCGGGCTCATCGTACCGGTCATCAGGAACGCCGAAGATCTCTCGCTCTCCGGGCTCACCAAGGCGTCCAACGATCTCGCGCTGCGCGCACGCACCAAGCGGCTCAACCCTGCCGAGGTGCAGGACGCCACTTTCACGATCAGCAATTACGGCGTCTTCGGGTCGGTCTTCGGCACGCCCATCATCCCGGTCGGCACGACGGCGATCCTCGGGCTCGGCGCGATCGAGAAGCGCCCGAAGGTCGTCACGGGTCCCGACGGCGAGGACACCATCGCCATCCGGACGTGCGCCTATTTCTCGTTCTCGTTCGACCACAAGGTGGTGGACGGCGCCGACGCGGACCGGTTCATGGCCGACCTGCGCAAGACGCTCGAGACCATCCCGGACCAAGGGTTCTGATCAAGCCGGACCCGTCACCTCCCGCCCTCGCCCCCCGTCCCATGCCGCGCGCGCTGAGCATGCAACGCACCGTCGTCCCGCCCGGCGACCGGGCGAAGTTCTTCGCGCGCGCCCGGGCCCGCGAGGCGCACTACACGGCGGCGGGGTGCCAGTTCTGGCTGTTCGAGGAGGCGGCCCTGTCGGGCGCCTTCATCGAGTTCGCCGAAGCGCGCGATGCGGAAACCCTGAAGGCCGCGCACGCCGGCGCCCCCGAGCCGATGCTCGATCCGGCCCGCATCTACCAGCAGGTGGATTTGACCACGTGACCGCCGCTCGCCACCTCACGTTCTCAACCTCGCGGTCGTGACCGCCCCCCTGGCCACTCCGGCGGGCGGCGCGATGCGCATTGACCTGCACGCGCACAGCACGGCCTCCGACGGCACGGCGTCGCCGACGCTCTTCGTCGAGACGGCGGCGCGCGCCGGACTGACGGTCGTCGCGCTCACCGATCACGACACGGTGGACGGCGTCGCCGAGGCCGTGGCCGCCGCCGCGCCGCTCGGCGTGCGCGTCGTGCCGGGCGTGGAACTCAGCGTCATGGACGGCAAGGAAGAGGTGCACCTGCTCGGCCTGCACCTCGCCGACGTCGGCGCGATTGCCGACGCGCTCGCCGAATTCCGCGCCGGCCGCGCGGCGCGGGCGGAGGCGATGGTGGCCACGTTGAACGCGCTCGGCGTTCCCGTGACGCTCGACGCGGTGCTCGCCGAGGCCGCCGGCGGCGCGCTCGGGCGCCCCCACGTGGCACGGGCCCTCGTGGCCGGTGGGTGGGTCACCGACCTTCGTGAGGCGTTCGACAAGTGGCTCGGAGCGGGGCGGCCCGCCTTCGTCGAGAAGCCGCGGCTCGAGGTCGCGGAGGGTGTGTCGCTGATCCATCGGGCGGGCGGGCTGGCCGTCTGGGCGCACCCGGGCGACGACGGCCGCCGCGCCCGCTTCGAGCGCTTGGTCGCCGCCGGCATTGACGGCGCCGAGGTGCGGCACCCAGGGCACGCCGCGTCCGATCAGGCGCGCATTGGGGCGCTCGTCGAGTTCTACCACCTCGTGCCGAGCGGCGGCTCCGACTGGCACGGGGCCATGAACGGACCGCGCATGCTGGGCGCGGTGCAGCTGCCCTCGGAGTGGCTGGACCGCCACGAGGAGCGGCTGGACATGCGCCGCCGCGCCGTGCCGGTGCGCGAGTCATGAGCGCGCTCGCCGGCCGCGTCGCATTGGTGACGGGCGCGGGCCAGCGCGTGGGGCAGGCCATCGCCCTCGCGCTCGGCGCCGAGGGCATGCGCGTCGCCGTGCACCATCATGCGTCCGTGGACGGCGCGCGCCGTACCGCCTCGGCGCTGCGTGGCCTTGGCGCGGAGACGGCAACCTTCGCTGGCGACCTCGGCCTCCCCGACACGCCGGCGCGCCTCATCCACGAGGTCGCGGCGCACTTCGGCGCGCTCGATGTGCTGGTGAACTCGGCCGCCGTGATGCGCCGCCTCGCGCTCGACCAGGTGACGCCGGCCGAGTGGGACGAGACCTTCGCCATCAACACGCGCGCCCCGTTCTTCCTCGCGCTCGCGGCGGCGCGCGCCATGGGCGAGCGCGGCGGCGCAATCGTCAACATCGCCGACCACCTCGCGCATGAGTCGTGGCCGATGCTGGTGCCGCATGCGGCGAGCAAGGGTGCGCTCGAGACCATCACGCGGCAGCTGGCGGTGCAACTCGCGCCGCGCGTGCGCGTCAACGCCGTCGCGCCGGGTGCGGTGCTGCCGCCCGACGGCTGGCCCGACGCGGCGCGCCGCCGGTTCGAGGAGTCCACGCCCCTCCAGCGGCTGGGCACCCCCGACGATGTCGCGCAGGCCGTGGTCTACCTGGCGTCGGCGCCATACGTCACCGGACACGTCCTCTTTGTGGACGGTGGGCGGCACCTGCGCTGACGGGCGGCACCCCGACGTGCGGCAGGCGATCCGGCGCGGCCCCTTCCTGCCCCCTTGCGGCCCAGTTGATCTTTAGAGGAGCCGTGGGGCCGCGTCGCGGCCCCCGTTCACCAACTTGGAAGGAATCGTGGCAACGCACGAATACGAAGTGATCATCATTGGCGCCGGGCCAGCCGGCCTCTGCGCGGGCATGTACACGGGCCGCTCCATGCTGAAGACCGCCGTCCTCGAGCAGGGGCTCCCGGGCGGCGAACTGCTCAACACCGAAGTCATCGAGGACTACCTCGGCTTCGAGCACATCCTCGGCTCCGAACTCGCCGAGAAGTTCCAGTCGCATGCCGTGAAGTTCGGCATGGAGCTCCAGACCTTCGTCCGCGTCGAGAAGGTGACCAGGCAGGCCGATGGCTCGTTCCTCGTCTCCACCGAGGGCGGCGACCTCTACCACGCGCCGGCGGTGATTGTCACGGCGGGCGGCACGCCGGTGAAGCTCGGCGTCCCCGGCGAACTGGAGTATGCCGGACGCGGCGTGAGCTACTGCGCCATCTGCGACGGCGCCTTCTACAAGGGACACACCATCATGGTGGTCGGCGGCGGCGACGCCGCGCTCGAGGAGGCGGACTTCCTCACGCGCTACGCCAGCAAGGTTTACCTCGTGCACCGCCGCGACGAATTCCGCGCCTCGAAGATTGTGCAGAAACACGCGCTCGCGAACCCGAAGATCGAACCCATCCTCGACACCGTGGTGGAGTCCATCCACGGCGACGCCCAGGGGCTGATGACGCACGCGAAGATCCGGAGCGTCAAGACCGGCGAGGTGCGCGACCTCGTGGCGACGGGCTGCTTCGTCTTCGTCGGCTTCCGGCCCAACACCGGCGTCATTGACGGCCACTTCGAGCATGACAGCGCGGGGTATATCCTCACCGACGCCAACATGATGACGTCCATCGAGGGACTTTTCGCCGCCGGCGATGTGCGCGTGCAGCTCACGCGCCAGGTGACCACCGCCGTCGGTGACGCGACCACCGCCGCCATCGCCGTCGAGAAGTTCCTCACCGCACGCCGGACGGGGCAGGCCATGCCCGCGCCCATTCCCATGTTGACGCGCTGATGCTCGTCCGCGCCCTGACGGTCGGCCCCTTCCAGGAGAACACCTACCTCGTCGCCGACGAGGCATCGCGCGAGGCGGTGCTCGTGGATCCCGGTGACGAGGGGGCGCGACTCATCGCGGCAGTGGAAGAGGGCGGGTTCACGTTGCGCGCCGTCTGGATCACCCACGCCCACGTGGATCACGTGGGCGCGGTGGCGGATGTCAAGCGGCGTTTTGGCGTGCCCGTCTACCTGCATCCCGCCGACCGGCCGCTCTACGACCATGCGCCGGCTCAGGGGAGGCTGTACGGAATCCAGATGGGGCCGCCACCGCCGCCCGACCACGACCTCGCTGAGGGCGACGTGCTGCGCGTTGGCGCGCTGTCTTTCCGGGTGATTCACGTGCCCGGTCATGCGCCGGGGCACGTGGCCTTTGTCGGCGAAGGGGGCGTGTTCGGCGGCGACTGCCTGTTCGCCGGCTCCATCGGCCGCACCGACCTGCCGCTCAGCGATTCGCGCGCCCTCGTCCGATCGCTCGAACGTTTCTCGGCGCTGCCGTCGGAGACCGTCGTCTATCCTGGGCACGGCCCCGCCACGACAATTGGCGAGGAGAACCGCACCAATCCATTCCTGACCGGAGCGGCGCGCCCGCTCTCCCGATGATGCGCACCCTCTCGGCGCTCGTGATTGTCGCGCTCTGGCTCGGGGCGGCGCTGCTGGCGGTTGCCGTCGTCGCGCCGGGCGCATTCGCCGTGCTCCCGACAAGCGCTTTGGCCGGTGAAATGGTGGGGCGCGTCCTCCCGGTCGTCTTCCTCGGCGCCCTGATCGTCCCCGTCCTCGTGCACGCCATCGCGCCGGCGATGCGACGCTCGGCGCTCGCGAAGTCCGTCAGCGTCGCTTCCGCCCTCGCCGCGGCCGCCGCGTTCTGGGTCGTGAATCCGCGCATCGCCGCGCTGCGCGCCGCCGCCGTGGTGCCGATTGACCAGTTGGCGCCCGCCGATCCACGGCGCGCGCTGTTCGGTGTGCTGCATGCCGGGTCGGTGGCGCTGCTCGGTCTTGCCATGCTCGCGATGGCGGTGTTGCTTGTCCTGCTGGCGCGCGCCGCTGTAGGGCGCGCTTCCTCGTCCCCAGAGGCCCCATGACCCGCCGGCGAATTCTCCCCCTTGCGCTCGTCGCGGCGGCCATCGTTGCGGTGGCCTGCACCGACGCGTCCACGTCCGTGTCGGCGGTGCCGTTCGGCTTCGTGACGCTGGCGGCGCAGCAGAAAGGCGCGGGCTACGTGACGTCGCCGGTGGGCACATTCTACAATGCGAGCGGCCTTGGCGTCCCGACCGCCAGCGCGTCGTGGGATTCGTGCCGGCAGGAGACATATTCCCGGGCGACGGTCGGGCTGGGAGACATTTTCCCGTCCCTCGGCGCGGGCTCCGCAATTCAGGTAGTGCTGCCGGGACGCACCGATTCGCTCTTTCCCGCCGCGGTGGGCAATGACGTGCAGTACCGCTTGCAGGGTGCGGGCGTCCCCTACGTTCCCGGCGACTCGGTGAGCGTCGTCATTCCCGGGCGCGACGGCGGCTATCCGGCCGTCTCCTTCAAGGCGAAGACGGCCGAAGCCCTCACGATCGCGGATTTCGGCACGCCGACGGTGGGGCCGCGGCTCGACCTGCGGTGGAATGTCGGCCAGGACCTCAATGGCACGGTCGCGTTCGCCTTCCGCTACGGTGCGCTCAGCGCCGACACCCTGAACGAGCAGATCACCTGCCAATTCAAGGACGACGGTGCCGACTCCATCCCGGCCCGGTACATCGCGGCGTGGGCCGGCGCGAGGACCCGGACGTGGAGCGCGGCGCGCGTCCGCACCTACGTTGCGCCGGTGGCGCGCGGCGGCTACTTCGACTTCATCTCGACGTTCGACATTCCCACCCCCGTCGCGCCGTGATGGGATGACGGACGCGACGCGCATCGAACGCGACCCGCTGGGCACCCTCGAGGTGCCCGCCGACGCGCTCTGGGGCATCCAGACCGAACGCGCGCGACGCAACTTCGCCATCAGCGGCCTGCGTCCGCTGCCGGGATTCGTTGACGCCGTCGTGCGCATCAAGCGCGCGGCGGCCCTCGTCAATCAGGCCCTCGGCGAACTCGACGCCGAGCGGGCCGGCGCCATCGTGCGCGCGGCCGACGAGGTGCTGGGCGGCGCGCACCGCGACCAGTTCGTCGTGGACCCGTACCAGGCCGGGGCGGGGACGTCGCACAACATGAACGTCAACGAGGTGCTCGCCAACCGCGCCAACGAGCTGCTCGGCGCCGCGCGGGGCGTGTACGCCCCGGTGCATCCCAACGACCACGTCAATCGCGCGCAGTCCACGAACGACGTGATCCCCACCGCCATTCGCCTGGCGCTCCTCGAGGCTTTTCCGCGCTTCGACGCGCAGGCGGCGGCGTTTGAGCTCGCCCTCGCCGACCGCGCCCGCGCCTTCGACGGCATCGTGAAGGCGGGGCGCACGCACCTGCAGGACGCGATGCCGATTCGCCTCGGCCAGGAGTTTGCGGCCTACGCGCACACCGTGTCACGCGCCCGCACCCGGCTCGCCCGGGCGCTCGACGACCTGCGCGACCTCGGCATCGGCGGCACCGCGGTCGGCACGGGGGTGAACGCCCCGCCGGACTACGCCCGGCAGATGGTGCAACAGCTGCGTCGCGACACCGCACTCGACCTGCGGGAGGGAACCGACCGCGTCCAGCTCATGCAGTCCATGGGCGACGTGGCGGCGTTCCACGCGCTGCTGCGCACCTTCGCGTCCGACGTCGCCAAGATCGCCGACGACGTGCGCCTCATGGCGAGCGGGCCGCGCACCGGCCTCGCCGAACTCCACCTCCCGGCCGTGCAGCCCGGCTCGTCCATCATGCCGGGGAAGGTGAATCCGTCCATTGCCGAAATGGTGAACCAGGTCTGCCTGCAGGTCATCGGCAATGACGCCACCGTCGCCGCCGCCTCCGAACGCGGCGAACTCGAGTTGAACGTGATGATGCCGGTCATCGCGCACAACGCGCTCTTCTCGCTGCAGATCTTCGGCAACGCGCTCCAGGCGTTCGCCGAGCGCTGCGTGACCGGCATCGAGGCCGACGCCGACCAGGCGGCGTACTGGGTGGAACGGTCGGCCGCGCTCGCCACGGCGCTGGCGCCGGTCATCGGCTACGCCCGCGCCGCCGAGCTGGCCAAGCGGTCGGTCGCCGAGGGCGTGCTCATCCGCGAGCTCGCCTCGCGCGAGCAGGTGCTGCCGCCGGACGAGTTGGCGGCGCGGCTGGACCTCGACCGAATGACCCGCCCCGACTAGCAAACGTCGAATCCGATCGGTACTCTCATCTCATGCGCATCACCACCTGGGCCGAGTACGGCGTCATCTGCGCGGTGCACCTCGCGCGGCGGGCCAACGAGGGACTGGTCAGCGGGCGGGAGATCGCCGAGCGCGAACAGCTGCCGCCCGACTACGCCGAGCAGATTCTCCTCCGCCTCCGCCGCGCCGGCATCGTGACCAGTTCGCGCGGCTCGCGCGGCGGGTATGCGCTGGCGCGGCCGGCGAGCGAGATCACGCTGCGTGAGATCCTCGCCGCGTCGGAACTGGTGACCTTCAGCCTGCGTTGCGATGCGCATCCGGTGAGCGCTGCGCGCTGCGGGATGTCGCGCGACTGCTCCATCCGGCCCGTCTGGCAGATGCTGCAGCAGCGCATTGACGAAGTGCTCGAAGGCGTCCACCTCGCGGACCTCCTGGAGGAGGAGCGCTTCGTGCGCCAGCGCGTGGGGCTCCCGGTCCTGCATTAACCACATGCCCGGCCTTCCGTTCATCGGCGCCCTGCTCGCCAACCGCCGCCGTCGCCATCAGGCGGAGGCCGTCGTCGCCCGCCTCTTCGCGGAGCCTCGCGAGGCCGACGTGCTCTGGCTCGCCGACGCCGCCGCCGGCGGCGACGTGGATCATGCGCGCTGGGAGCTGCGCTATGCGCGCCGTGCGCTGGGCCTGATCGCGGCGCAGCGCGACGCCCTCGACGATCGCACCGCGTCCGACATCGCCACGGCCATCGCCACCGCCTTTGCCATCGATTCGCACGTCTCGCCCGAACGGCGTGCGCTCGCCGAGCGGCAGTTCAATGACCGGGTCACGACCTATCGCGAGGCCCTGCAGTCGCGCGGCGGCACCCTTGGCTCGGACGACAAGCTGGGGCGCATGCTGCTGGCTTTCGCCTCCGACTCCGCCCGCACCGCGGGCTCGCCGCTGCCCCGCGCCATCGAGCTCATGGCCGCCTATCTCGCCGAGGCGGGCGATGCCCTGCGCGAGGTGTACGGCGGCGCGCCCGAACTTCCCGAAGACAAGCGCCCCTCTGAACTGAAGCCGGCGCCGTAGGGCCGCCCGCCGCCGGTGCCTCCGCCGGAAATGACAAAGGGCGACGCCAAAGCGCCGCCCTCTGTTGTTTCTCTGTTGTCTTTCTGTTGTCTCTCTGTTGTTTCTCTGTCGCTCAATGCCGAAGCCGGGACTCGAACCCGGACGGGCGTAAGCCCACTGCGCCCTGAACGCAGCGCGTCTACCAATTCCACCACTTCGGCAGGGAGACGAAACGTATCCGGGACGAGGGGGCGAATCAAGGCGTCGGAGACCCTCGGCCCCCGCAATTCGTCCTTCTCCGGGGAGTCGCGCCGATCGCGCGGGACCCTCTGTCGTCCACGGTGTAGATTCCCAATATCGCCCTCCTTTCCGCACCTCCCGCCTTGTCCAAGCCACCCGCCGACTCCGAGCTCATCGCCCGCAACAAGCGTGCGCGCCATGACTACGAGATCCTCGAAACGTACGAGGCCGGCCTCGTGCTGCGGGGCACCGAGGTCAAGTCGCTGCGCAATGGCAAGGCGAACCTCGTGGACGCCTATGGCGTCGTGAAGGATGGCGAGCTGTGGCTGCTCAACCTGCACATCGCCCCGTATGAACAGGGAACGGCGTGGAACCATGAAGCCACGCGCACGCGCAAGCTGCTGCTGCACTCGAGTGAGATCCGCCGCCTCATCGGCTCCGTGGAGCGCAAGGGGCTGACCATCATCCCGCTCGAGCTGCACTTCCGCCGCGGGCGCGCCAAGGTGGTGATTGCGGTGGGGCGCGGCAAGAAGCTCCATGACAAGCGCGCCGACGTGAAGGAGCGCGATGCCAAGCGCGACCTTGCGCGGGCGTTGCGGAGCAGCCGATGATGGTGGCCCTCCTCCTCGCGGCCGCCCTTGTCGGCCCGGTGGATTCGCTGCGCATCCTCGTGAGCGGGCGCGACTCCTCCATTCCCGTGCGCGCGGACGCGCAGGCCTCATTTGTCGCCGCCGCCGCCGCGGCTGGCGCACTCGGCGGGCGCGTGCAGCGCCTGCCCAACCATCGGTACCTCGTCAGCCTGGCCGGCGTCGCCTTCGAGGTGACCGACCGCGTGCCGTTCGTGCTCTCTGACGGCCGGCTCTATCCGCTGGTGGCCGCGGCGCGCGAACGGGACGGCCGGCTCGAGCTGCCGGTGCAGTTCTTTGCCGATATCGCTCCGCGCGCCGGCGCGCGGCTGCAGTGGGACCCCGTCGCGCGCCGGCTGTCGCCGCTCGTCGCTGTTAGGGCGACTGCCAAGGCTGTGGCGCAAGGGCGCCCGCCGGTTGTCGCGTCGGCCGCGGGGCGTGAGGGGCCCGCGCCGCCGCCCGCGCCCGCCCGCCCCACCCGCCGGCGCGTCATCGTCGTGGATGCCGGGCACGGCGGCCGCGACCCCGGTATGCGCGGGTGGAACCCCGACCGCACGACCGTGCGCGAAAAGGACATCACGCTCGGCGTGGCGCGGCATCTCGAGCAGGAACTGCAGCAGCGCGGCTACGCCGTGGTGATGACCCGCAGCACCGATACGCTGATCGCCCTTAACGACCGCGGCCGCATCGCGAATCGCAGCAAGGGTGATCTCTTCATCTCGGTCCATGTCAACGCGGCCAATCCCAAGTGGAAGCAGCCGCACGCGGCCCGCGGGTTCGAGACGTATTTTCTCGCCGAGGCCAAGACCGAGGACGAGCGCCGCGTGGCGCAGATGGAAAACGAGGTCGTCCGCTTTGAAACCGAGGCCGATGCCCCGAAGAATGATCCGTTGGGCTTCATCATCAACGACATGGCGCAGAATGAGCACCTCCGCGAGTCCAACGACCTCGCCGAGATGGTGCAGGACGCCCTTCGCCGGGTGCACCCCGGTCCGAGCCGCGGCGTGAAGCAGGCGGGGTTCGTGGTGCTGGTGAAGGCGTACATGCCGGCCGTGCTCGTCGAGGTCGGCTTCGGCACGAACCCCGCCGACGCCGCCTTCATGAGTTCCGAGTCTGGCCAGCGCACGCTCGCCACGGCTATCGCCGATGCGGCGTCGGAGTATCTCGCCCGCTACGAACAGCGCATTGGCATCGGAGGCGGCCGGTGAGCGCGGCGCGGTGCACCCCGGCGCTCGCCGGGCGCTCGTCGGCGCGTCGTCACCTCCGCCGCGCCATTCTGCCATCCGCCCTCTGCCTGCTGCCATCGCTCGCCGCCTGCGCCTACTACAACGGCGTCTACAACGCCAAGACCGAACTGAAGGTAGGCGAGCGCCTCTCGCGGCAGGGCCGGGAAGGCGAGGCCATCGCGCGCTACGCCGCCGCCGCCGCAAAGGCGGAGACGGTGCTGGTGCGCTTCCCGCGCACGCGTTGGCGCCGTGAGGCGCTCGCCATTGCCGGCCGCAGCGCCGCCCTTGCCGGCGACTGTCCGTCGGCGCGCCCCCGTCTTGCCGAGGCGCTCGCCCTGCCCGGCCAGGACGCGTCCGCCCGCGAATGGCTGGTCGTCGCCCAGGGCGTCTGTGAGGTGCGCGACGCGCATCCGGTGACGGCCCTGTCCGTACTCGAGCCGCTGGCCGCGTCGGGCCAGACGACGCTGCGCCCGGTGGCGGCGCTCTGGGCGGCGCGCGCCGCCATCGCCCTCGGCGACGCGGATCGCGCGCGCCGGGTGCTCGGTCCGCTCGACGCCGGCGCCACCCAGTGGGAGCTGGCGCAGGCGTCGCTGGCCGGCGGCCGATACGCGGTGGCTGAATCGCTGCTGACGCTGCGCGCGGCGCGCGGCGACGCCCGCCCCGACCTGACGCCGATGCTCCGCACGCTCTGGCTGGCGGGCGAGCGAGCGGCCGTCGAACGGCTGGTCCTGCGATACCACGCCGCCGGAACGCCCGCGGCCGACAAGCTCGCGCTGCACATGTTCGCGGCCGACCTCCAGATCGCGGGCGGGCTGGATGCCGAGGCGCGGGCCCACCTCATTGCCGCGCGCCGCCTTGCCGTGGACAGCGTCGCCGACGCCGAGGCCACGGCGCGCCTCACGCTCCTCTCGCTCGCGCCGCTCTCGCATCTCGAAGATGTCTCGGCGGCCGTGCGCCGCAGCGCCGTGTCCGGCCGCGCCTCGCCCCTCCAGCGGCGGCTCGACGACAACCTCCTGCTGCTCGAGATGCTGGCGGCACGCAAGGATCCGTCGGGGGCGTCGCTCTACCTCGCCGCCGAGATCGCCCGCGATTCGCTGCGCGCGCCGCTGCTCGCGGTCCAGCTGTTCCGCCGCATTGACCAGCAGCTGCAGGGGGCGTTGATGGCGCCGCGCGCGCTGCTCAGCGCCGCCATTCTCGAACCCGACTCCGCCGCGGCGTTGCACGCCCGCTTGCGCGAGCGCTACCCGCGCTCGCCCTGGGCCGCGGCGCTCGACGGGGCAAGCCCGGCCGATCTGCCGGCGTGGGCGGTTTCCGAGGCGACGCTGCGCGTTGCGTGGACCGACGTGGCGCTGCAGTTTGCCGATTCACTCGCGAAGCTGCGCGCGCCGCACGCACCCGCCGCCAACCGACGCGCTCGTCCCGTGAAGAAACCTGCCCCCAAGGCCCCCGCCCAGGGCGCCATTCCATGACTGATGCGCTGCGAACGACCGTCGCGGGGCTCGACGTCGCCAACCCGGTGCTGCTCGCATCGGGGACGGCGGGGTACGGCCGCGAGCTTGCGGGCATCGTGGACCTCGAACGACTCGGCGGCTTCGTCACGAAGGCGGTAAGCCCCGAACCCCGGCACGGCAATGCGGCGCCGCGCGTCTGGGACTTTGACGGCGGGATGATCAACGCCGTCGGCCTTGCCAACCCGGGGCTCGACGCGGTGCGCACCGACGCCCTGCCGTGGATCGCCGCGCACGTCACGCGCCCTCGCGTCTTCGTGAACGTCGTCGGGCGCACCATCGAGGATTTCGCCGAGGTGGTGGCGGGGCTCGATGCCGCACCCGGCTTTCACGGCTTCGAGCTGAATGTCAGCTGCCCCAACACCAGGAAGGGCGGCCTCGAGTTTGGCGCCGATCCCGAGGCGCTGCGCGCGCTCGTCGCGCGCGCTCGGGCGGCGACCTCGAAACCCCTCTTCGTGAAGCTCTCGCCAACCCTCCCCGACGTGGTGGCGACCGCACGCACCGCGATCGAGGGCGGCGCCACCGGCCTCACGCTCTTCAACACCATGCCAGGTCTCGTGGTGGACACGGCGACGCGCAAGCCGGTGCTCGGCTTCGGCAGCGGCGGCGTGAGCGGGCCGGCGCTGCTCCCTCTGGCTGCGCTGGCCGTCTGGCGCGTGACGCGTGCACTCCCTGACGTTCCCGTCATCGGCACCGGCGGGGTGAGCACCGCGGACCACGCGCTGCAGGTCATCATGGCCGGCGCGTCGCTCGTGGCGCTCGGCACCGCCTCCATGGCCGACCCGCGCACGGCCGAACGCATCGTACGTGACCTCGCGAACTGGTGTGCGACGCACGGTGTTTCGCGCCTCGACGCTCTGCGCGGCACGCTGGAGTGGCCCACGCCGTGACACTACCGTCTACCGTCCACCGTCCACCGTCCGCGATAGTCGCCTTGGATGTTCCGACGATGGCCGCTGCGCGAGCGCTCGTGGAGCAACTGGGCGCCGCCGCCGGTTTCTACAAGGTCGGCCTCCAGCTTTATACGGCCGAGGGTCCTCGCGTCGTCGAGTGGCTCCGCGGGGCGGGCAAGCAGGTCTTCCTCGACCTCAAGCTGCACGACATTCCCAACACCGTGCGGGGCGCCGCGCAAAGTGCCGCCGCGCTCGGGGTGCAACTGCTCACGGTGCACGCCGTGGGTGGCGCCGCCATGCTGGCGGCCGCCGTCGAGGGGGGCGGGGACGCCACCGGCATCCTCGCCGTCACGGTGCTGACGTCCATGACGCAGGCCGATCTCGAGGCGTCGCGCGGTCATCCCACGGCGAGCGTCGCCGCCGAGGTGCTGCGGCTGGCCGGGCTCGCCGCGACGGCTGGGGCGCACGGCATTGTGTGCGCCGGCCCCGAGGTGCCCATGGTTCGCGCGGCGCACGGCGACGCGCTGCGCACGCTCGTCCCCGGCATCCGGCTGGGCGGCGCGCCCGCGCACGACCAGGCGCGTGTGATGACGCCGCGCGAGGCTGCCCGCGCCGGGGCGTCGTACGTGGTGATCGGGCGCACCGTGACCGCGGCGGACGATCCCGTCGCCGCGATGCAGATGGTGCAGGCGGAGCTGCAAGCCGGCTGACCGCTGCGCGGGGTGTGCGATGCGCCCCCCTCGCCGCACGAAGGAGAGCCGGCTCACCCGGGAGACCGGCTCTCGTCGCATCCATCGCCAATCGCAATCCCCAGTCGTGATCCGTATTCGCAATCCGAATTCCCAGTCCTCAATCAACTCCCCGAAACTTCGCCGAACCCACATGCTGGCAAACGTGTACACGTCTGCACCAAAAGAAAGTCAAGGGGGGGAGCTTGTATTCGTCATCCCAACTAGTTATGCTTCCAGTCTGTCCCAAAAATCACCTTCGGGAGTTCGCGTGAAAGTTCGAAGCAGCGTGAAGCCGATTTGTGAGCACTGCAAGGTCGTGAAGCGCGACGGCGTGACTCGCATCATCTGCAAGCGCAATCCCAAGCACAAGCAGCGGCAGGGTTAACCGACTATGGCTCGAATTTCTGGCGTCGACCTGCCGCGCGAAAAGCGCGTGGACATCGGCCTGACGTACATCTATGGCATCGGCCGCGCCGTGGCGCGCCGCATTCTCGAGGCCGCGGGCGTCTCCCCGGCCATCCGGGTGAAGGACCTCAGCGACGCCGACGTCAACAAGCTCCGTCAGGAGATTGAAAAGAGCGTCCGCGTCGAGGGCGCCCTGCGCACCGAGATCGCGATGAACATCAAGCGCCTGATGGACATCGGGTCGTATCGCGGCATCCGCCACCGTCGCGGGCTGCCGGTCCGCGGCCAGCGGACGCACACCAATGCGCGCACCAAGAAGGGTCCGCGTCGCGCGATCGCCGGGAAGAAGAAGGTGACCAAGTAATGGCTACGGGAAAGAAGACCAAGCGCGTGGTGGAGGCGGAGGGCGTCGCCCACATCAGCGCCACGTTCAACAACACCCTCATCACGATCACCGATTCCCACGGGAACGCGGTGTCGTGGGGCTCGGCCGGCAAGGCCGGGTTCAAGGGCTCAAAGAAGAGCACCCCGTTCGCGGCGACGGTCGCCGCCGAGCAGTGCGCGCGCGAGGCGTTGACCGCCGGCGTGCGCAAGGTGCACGTCCGCGTGCAGGGGCCGGGGTCGGGGCGCGAGTCCGCGATCCAGGCGCTCGCCGCCGCCGGACTCACCGTCAAGTCGATCAAGGACGTCACGCCGATTCCGCACAACGGCTGCCGTCCGCCGAAGCGCCGGAGGGTCTAGGCCATGCGCTATACAGGTCCCAGCTGCCGGCAGTGCCGGCGTGAAAGCACCAAGTTGTTCCTCAAGGGCACCAAGTGCTTCACCGAGAAGTGCCCCGTCGAGCGCCGGCCGTACCCGCCGGGCCAGCACGGGCAGAATACGTCGCGCCGCCGCAAGGTGTCGGAATACGCCAAGCAGCTCCGCGAAAAGCAGAAGATCAAGCGCATGTATGGCGTCAGCGAGCGGCAGTTCCGCAACACGTTCGAGAAGGTCTCGTCGCTGCCGGGCATCACGGGCCACAACCTGCTGGCCGCGCTCGAGAGCCGTCTCGACAACATGGTGTACCGCATGGGCTTCGCCGCGAGCCGCAAGGCCGCGCGCCAGCTCATCGTGCACCGCCATGTCGAGATCAACGGCAAGACGGTGGACATCCCGTCGTTCCAGGTGCAGCCGGGCCAGGAGATCCGGGTCCGCCAGCAGGCGCGCGAGAACGTGGGCGTGCAGGCGGCGCTCGAGCAGGCCGCGCGCGGCCAGGTCCCGAGCTGGCTCGCCGTGGACAAGGATTCGTTCAGCGGCCGCATGCTGGAGCGTCCGCAGCGCGCCTCCATCCCGATCGCAGCGCAGGAGCAGCTGGTCGTGGAGTTGTACTCGAAGTAGGACGGCAGACGGGCGACGGTTGACGGGTGTGCCTACCGTCTACGGTCTACCGTCCACCGTCTGGTCTACCCTGACTATCACACGGGCCTGCCGCGCGTCAGGGGCGAGGCAGGGCGTAGGCAGCGACGCGGTCGCCGCCTGACCAACATCACGGATCTCAACGACGTATGGCTCAGACTATTGATTTGCGCGGGTTGGTGCGGCCGCAGCTCGTCGAGATGACGAAGCGCGACGACAACCCGAACATCGCGGAGTTCCGCCTGCAGCCGCTCGAACGCGGCTACGGCCACACACTCGGCAACGCCATGCGGCGCATGCTGCTCTCGTCGCTGCGCGGCTCCGCGGTCTGGGGCTTCCGCATTGACGGCGTGCTCCACGAGCACCAGACCATCCAGGGCGTCGTCGAGGACGTCCACCAGATCATCGGCAACCTCAAGTCGCTCACGCTCTCGCTGTCGGGCGACGTCGAGGAGACGGTGCTCCGCATCAACTGCACCAAGGCGGGGGCGGTGGTGGCCGGGGACATCGAGGACCAGGGCGGTGTGCGGGTGATCAACCCCAGGCACCACCTCTTCACGATGCAGGACGAGCGGGACCTCACGGTCGAGCTCTACGTGAACAAGGGGCGTGGCTACGTCGAGGCCGAGCAGCACCCGGCCGACCGCAGCCTCCCGGTAGACCTGGTCCGCATTGACTCCATCTACTCGCCGGTCCGCCGCGTGAACTTTCACGTCAGCGAGACCCGCGTCGGCCAGCGCACGGACTACGATCGCCTCGTCCTCACGGTCGAGACGAACGGCACCGTGTCGCCCGAGGAGGCGGTCAGCTACGCCGCCGCCCTCTCGCAGACGCACTTCCAGTACTTCGCCGGCTTCGGGTCGCACAGTGCGGCCATTGCCGGCGACGGCACCACCGACGCCCAGCGCCTCGCCCAGCTGCTGTCAACCTCCATTGATGCGCTCGAGCTCTCGGTGCGGTCGGTCAACTCCCTGAAGAACTCCAACATCCGCTCGCTCGGCGATCTCGTCCGGCAGACGGAAGGGCAGATCATTCAGGTCAAGAACTTTGGCAAGAAGTCGCTCCAGGAGATCGCAGACCTGCTCGAGCGTGAAGGGCTGAAAT
>JAJZRK010000055.1 GCA_021802745.1 bacterium
AACGCAGAGAGCACCCTAATCTTGCGCGCTCTTCTGCTCTCCAATTAGGTTTAGTGCCATCGGGTGCTGGACGACAAGGGCGACTTCGAGCGGCGCACCGGGATGTTCCGCGCCGTGGACCTCGAGACGGGTGTGGTGTCCAGCGGCGCGCTGGCCGCGTCGGCGCCGGCGACGCCAGCGGAGCTGAAGGACCCGGCCAAGGCGAAAGTCGAGATGGAGCGGCTGCTTCGCGTCCTCGTGGACAAGGGCGGCTCCGACCTGCACCTCCGCGTCACCGAGCCGCCGATCATCCGCAAGAGCGGCGAGATGGACCGGCTCGAAGGCGCCAAGCTGACCGACGAGGCGCTCTCGGTGCTGCTGCACTCCATCATGCCCGACCGGAACAAGAAGGAATTTGCCGAGCACAACGACACCGACTTTGCGCACGAGATCGAAGGCGTGGCGCGCTTCCGCGCCAACGTGCTGAAGGACCGCAAGGGCATCGCCGCCGTCTTCCGCGTCATTCCGAGCAACATCGTCACCGCCGACCAGCTCGGCGTCACCCCCGAAGTGCAGAAGCTCTGCTACCTGACCAAGGGGCTCGTGCTCGTCACCGGCCCCACCGGCTCGGGCAAGTCCACGACGCTCTGCGCGCTGGTGGACCTCGTCAACCGGTCGCGGTCGGACCATGTCATCACCATCGAGGACCCCATCGAGTTCGTGCACGAGAACAAGAGCTGCATCGTGACGCAGCGGCAGGTGGGCGTGCACACCGACTCGTTCAAGAGCGCGCTGCGCGCGGCGCTGCGCGAGGACCCGGACATCATCCTCGTCGGCGAGCTCCGCGACCTCGAGACGGTGGCCATCGCCATCGAGACGGCCGAGACGGGGCACCTCGTGTTCGGCACGCTGCACACGACCACGGCGGCGAGCACCATTGACCGTCTCATTGACCAGTTCCCGGCCGATCGCCAGGAACAGGTGCGCACCATGCTGTCGGAGTCGCTCAAGGGTGTCGTGTCGCAGGTGCTCTGCAAGAAGATCGGCGGCGGGCGTGTGGCAGCCCGGGAAATCCTCCTCGTCACGTCGGCCGTCTCGAACCTCATCCGCGAGGGCAAGACGTTCCAGGTTCCGTCCATCATGCAGACGTCCAAGCGCATCGGCATGGTGACCATGAACGACACGCTCATCGAGCTCGTGGACACCAAGCAGGTGGAGCCCAAGGAGGCGTGGATGAAGTCGGTGGACAAGCCATCCTTCGTGGCCGCGTTGAAGGCCAAGGGATGGGACACGTCGTTCGCCGAATCGGAGCAGCAGCAGGCGGCGGGGGCGGGCGGCGCGCCGGCTCAGGGGGGCGCGGCAGGGGCGGCGCGCCCCGGGATGGGGGGCGCCAAGCGGTAACGCGGTGCCTCAGCCCGCCGGGGGCGCGACGCGGTAAAGCGACGCCTCAGCCCGCGGCCGATTTGTCGCCGAGGACGGCGCCGAACTCTCCCACGAGGCACGACGGACAGAGGATCGGCGAGAACTCCACGTCGCCGCGGGCGGCGACGTATGCCTCCAGTTGCTGCCAGGCGTGGGACGTGTCGCGCACCTTGTGGCAGTGCGGGCAGATCGGCACCACGCCGCGGAGCGTGCGCAACTCGTCCACGGTCCGCCGCAGGCGCCCGTGGGCTACGGTCAGGGCGCGCCACGCCTCCTCCTCCTCGGCCGCCGTTTCCTGGCGGTGGCGCGCGACGAGCAGGCCGAGCACGTTGGCGAGCGCGAAGCAGACGATGTGCGAGACCAGTTCCGCCATCGACACGCCGGTGTGCCAGAACAGCAGCAGCGCGGAACTTGCCACGCTCAGCGTGACCGCCGGCACCGCCTGCACGCGCGAGCGACCCGGGATCATCAGGTAGTAGATCACGACGCTGAGCAGCTCGAACCGCGTCATGATGAGGGTGTTCGGTCCGCGTCCCAGGTGCGCGCCCACCGCGAGCGCCACGCCGATGAGCTGCGCAAAGAAGAGCAGCCGCTCGAATCGCGCGCGGCTCGCCGCGCGGCGCAGCGCGTGCCAGAGCACCGCGACGCCCACCAGCGTTGCGCCGCGCACCGACCAGAGGATGGCAAGCCGCAGGACGCTCGTGGCCAGCAGCGCGTCGATGATGCCGAATGCGGCAATCGGCGCCGCGAGCACCGCGACGACCGTCAGCGCCTGCGCCCGGTCGCGCTCGAACCGGCGCTGCTCGAGCGCATCGGGGCTCGGCGGCGGGTTTTCGAGGACGGCGGTCGGTCCGGAGCGTCTGGGGGTGGCGCGCGGCAGGGTCATGGAGGGGGGAAAACGTGTTACCGGGGGCGGTCGACCGACCCCAGCGGATCGCTCGTCGGTTCCATAATCTCGGGAAAATGCAGCTTGGCGCAACTCGGGCACATGCCGTGCGAGAAGTCGGCGTCGGTGCGGGCGCGCACGTACTGGTCGAGCTGCTCCCACGCGCCGGCCTCGGTGCGCACCTGGTGACAGTAAGTGCAGATCGGGATGATCCCCTCGAGCCGGCGCAGGTCGGCGGCCGCTCGTTCGTGCTCCGCAATCGCCGCCGATTCGCGCGAGAGCGACGCATCGAGGTCCCGGTCAAGCCGCGCGCGGCTGCGCGCCACCACCATGCCGAGCGCGCCGGCCAGCGCGAAGTTGGACAAGGTGGAGAAGCGGTCCACGCCCGTCATGGCCGTATAGCGCCACCAGAGCAACATGACGGTGCCGACTGCGAGCACCCCCCACGAGACGAACTGGTAACGAAAGCGGTACGGAAGCGCGACAAACGTGCCGAACGACAGGATGATCAGCGTGCGCACCGGCATCCAGTTGTCGGCCGGCCGCAGCCAGGCGACGAGCAGGACGAAGACGACAACGCCCATCGCAAGCGCGAACAGGAGCGTGTCGAGCGTGGCGCTCGACCGGGCCCGCCGGATCAGCACCACGCTCCCGATCCACAGCGCCACCTGCGACGCCCGCAGGACAGAGAGGAGCCGCAGGGTGGCCGGGTCGGAAACCAAGGTGTGGTCGGCGAACGCGAAGAGGACGTTCGGGAGGAGCATCAGGCTCGTCACGACCATGGCGAGCCGTCGTTCGCTGTCGAGCCGGAGTTGGGCGACCTGCTGCAGGTGGGCGGAGGGCATGGACGGGCGATCCGGTGAGCCAGGGTACGGCGGACCTGCGGGGGCGCTTTTCGGGTACCGTCAACATTCGGGGACCGTCACGGTGAATTCTAGCCGCCGATCCACTAGCTTTAAAGGCTATGGAAATCCGCAATATCGCCATCATCGCCCACGTTGACCACGGCAAGACTACGCTGGTGGACAAGATGCTCCGCCAGTCCGGGGCATTCCGCGAGAATCAGGTCGTCGCCGAGCGCGTGATGGACTCGAACCCGCTCGAGCGCGAGCGCGGCATCACGATCCTCGCCAAGAACACCTCCATCCACTGGAAGGACACCAAGATCAACGTGGTGGACACGCCAGGGCATGCCGATTTCGGCGGCGAGGTGGAGCGCATCCTGCGCATGGTGGATGGCGTGTTGCTCGTGGTGGACGCCTTTGACGGCCCCATGCCGCAGACGCGCTTCGTGCTTCGCAAGGCGCTGGCGCTGGGCCGGCAGGTGATCGTCTGCATCAACAAGATTGACCGCCCCGGCGCCGACCCCATGCGCGTGCACGAGGAGGTGCTCGACCTGCTCATCGAGCTCGAGGCCAACGAGCACCAGCTCGACGCCCCCGTCGTGTACGCCTCGGCGCGCGAAGGGACGTCGACCATGGACATGGCCGTCCCGGCCGTGAACCTGACGCCGCTGTTCGACACGATCGTCAAGCACGTGCCGCCGCCGCCGCACGACGCGGCGGGGGCGTTCCAGATGCTCATCTCGACGATTGACTACTCGAACTACCTCGGCCGCATGGCCATCGGGCGCATCGAGCGCGGCACGGTGCACGTGGGCGACACGGTGCACCTGCTGTCGGTGGACCACGAGAAGAAGCCCATCGTCGGGCGCGTGACCAAGCTGTATGGCTTCGAGGGGCTGGAGCGCATCGAGATGCCGCAGGCGTCGGCGGGTGAGATCGTCTGCCTCGCCGGCCTCGAGGGCGTGGAGATCGGGCTGACGATCACCGATCCCGAGCATCCCGAGCGGCTGGAGGGGATCGCGGTGGAGGAGCCCACGATCTCGGTGGACTTCCTCGTCAACAACTCGCCGTTCGCCGGGCGCGACGGCAAGTACGTGACGTCGCGCCAGATCAAGGAGCGACTGGAGAAGGAGCTCGAGCGCAACGTGGCCCTGCGGGTGGAGGACACCGACGCCACCGACACGTGGACGGTGAGCGGGCGCGGCGAGCTGCACCTCTCCATCCTGATGGAGACGATGCGCCGCGAAGGGTACGAGTTCCAGGTGTCGCGGCCGCGGGTGATCACGCACCTCGGGCCCAACGGCGAGCGGCTGGAGCCGTACGAGGAGCTGGCGATCGACGTCCCCGAGGAGTTCATGGGGACGGTCATCGAGAAGCTCGGGCCGCGCAAGGCCGAGATGCTCGAGATGAAGAATCCCGGGCAGGGGATGGTGCGCCTGCTCTACCGGATCCCGGCGCGCGGGCTGTTCGGCTACCGGAGCGAGTTCCTGACGGACACGCGGGGCACGGGCATCATCCACCACCGCTTCCTGGAGTACGGGGCGTGGGCGGGGACGCTCGAGGGGCGCAGCCGCGGGGTGCTGGTGTCCATGGAGCACGGGACGATCGTCGCGTTCGCCCTTGGCAACCTGCAGGATCGCTCGACCCTGTTCGTGGCGCCCGGCGACGAGGTGTACGAGGGGATGGTGGTGGGCGAGAACTCCCGCCCGGGCGACATGGACGTCAATCCGACCAAGGAAAAGAAGCTGACGAACATGCGTTCCAAGTCGGCGGACGACGCCATTTCACTGGAGCCGCCGAGGGTGTTGACGCTGGAAGGTGCGCTAGAGTATATCGAAGACGACGAGTTGATCGAGGTGACCCCGAAATCGATTCGTCTGCGGAAGCGGAGCCTCCTCGCGACGGACCGCAAACGCAGCTCACGCGAAGCGAAGCGCGAACGCGCCTCGTCCTAATCCACCCAGGCAGCACAGGGAGCGCAGCATCATGTCGGGCACGTTGGCGTCGGCGGCGATCAGCCGGGCTCTCGACGCGGACCTCATCACCCTTCTCGACCTGCAGGCGGCCGAGGAAGACGGAGCACTGTTCGACGCGGACCTCGACGAGGACGACGAGTTCGAGGATGAGGATGACGAGGAGGACGACGAGGAGGACGAGGAGGACGAGGAGCTCGAGGATGACGACGTCCTCGACGACGAAGACGAGGTCGCGATTGATGACGACGACCTCGACCTGGACGACGACGGGCTGCTCGACGACGACGACGACGAGCTGGACGAACTGGACGACGACCTGATTGACCTGGACGACGAGTACGACAATCTGGAAGATGACGACGAACCGAAGGGGGGAGCGTTTGACGGGTAGCGCTCGGGTGCAGGGTGGCAGAGTGTGGTGCGGGGGGGCAGGGTGTGGTGCAGGGGGCGGGGTGCGCGGTGTGGTGAGGGGGGCAGGGAAGTGCTTTGAGTGCCTTGAGTTAAGTGGCAGTTGACCCACGTGGCTGCACTGGCGAGATTTCAAGGTTCTGGGCCATTAGCTCAGGTGGTTAGAGCGCACGCCTGATAAGCGTGAGGTCCGAGGTTCAACTCCTCGATGGCCCATGTTGATGGAAACGCAAACCCCGCTACGGCTTGGGCCGCGGCGGGGTTTGGCGTTCGGGGGCGGTGAACCGAGCCGCCAGCGGTCACTGTGACGCGCAACGGCGCGCGTCGAGGCTAGTGCTCGTGCGCCGCAGGGTCACCCTTCGCGATGGCGCGGTGATGCCGCACGTGGTGATCGCCTTCGGTGATGCCGCCGGCGAAGCCGAGGCCTCGGATACGGCTGACGAGCGCCGTGTCGCGCGCGTTGGCGGCGACGACCGTCAGGCGCACACCGCCTGGTATGCTTCAGGGGCGACTGCGGTGTCATCGTCAGCATGGTGCGATCCGCGGACCAGGTCGCGGACGTGGAGACCACGGGCCCTGTGACAGTACCCTCGTGCAGAACGACGAGCATCTCCATGCCGGACATCATTGCCCGGCTGAACTGCAGCACGATGGGTGCACTGATGGCGACGCCGGCGGTCGCGTTCGCCGGTTGGATGCTCGCGAGGACCGGGGCGTCGGTGGCGGCGGGGCCTGTGTTGGACGAAGAACTTGAACAGGCCGAAAGCAGCGCGACGGCCGCGGGAAGAACGCGAAACATCCGTGAATGGCTCGACATCGCTGACTCCCCGGAAGAGTACATTACTGTATAACCGTACGGTAGGATATTATGTGCAAATGTCGACCCCTTGCCGGTCTCGCCGTCTGCCACGAGAACGATGAACGCTTCCTCTCGGTCGTGGCCCGCCGCCGCGAGCGCCTGTGACCGCTATTCTGAGAGCAGGCGCCGCGGGTGCGTGTACACATTTGCCGTCTCGTCTCGCACCAGTCCGGCAATCGTGATGCCAGCCCCGTCGGCGAGACGCACGGCCAGTCCGGAGGGACGTGAGACGGCGGCCACCAGCGAAACGCCCGCCACCGCCGCCTTTTGCACCAGTTCGTAGCTGACCCGGCTTGTCAGGAAGACGAAGCCGTCTGACGCATCCGTGCCGCGACGCCAGAGCGCGCCCAATACCTTGTCGAGAGCGTTGTGGCGTCCCACGTCTTCGCGAACCACCTGCAAGGTGCCGTCCGGCGTAGCCCAGGCCGCGGCATGCACGGCCCCCGTGGCGTTGTGCACGGTCTGTTGCACCTGCAGCGCGGCCGCCGCGCGCCATAGGGAGGTCCGGGCGATCCGAAGCGACGAACGGACCGACGGTACCGCGCGCACCGCTTCGTCAATCGTCTCGACGCCGCACAGTCCGCATCCCGTGCGCCCGCTCATGGCCCGCGTGCGTTCCGCTATACGTTCGCGCGCCGCGTGCGGTACGACGATCGCCACTTCGATGCCGCGGCTGTGACGCTGTACGGTGACATCACGAATGTCCGTGGCGTGCGCCACGATGCCCTCCGACAACGTGAAGCCCACCGCGAGGTCTTCAATGTCGAGTGGCGTGCACATCATGACCGCGTGCGGGCGCCCGCCATAGACGAACGCGACCGGGACTTCCTCGGCGACTTCGACGCGCACGTCATGCGACGATGCACCCTCCAGTCGCACGAAGGCGCGCGTCGCATGTGGAGCACTGTAGCCGAGGCCCGGATCGGCGCCGAGCACGGAAGGTTCGGTCATCCGCCTTCGCGCGTCGATGGGGGCACGGTCTGCACGAACTGCCAGCCGAAGCGCCCCTTGATGCACAGGTTGCCGCGCGAGACATCGTGATCCGCCGGCGAGGTGGCCTTGATGATCACGTTGTCCTGTACGTGCAGGCGCAACGTGCAGCCCACGCCGCAGTACGGGCAAATAGTGTCGGTGACCTTCTGATCCTCGGGACGCCAATCGCTGGCAGCGCGCAGGTCGAACTCGGGCCTGGCCATCAGCGCGCCCGTGGGGCAGACCGCGATGCAGTTGCCGCAATACACGCACGCCGAGTCCGGGAGGGGAACGGCGCGCTCGGTGGAGATCCGCGCCTGGAACCCGCGTCCGGCGACGGCGATGGCAAAACTGTTCTGGTGATCGACGCCGCACGCCGAGACACACCGGTAACACAAGATGCACTTGCCGAGGTCGCGGATGTACAGGTCGTTATCAAGCTTGGGCGGTTGCGCCACCGTTGCCGCGAACTCGGCTGCGGGCGGTGCATGGTGCCCGGCCAAGGCGGCGTCGCGGGCGCCGCTGGCGGCCGGCGGCTGAGGTGGACCGAACCGTTCGGGATGACAGTCGTACTCGGCGAGCAGTTCGGGAATGCCCGCCGTCGTGGAGAGATCGACGCTTGACGCCAGGAACTCGAGCACCATGCGGCGCGCGTGCACCACGCGATCAGACTTGGTGTGCACCACCATGCCAGGTTCCGCCGCGCGCGAGCAACTCGGCGCGAGTACGCGGGCCCCTTCGATTTCCACCACGCAGAGACGGCACGCATTCACCGGTGTGAGCGTCTCGAAGGCGCAGAGCGTCGGGACCTCGATGCCAATGTCACGGCACGCGGCCAGAATGGTTGTGCCTTCGGCAACCGTCACGGCGCGTCCGTCGACGGTCAACGACACCGTAGGGCGCGGCGCACGCCGTGGCCGCTGCATGTCGACCAGGGTCGTTGTCACGGGGTGACTCCATCGTAGAGATGCAAGCGCGCAATCGCTGATTCGATGGCCGCGTACGCGGTTTGGCCAAGTCCGCAGATCGATGCATCGCGCATCGCCGAGCCGACGTCGTCGAGCAGCGCGAGCTCCGCCTGCACGCCGCCGCGCGCCTGTCCCGTCGCGAGGCGGTGCAGCGATTCCTCCTGGCGCACGGTGCCGACACGGCACGGCACGCACTGTCCACAGGATTCGTCGCGGAAGAAGGCGGCAATGCGCAGCAGCACCTCCTGCAGGTCCTGTTGATCGTCGAAGACCATCACCACGCCCGACCCGAGCGTGGCATTGGCCGCGCGGGCTCCCTCCATGGAGAGCGGCAGCTCGACCTCGTCGCTGCGAATGAACGTGCCCGCGGCACCACCAAGCAGCACCGCCTGCATGCGAGGCGAGGCGCCGGCCGTGGCGAGCAGGGCTTTGAGCGACGTGCCACAGGGCACCTCGTACACCCCGGGATGTGCGACCGCGCCACTCAGGCAGAACAGCCGAGTCCCGGTTGACTGCGCGGTGCCGGTGTGCGCGTACGCGGCTCCGCCATGGCGCAGAATCGGCAGCACGTTGGCCAGCGTCTCGACATTGTTGACGAGAGTCGGCTTGCCGAAGAGCCCGACCTGCACGGGAAAGGGTGGCTTGCTGCGCGGTTCACCGCGCTTGCCTTCGATGCTTTCGAGCAACGCCGTTTCTTCGCCGCAGATGTATGCTCCGGCGCCGCGGCGGATCTCGATGTCGAATGCGAAGCCGCGACCCATAATGTTGGCGCCAAGCAGTCCGGCGGCACGCGCCTGCGCGATGGCCACCTGCAGCCGCGTGTGCGCCAGCGGGTACTCGGCACGCAAGTAGATGAATCCCTTTTCGCTGCCGGTCGCATAGCCCGCAATGGTCAGCGCTTCGACGACGGCGAACGGGTCGCCCGTCATCAGCACGCGATCCTTGAACGTCCCGGGTTCGCTTTCATCGGCGTTGCAGACAACGTAGTGCGGCGCGGCCGGCTGTACGCGAACGGCGTCCCACTTGCGCCCGGTGGGAAAGGCGGCCCCGCCGCGACCGAGGAGGTTTGACGCGCTGAGTTCGGCAACCACACCGATGGGACCGAGTGCGAATGCTCGGTTGAGCGCCGTGTAGCCGCCCGCCGCGCGATAGGCGTCGAGCGACGTCGGGTCGACGACGCCAACCCGCTGAAGCAGTACGAGCGAGGCGTCACCCTGCTGCGGCACCCGCGTGGCAGTCAGTGCATCGGCGACGGGTGTCTCCCCGTGAAGCAGCGCCTGTACCATCTCGGGCGTCGCGTTGCCGAGCAGCCGCTCGCGCGCGTCGGCGCCGGCGTCCGTGACGAGCAGGGCGGGCGCCTGATCGCAGAGACCGAGGCACGGCGTGTGCATCCACGCGGGCTGGGACGGGTCGAGCGACACGTGATCGCCGCCTGGTTCGTGACCGATGGCGGGACCCACGGTGGCCTCCGCCGCGGCAGTGAGGGCGCGGCCGCCGCGACCGCGACAGCCGATGTCATCACAGACGTGCACCACGCGCCGAGGGCGCGGCGACGTGGCGAACAAGGCATAGAACGTCGCCACGCCCCATGCTTCGGCGGGCGGGATGTGCAGGCGCTCGCACACGTGTCGCAGCCCGCCTTCGCTGATCCAGCCCACACGCGACTGCAGCGCATGCAGCGCGGGGATGAGTTCGTTGCGGCGTTCGCGCATGGCGCGCCCGCCAAACCCTGCATGCGCGTCCTGCGATGCAATCCGCAGGCCGCCATCCCACCCCGATGCCGGTGTGCCGAGCACCGCGTCAACGGCCGCGCGCTCGTCGTCGGTGGGAAGTGCATCGGGCAGCTTGATGTCCATCATGCCTTCCGAGCGGAGAGCGCGGCGCGTTCCACACGCACCGCGCACGCTTTGTATTCGGCCGTGCCGGACTTTCGGTCGTACGCGTCATTGGTCAGCACATTCGTGTTGACGCGGTCGGGAAAGTGAAACGTCATGAACACGAGTCCGGCACGAAGACCGCGGTCGATGCGCGCGGGACACGTGACGTCGCCGCGGCGTGAGACGACGCGCACCAGTGCTCCGTCAGCCAGGCCGAGGCGTGCGGCATCCTCCGGCGACAGGTCGAGCGTCTCCCCATGGTGCAGCGGTGATGCGTAGCCGCCGCTCTGCACGCCGGTGTTGTACGACTCCAGCCGGCGGCCCGTCGTGAGCAGCAGCGGAAACTCGTCATCGGGGACTTCCGCCGGTCCTTGATGGTGCACCACGGAGAATGGCGCCAGCCGACCGCGTGCGGGTGTCTCCCAGAGCCGTCCGTGCAGGAACGACTCGCCCGGATGCGACTCGTCGGGGCAGGGCCACTGCAGGCCCCCCAGCGCTTCGAGGCGCGCATAGCTCATGCCGCCCGCCATCTGCGGCGCGACCGTGCGGTACTCGTTCCACACCTCTTCGGCGGTCGGATTGCCCAAGTCGGTGCCGAGCCGACGCGCCAACTCGCACAGAATCCATAGTTCGTCACGTGCCCCGGCGGGTGGCTCTTTCGCCTTGCGCACGCGCTGCACCCGGCGTTCGGCATTGGTGACGGTTCCCTCGGCTTCGCACCAACTGGCGGTCGCCGGCAGCACCACGTGGGCGAGTTGCGCGGTCCGCGTGAGGAAGATCTCCTGCACCACGAGATGCTCGAGTCCCAGGAGTATGTGCTCCACCTTGTGGCCGTCGGCGTCACTCTGTGCGGGGTTCTCTCCCGCACAAAGCAGTGCGGTCATCTCGCCGGCTTCCATGGCGTGCAGCATCTCGGTGAGGTTCCTGCCGTACCGCGGCTGGATGGCTACCCCGTAGTGCGCCTCGAAACACGCCCGCACCTTCGGATCGAGGATGTCCTGAAATCCCGGAAGCCGGTTGGGCAGCGCGCCCATGTCGCCGCCGCCCTGCACATTGTTCTGTCCGCGTAGCGGATTGCACCCGCAGGCCCACCGCCCAATGTGGCCCGTTAACAGACACAGATTGATGAGCGCGAGCACGTTGTCGACCGCGTTGTGATGCTCGGTGATGCCGAGCGTCCACGCAATCATGGCCCGGCCGGCCGTGGCGAATGTATGCGCCGCCTCGCGGATCAGCTCGGCGGGGACGCCGGTAATGCGCGCACCTTCGGCGAGCGTGAACTCCTCCACTGACGCCTTGTACGCCTCATAGCCGGTGGTGGCGTTGGCGATAAACGCCTCATGGGCGAGGCCCGCGTGGATAATCTCACGCGCCATCGTGTTCGCGAGCGCGATGTCGGTGCCCACGTTGAGGCCGAGCCACACGTCTCCCCATGTGGCCGACGCGGTGCGCCGCGGGTCCATCACATAGAGTCGCGTGCCGTTGTTCACGCCCTTGAGCAGGTGCTGGAACCAGATAGGATGCGCGTTGCGCGCGTTCGAGCCCCAGAGGAAGACAACGTCGGTCTCCTCCACCGCCTGAAAGGAGTTGGTGGAACCGCCGGAACCAAAGACCGTCGCCAGACCGACGACGCTAGGTGCGTGTCACGTTCGGTTGCAACTGTCGACGTTATTGGTGCCGAACGTGACGCGCGCGAGCTTTTGCGCGAGATAGTTCATCTCGTTCGTTGACTTCGAGCAGCTGAAAACGCCCACCGCGTTGGGGCCTCTGGCGTCGAGTACGCGCTTGAAGCCGGCGGCAGCCGCGTCAAGTGCCTCGTCCCACGTGGCGGGGCGCAGAACGCCGTCTTCGCGAAGCAGGGGAGTAACGAGACGCTCATAGGCGCCGGCTGGGGCGGACCTGGTGGTCATGGAAGCGTAGGAGAAATGTGACGACTGCCCGCATGGATAGGATGGAGTCTTGCCTAGGGGCCCTATCGTGGCAAGTGGGCGATTTGCCAGCGGAGCGCACGGGTGCCGCTGCACGGACGAGTCCGACGCGGGCATGCCCCAGATGAAGGAGGTGATCCTGTGGTGAGTGGCTGGATCCACTACCTGCGCCGCTCCAAACGGGCGCAGCTCAGCCGCCCGCGCGAACGGGCAAGCGGGCGGCCTTCAGCGGAGGGAGCACGGCAGATGATTTCGATACGCCGTATCGGAAACAACGGCAGGGCGCACCAGCCGTTCGAGGAAGGTCTTAACTGCGTCGAACGCTTCGGACCGGTCGTTGCACTGTCCCACCTGCAGACGCTGGATCAGGCTAGCTCACGGTTGCTGTTCTCGCTGATGGTGTTGATGTCGGTGTCGGAGATGCCGACATCGATGCCGCTCAAGTCCAGTGCTGGAGCGCCGCGTCGGCGTGCAACGGCGGTGTGTGCACTTGGCTATGCTGGTCGGCTCAGGACCCTCGGGGCCCCTGATCAACGTGAGGTTCGAGGTTCAGCACCTCGATGACCGGTGGTCATCGAGACACAGACCCCGCAACGGCCTGGCGCCGGGGCGGGGTTTCGCGTGACGCGAGCCCGCGGCTCGCGGTTGGCACGCACTGCTCGGGCACCCAAGGATGGTGCCGCGCGGGATCAAGCCAGCGATTGCCTCCGCGACCGCGGCGGTTACGTTTGTCGCGTCCCGGAGGACACCACGATATGAATATCGTCTGGCTCTTGCTCATCGGTGCGGCGGTCATCAGCGGCGCGGTCCAGGGACACATGGCCGACGTGTCCAACGCGATGTTCAGTTCCGCCACGACCGCCATTGAACTCGCCATCGGCCTCGTCGGTGGCATGACGCTGTTCCTCGGGCTGATGCGCGTCGCCGAAGACGCCGGCTTGGTCCGGGTGCTCGCCAGGGCCCTGCGCCCCGTGTTTCGCTTCCTCTTCCCCGACGTGCCGCGCGATCACCCGGCCCTCGGCGCCATCGCCATGAATTTCGGCGCCAACATGCTCGGCCTCGGCGACGCGGCGACGCCGTTCGGCATCAAGGCGATGGAGGACCTGCAGGAGCTGAACCCGGACAAGGACACCGCGTCGGATGCGATGTGCATGTTCGTGACGCTGCACTCCACCTCGCTGCAGCTCATCCCGGTGATGGTCATCAGCCTGCGGTCTGCCGCGGGCTCGAAGAACCCGTCCGAGACGATCGTCGGCACCATCTTCGCCACGGTGGCCTCGATGATCGTCGCCATCGCGGTGTCGAAGATGTTCGCCCGATGGTTCGCGCTGCGGCCGCGGGGAGGTGCCGCATGAGGGAACTCGCGAACAGCGCCTCCAACTGGATCGTTCCCCTGCTGATTCTCGTCGTTCCGCTCTACGCCTACGCCGTGAAGCGGGTCCGCGTGTACGAGAGCTTCATCGAAGGCGCCAAGGAAGGGTTCACGATCGGCGTTCGCATCATGCCGTACCTCGTCGCGATCCTCGTCGCCATTGGCATGTTCCGCGCGAGCGGCGCCATGGACGGGCTGGTCTGGGCCATTCGCCCGGTGATCGGCTGGACGGGATTCCCGCCCGAAGCGCTCCCCTCGTCGCTGATGCGCTCGCTCTCTGGGTCGGCGGCGTTCGCCATGAGTTCGGAAATCTTCAAGATTCACGGCCCCGATTCCTTCATCGGCCGGCTCGTCAGCGTGATTCAGGGAAGCACGGAAACGACGTTCTACATCATGGCGGTCTACTTCGGCGCCGTCGCCGTGCGCAAGACGCGGTACACGCTCGCGGGCAGCCTCATCACGGACTTCTCGGGAATCGCCGCGGCCTACGGCATCTGCCGGCTGCTGTTCTAGGAGATCACGACCATGCCGCTGAACGTGCCTCGTTGCCTCGCCGTCGGAGACCGCGTGGCGCTGGTCTCGCTCGCGTCACCGGTGAAGAGCGCGCGCGTGCTGGCGCTGGGCCGCAGGCGACTGGAGCAGTTCGGGCTCCGGGTGAAGATCGGGCGGTACGCGCTCGAGGAACACGGCTATCTGGCCGGAACCGACCGAGAACGCGTGCACGACCTCGAGGTGGCGTTTCGGGACCCCGAGGTCAAGGCGATCATCTGTACCCGCGGCGGCTATGGCGTCGCGCGGCTGTTGCCGACCTTCGATCTCAACCTGGCGCGGCGCCACTCGAAGCCGCTCGTCGGCTTCTCCGACATCACCACACTCCACCTCGCCTTGCAGAAGGCGGGTGTCATCTCGTTCTGGGGCCCGATGCCCTGCTCGTCGCTCGGGTGGAGTCCGTTCGCCGCGCGTTCGCTCCAGCGCGCGCTGATGTCCACAGTGCCGGCCGGGCGCCTGCCGATGTCCCCAGGGCACCGGCCGATGACGCTGCGACGCGGGATCGCGCAGGGGCGCATCACCGGCGGCACGCTCAGCCTGCTGACGTCAAGCTTGGGGACGCCATATGAGGTCGAGACGCGGGGCCGGATCGTCTTTCTCGAAGACGTGGACGAAGAGCCCTTCAAGGTGGACCGCATGCTGACGCAGCTGACTTCGGCGGGAAAGCTGTCCGATGCCGCGGGCGTGGCGCTGGGGATCTTCACGGGGACCGGCAGGCGCAATTGCCCCGGCCGGCTCAGCCTGACGATGCGCGAGGTCTTTGCTGATCACCTGCTGCCACTGAAGGTGCCGGTGTTTCGCCACCTCGCCGTGGGACATGTTCCCGATCAGGTGACGTTGCCGTACGGCGTCGCGGCCCGGATGGACGCCGGGGCGGGGACCCTCGCGCTGCTCGAGGCGGGCGTCCGGGCGTAGCGGCTCACGCGTGATCCGGCGGATGGACGCGAACGCAAGCCTATTGGTGCAGTAGGGTGGTGTGGATCGTGGGACGTACGCGATGCAGTCAATCTCCACCATCGCACGGCATCCGCACCGGGCGTGCTATCATTCTTCCATGCGCACGTCCCTCACCAAGTCCGTCCTTCTCGGCCGTGGCTCGTGGTCTGACAGGCCGTGTGAACGGCGAAACGTGCCTCAAGACGATGAGTGAACCTGCTCCCGTCACCCGCGTGGACGCGGCCGAGGCCGCCGCCGAGGTGGAGTGGGGCGTCCCCTCTGGTGTGTCGCACGCCTGGCGCGCGCTGCGTCACCGCAACTTCCGGCTCTTTTTCGCGGGCCAGTCCATTTCGTTGATTGGCACGTGGATGACGCGCGTGGCCACCGGTTGGCTGGTCTACCGTCTCACCGGCTCGGCGCTCCTGCTGGGCACCGTCAGCTTCGCTGGGCAGATCCCGTCCTTCCTGCTGGCGCCCGTCGCCGGCGTGTGGGTTGACCGGCTCGACCGGCGGCAGGTGCTGGTGTGGACGCAGGCGCTCTCCATGGTGCAGTCGCTGGCGCTCGCCGCGCTGACGCTGTCGGGGCGCATCACGGTTCCGGCACTGCTGGTCCTGAGTGTCATGCAAGGCTGCATCAATGCTTTCGACATGCCCGGCCGGCAGTCGTTCATGGTGCAGATGGTGGACGACCGCCGCGACCTGCAGAACGCCATCGCCATCAACTCGTCCATGGTGAACCTCGCGCGGCTCGTCGGGCCGTCGCTGGCGGGCATGCTGATCGCGGTCTCCAGCGAGGGGTGGTGCTTTCTGGTGGATGGGGTCAGCTACATCGCGGTGATCGCGTCGCTGCTCGCGATGCGCGTGCACGCGCCCGTGGTCAAGCGCGGGGGCGCGTCGGTGCTGTCCGAGTTGAGGGCGGGCTGGACGTATGTCTCCACCTTCCTTCCGGTGCGCACCATTCTCCTGCTGTTCGCCGTGGTCAGCCTGATGGGCATGCCGTTCGTGGTGCTGATGCCCATTTTCGCCGCCAAGGTGCTGCATGGCGGGCCGCACACGATGGGTTTCCTCACCGGCGCGATGGGACTGGGGGCGCTGGGTGCGGCGCTCTCGCTGGCCGTGCGCAAGAATGTACGCGGGCTGGTGCGGCTCATCCCCGTCTCCGCGGCGGTCTTTGCGCTGGGGCTGATGGGCTTCGCGTGGTCGCACACCTTCTGGCTGTCCCTGCTCGCGCTGATGGTGGCGGGGATGGGGATGATGCAGGGCATGGCGGCCAGCAATACCGTCATCCAGACCATCGTGAGCGACGACAAGCGCGGCCGCGTGATGAGCTACTACACCATGGCCTTCATGGGCATGGCGCCGTTTGGCAGTTTGCTGGCCGGGACGATGGCCGATGCCATTGGGGCGCCCGCGACGGTGATGGTCAACGGCGCCGTGGTGCTGCTGGGTGCGGCCTGGTTTGCCACGCGGCTGCCCGCCGTGCGACGCGAGCTGCGCCCCATTTACGAGCAGATGGGGATCCTGGGGGCGGGGCGGGGCGCGCGGTGATGCGCGCCGACGCCGCTGGCGCCGGCGGCGCCGGCCGGCATGCCTGCGCGGTACCTGCGCGCGCTTGCTCCACTCTGCCCGCGAGGCCCATATTGCGCCAT
>JAJZRK010000334.1 GCA_021802745.1 bacterium
CAACCCGACCACGAAGGCGGTGGTCCCGGTGCGAGCCGTGCAGATGGTGGATTCCCTGGAGCGCCTGATGCGCCGCGGGGCGTTCACCGTGGCGCGACTCCATCAAGAGGCGGAGGCACCGTGAGCGCGGATGCTGAACGCACAACGGGACGCACAATGACGGAACGCACCGCCGCGGGGACGACGGCAACGGCGCGTACCGCCGCCGAACTCGCACAGCTCGCCAACGAGCTGTTGCGCTGTCGCGAGACGCCGGATTACGCCCCGGCACTCAATGGCCTCCAAGTGGACAACCGCACGCCCGTGCGATGCGTCGCCGCCGCGGTGGACTGTTCGCTGCGCACCATTCGCGGCGCGGTGGAGGCGGGGGCAAATCTGCTGGTCGTGCACCACGGCCTGTTTTGGGGCGGACTGCAGACGCTGACGGGGCCGCACCTGGAGCGCGTTCGCCTGCTTCTTGAACACGACGTAGCGCTGTACGCGGCGCATCTCCCGCTCGACGCGCACGAGACTTTCGGCAACTCGTACCTCCTGGCCCGTAAGCTCGGGTTGGAACCGAGCGGTGGATTCGCCCGCTACCAGACGATCTTCTGCGGGGTGGAGGGAAGCGCCGATCTGGCGACCGCGGACTTGGTGGCGGCCTGCGATGCCTTCGCCCGCGAGCACGGTGGCCGCGCGACGGCCTCGGCGTTCGACACCGCGCGCCGCACGCGCCGATGGGGGGTGGTGACCGGCGCTGGTGTGAACGCGGATACACTGCGTGAAGCAGCTGAACTGGGCCTCGACACGCTCATCACGGGCGAGGGGCCGCACTGGAGTGCAGTGGACGCGGAGGAGAAGGGATTGGTGATCATCTATGCGGGACACTACGCCACGGAGACGCTCGGCGTGCAGGCACTGGCCGCCTGGATGGCAACGCAGGGTGCGGTGCCGTGGACTTTTGTCGCCGCTCCCACCGGGCTGTGAGCGACGTCGTCCTCTCGCTGCAGTCGATTGACAAGCGGTTTGGCGAGGTGCAGGCGCTTGCCGCTGCCTCGCTGACGGTCGGTCGCGGCACCATTCACGCCGTGCTCGGCGAGAACGGTGCCGGCAAGACGACGCTGATGCGCATTGCGTTTGGCGCGATGCGCCCCGATGCGGGGAGCATCTCCATCGACGGCACGCCCGTTGCGCTGTCGTCGAGCCGCGATGCCATTTCGCGCGGACTCGGGATGGTGCATCAACACTTCACGCTCGTGCCGGCGATGACCGTCGCCGAAAACGTGGCGCTGGGCGGGAAGGGACGTCTGCGCATCGGTGACGTCGCCACTCGCGTGCGTGAACTGGCCGATCGCACCGGCTTGCCGGTGGATCCCGCGGTGCGAGTCAGCCAGCTCGGCGTCGGCGCGCAGCAGCGCGTGGAGATCCTCAAGGCGCTGCACCGCAACGCGCGCATCTTGATCATGGACGAACCGACGGCGGTGTTGGCGCCGCAGGAGAGCGACGAACTCTTCGGCTGGCTGCGCCGTTTTGCCGCCGATGGAGGCACCGTCGTGCTGGTCACGCACAAGCTGACCGAAGCGCTGGCGGTGGCTGATGACGTGACGGTGCTCCGCCGCGGGGCGCGTGTCGTCGCGGCGCCAGCATCGGAGCTCAGCGTCGATGCACTCGTGCAGGCAATGACCGGCGATGCGATCCCTGGTGAGTCAGCGGCTCGGCGTGCCCGCCCCGCCGCGCGCGAAGAGTGCGTCGCTCGCCTCGACAGCGCGAGCGTGCGCGACGCGCGCGGCGTGATGCGCCTTCGCGACGCCTCGCTCCGCTGTCACGCCGGAGAGATCATCGGGCTGGCTGGCGTGGAGGAATCGGGCGTTCACGAGCTGGTGCGGATTCTTGCCGGACGGTTGGCGCCAACGAGTGGTTCGGTGTCGCTTCCCTCGCTGATCGGGTTCATTCCCGAAGATCGCCTGCGCGACGCGGTGATTGATGCGTTCACGCTGGCCGAGAACCTCGCCCTGCGCGGTGCCGGTGCGCGCCGGGGGAGAATGCGCTGGCCGGCGATTGCCGCGCAGGCGGCCGGGGTGATGGCGCGACACGATGTGCGCGCGCCTTCACCGATGACGCGCGCCGGCGTGCTGTCGGGGGGAAACCAGCAAAAGTTTGTGGTGGGGCGCGAACTCGATGAGCATCCACCACTGGTGGTGGCGGAGAATCCGGTGCGCGGACTCGACATTCGCGCCACCGACCAGGTGATGCGCGAGATCGCCGCCTGCGCGGCCGCGGGGAGCGCGGTGGTGCTTCACTCGGCGGATGTGGATGAACTGCTCCCCGTGGCGGACCGGATGTATGTGGTGTTCGCCGGCGTCGTGCGCGAAGTGCCCGTGGAACGAGCGGCGGTGGCGGCGGCGCTGGTGGGCGCCCGATGAAAGGGATGTTCGAATCACGCTGGCTGATTGCCGCGCTGACCGCTGCCGCAACGGTGGCCGCGGTGCTCGGCATCCTGATGGTCGGAGGGTACGACACCGCACGGGCTTTTTCCGCGTTGTGGAACGGCGCCTTCGGCTCATGGTACGCGTTTCTTTCCGCCACGCTGGTGCGCACCACGCCACTGCTCCTGGTCGGCCTCGCCGTCGCGGTGGCGTTCCGTGCCGGCGTGTTGAATATCGGCGCCGAGGGACAGTTGCTTGCCGGAGCCTCGGCCGCGGTGGCGGTGGGGCTCGCGGTGGGAGGATGGCCGCGGGTCATCGCGTTGCCGCTGGCGCTCATCGCAGGCGTCGCCGCCGGGGCAGGGTGGGCCGCCATTGCGGCCTGGCTGAAGCTGCGCTTCGGCGTGCTCGAGGTGATCAGCACGCTGATGCTCAACTTCGTGGCGTCGTACGGCGTGTCGTGGCTCGTGCGCGGGCCACTGCAGGAGCCCACACGCGTCTATCCGCAGACCGTGGAGTTGTCGGAATCAGTGCGCTTGCCGCTGTTGATCGAAGGGCATCGCGTGCATTTCGGCTTAGATCGG
>JAJZRK010000056.1 GCA_021802745.1 bacterium
CTGGCTCACGGCGTGCAGGTCGGCGGGCGCCGTGGTAATGACGAACGCATCGTCCTCACGCACGAAGTCCTCGGCGCCGGCTTCGAGTGCCTTTTCCATCGTTGCGTCCTCGTCCCGGCCCGCGGCCTCGACGAAGATCTGGCCCTTGCGATCGAACATGAAGGAGACCGAGTTGGTGGTCCCCAGGTTGCCGCCGCCGCGCGAGAGCTTGGCGCGCACCTCGGCCACCGTGCGCGTCGGGTTGTCCGTCAGCGCCTGGATCATGATCGCCACGCCGCCCGGGCCGTACGCCTCGTACACGACGTCCACGTAATCCACACTCTCGAGTTCGCCCGTCCCCTTCTTGACGGCGCGCTCGATGTTGTCCTTGGGCAGCGACTGCGCCCGCGCGTTGTCTATGGCGGTGCGGAGCCGCGGGTTGCCGTCGGGGTCGCCGCCGCCCTGCTTGGCGGCGACGGTGATCTCACGGATGAGCTTGGTGAACAGCGCGCCGCGCTTCTTGTCGGTCGCGGCCTTGGCGTTCTTGATGGTCTTCCACTTGCTGTGACCGGACATGACGACGATTCAGGATATGGAATCCGGAGTCGGATCGCGGATTGCGATCGCCGACGCCGATTCACGATCAGCCTGCGTGGAATCTACCGCCCGGAGAGGTGCCGGAAAACGGGAGAGGGCGGCCCCAAAGCCGCCCCCCGACCATCTACCGTCCACCGTCTACCGTCCACCGTCTACCGTCCACCGTCCACCGTCTACCATCTACCGTCACTCACCCGCCCCCACCTAGTGCAGCCTGAACGTAAGCGCCGCCCTCCACCCCGTGACGTCGTACGTCTCGCCGCCACCGAGCGTATAGAGCCGCCCGTACTGGTACGTGGCGCTCGGCATGAGCGTGAACGCGCCGGCCGTCCAGCGCAGCCGCACGCCGCCACTGCCGAGCAGGCCGGCCTTGTAGCCGTCCACCTGCCAGTTGCGCGCCTCGACATTGGGTTCGATGTACCAGTTGCCGCGATGGAAGCCCACCGCGAGCGCCCCGTTGGCCACCGTCTCCGACGGCGCCTCGCCGCCGAACTGCTGGCCCTTCGCCCGGTACAGCCCCCACCCGCTGAGGTACACGTCCATGCCGCCGACGGGATAGAAGAGCGACCCCTGCCCGATGTAGCGGTCACCCGTGGCGTACGACGTGTTCGACAGCATGTCGTTGCCGAACGTGGAGAACGTGACGCCGAGTGCCAGGCGCCCGTTGCCGATGGCGCGGTCGGCGCCCACGCGGGCGCGCACCTCGTCAGCCGGCGTGAACGTGAGCACCTGCTTGCCGGTGCCATCGTCGGCCGAATAGGCGTCGAACTCGGTGGATTTCCGGAACGATCCGGCGAGGCCGACGTTCCACGTCCCGACGCTGCGGGCGAGGGCGACGCCGCCCGTCGTCGACAGTCCCGAGCCATACGACGACGTCGGGAAGATCAGGAAGTCGTTGCCGATCTGTCCGGCGGCGTCCGCCTTGTCCTCGGCGATCTTGTACTGGCCGGTGGGAAGGTTGGCGCCGACGGTGAAGACGACGGCATCGTTGCCGAGTGTCAGGTTGGCGCGCACCTGCGTGTCGGTCAGCCCGCTGATCGAGCTGACGCTCTTGCCGTCCACGGCCACGTCCGACGACGCGAATGCCGTGGCGACGTCCACGTTGAACCGCGACGTCAGGGGCAGCACGAACACGAACGGCACCGTCGTTTGCGACACCGTCTTGGCCGTGGCGCCCGAGCCAATCTTGACGGTCACGTACTGCGGCATCACGGCCGCCGCGGCGTCGGCCACTCCCTGCGCCGCAGCGCCCAGCGGGGCCGCGGCGATGGCCGCGGCGATGGCCGCGGCGATGGCCGCGGCGATGAGCGTTGTGCGAAGCGATCTCATCTTACGGCCTCCGGATCACGATGGTGAACGTGCCGGTCTTCGTGGCTGGCGCATCAGTGCCCGTCTTCTCCGACGCCGGGTCGCGCGTGGTCGGCGGCGTCTGCGTCTGGGTCTGGCCCGACGTGCCGCCCGTTGACGTGTTCACGTTGTTGGCCGCCGACGGGTTGATGTCACCCACCGCGCTGGCCAGCGTGGACCCGATCCCGGTGTTCGTCGCGGAGACGCCGCGCTCGGCGGCCGTCACGACGGCGCCTTCGCTCGAGTTCTTGAGGTTCGACTCCACCTGGGTGGACGTCACCTGCGCCCCGGCCTGCGCGGCCCGGGCGCTCTGCATCTTCTGCAGCGCGGCGCCGAAGCCCGGGTCAATGGTGCGGGCCTGGTCGTAGAAGCGCGCCGCGTCGCCGTACCGCCCTTCGTCTTCGGCCAGGAGGCCGTTGCTGTACGCGAGGAACGCCTGCAGCGACCGCGTCGGGCGCTGCTCGATGGCGGCACGGTCGGCCGCCGACAGGCGGACCCCGAGCTGGTCGAAGAGGCCGAGGGCGATGTTCTTCTCGATCGTGAAGATCTGGTCGAGCACGTCGCTGCTCTGCACGTCGCGCCCCTGCTGCTGCGCCGTGGCCACCTGCACCACTGCCGCGTTCACCGTGAGGTTGCGGTTCCCGGTCTGGGTGATCGCCCCCTGCACGACGCGGGCGGCCCGCACCAGCTTGCCGGCGCGCAGCGACGTCGCGGCGTCGGTGCGGCCGCTCTGGCTGAGGGCGACTTCATCCACCATCGCCTGGATCCGGTCGCGTTCGAGGAGCTGCAGGTCCGGCGAGCGCGCGAGGTCGCTGATGAGCAGGTCCGACATGCCGCGGGAGAGCGGCGCCAGCGTCTGGTCGGTGCCGCTGAACGTCATCGGCAGCACCGCCACGGCGCGCGGATTGCTCGCGTCGGTGGCGATGGTCGCCTCGTTGGCGATCGCCGACTTGGCCGCCGCGTGCAGCTCGGCGCGCGAGAGCGACACCAGCCGCGCGCGAATGTCATTGCGCACACGCCGCGTCTTGCCCACCTGCAGGTAGCTGTTGTACGCGTCCTTGGCGCCGGTGAAGTCGTTCAACTTCTCGCACGCCAGGCCGGCGTACAGCGCGCTCACCCCGTCCTTGGGGTCGAGCTTGCGGGCGGCGTCGAGCACCGTGCGCGCGTCGGCAAAGCGGTCGCGCTTGTAGTACGCGATGCCAAGCGAGCGCAGGGCGGCGACGGAGCTGGGATTCGCCGTGCGGGCCTTCTCCAGCTTGTCGAGCGTCTTGTCGGTGCCCTGCTGCGCCGACGCCGGAAGCGCCAGGGCGCAAATCAGGGGCAGCGCCAGTAGTCTCAGGTATCGCATGTGTCTCCGGCCTCCTATCGGTCGGGATCGAGCATGTCCTCGAACCGCATCCACTGCTTGTAGAAGAAGAGATCCACGTAGCCCACCTGCCCGTTGCGGTTCTTCCGCACGAGCAGTTCCGTGGCCCCCTCGACTCCATACCCGGGACGGTACATCTCCTCCCGGAAGATCGCCAGCACCACATCGGCATGCTGCTTCACCGCCCCCTGCACGCCGAAGTCGTCAAGCACCGGGCGCGGGTCGGCCCGATCGGCGCGCAGGTCCGGCAGCTGGCACGTGAGCACGAGCGCGATGTTGAGCTCGATGGCCAGCGCCTTCAGGATGCGCACCGCGGCGGCGAGCTCCTCATCCTGCGCCCGGATGCTCCCAGCCAGGCCCTGCAGCGAGTCCACAATCACCACGTGCGCATCGAGCGTCCGGCGCATGTCGGCCGCGAGGGCCTCGACACCCCCGCCCGGCGGGAACGCGGTGATGGTCGGCACGCCCTCGCGGAACCGGACGGCGGCCGCGCCCACCCCGGCGCGCGTGAAGTCGTCCAGCGAGCCGCGACGCAGGTCGTCCACCCGCGCCCGCCCTTCGATCGCCAGCGCCCGCTCCATCACCCGCTCGTGCGTCATTTCGCTGGTGCAGAAGACGACGGGGGTCTCCTGCTGGGCCATGCGCAGCGCGATGGCGAGGGCGAGGGCGCTCTTGCCGCTCTGCACGTCGCCGCCCAGCACCACCAGGTCGCCCCGTCGGAAGCCGCCCCCGAGCCACTTGTCAATGCTCGGGAACCCCGTGGCATACGCGTCATGGCCCAGGTCGCCGTCGGCGGCCCGGTCCACCCGGCGCATCACGCGGGCTAACGGGGAAATATCGGTCGGCCTGGACACGCCGGCCTTACGCGGGGAATCGGGTCATCTGCAAATCATACGGATTAAGTCCGCCCAGACACAAGCGCCGGACTCAGGGGGCAAGCCGGCGGGCCAGACGGTCCATCTCGGAACGTGCCTTTCTATCGAGGTGCGGCGCCGTGACCTCGGTCACGCTGGTGAGCGCGGAGGCCAGGGCCAAACGGTCGCCGCGCACCGAGGCCTCGAGCAACTGCCCAAGCGCCGTGCGCAAGGCCGACGGCAGCGACAGCGCTCCCATCCAGTGCCGGGCGGCCGCGGCCCGTTCGGCCCGCAGCGACTCGGTCAGCTCCGCGGGGCCCTGCGCCGCAGCCGCCAGCCGGGTCGCGACAAGCGTGGCCATGAGCGCCTCCCGTGCCCCGCCAAGGGGGGCCCGCGAGGTCGCGACGGCCAGCGCACGCAGCGGAAAGGCCGGTTCGGCGAGCGCGTATGGGGGGAGGGCGTCCGTCACGCCGACGAATCTGCGCGCGTCCGCGCCCCCCCGCCAGCCAATCGGTGTGTTGGCGACCCCAATTCAGCGGGGCTAGCTTTCGCTGGATATGGCGCCGCTCGCAAAATCCGTGCTCTGGGTGGACGACGAGGCTGACCTTCTCGAGTCGCACCGGCTGTTCCTTACCGACAAGGGCTATCGCGTCCAGATGGCCCGGAACGCCGCCGACGCCCTGGAACTGCTGCGCCAGCATGCGTTCGACATCCTCCTCCTCGACGAGCAGATGCCGGGCATGCGCGGCAATGCCATGGTGCGCGAGGCGCGCGAGCTGGCCCCCTCCATGCCCATCGTCATGGTGACGAAGAGCGAGGAGGACAGCACCCTGCGCGAAGCCCTCGGCCAGGATGTCACGGACTACCTCGTGAAGCCGGTGACGCCGCGCCAGGTGCAGGCCATCCTGACGCGCATCCTCGAAGGGGCGCGCATCCGCAGCCAGGCGATCGCGCGGCGCTTTGTCGAGCGCTTCCGTGAGCTCGAGGCCGTGCGCCTCAGGGACCTCGACTGGCGCGGATGGGCCGAGCGCTACGCCGAGCTCGTGGAATGGGACGTCGAGCTTACCGCGGCCGGCGAGGCCGGGCTCCTCACCTCGCTGCGCGCGCTCTATCCCGCCATGCACCGCGACTTTGCGTCGTTCATGGGCGAGGGCTATCCGCGCTGGATCCACGAGCTCGACGGCGACCGGCCGCCGCTCTCCGTGGACGTCGTCGGCGAATTCCTGCTGCCGGCGCTCGCCGATCACAAGGCGGTCGTCTTCATCGTCGTGGACTGCCTGCGCCTCGACCAGTGGAAGGTGCTCGAGCCGATCGTCGCCGAGGTCTTCGAGATTGACACCGCGCACTACTTCGCGCTGCTCCCGACGGCCACCCCCTACGCGCGCAATGCGCTGTTTAGTGGCCTCTTTCCGGCAGAGATCGCGGAGCGTTTCCCCGCCTGGTGGGGAGACAGCGAAGATGAGTCGCTCAACCAGCATGAGCGCGACCTCCTCGTCGAGCAGCTGCGGTCGCTGCGCGGCGACACGCCGGTGCGCTACCACAAGATCACCTCGGCCCACGACTCCGACGATCTCGAGCGCCACCTGAGCGCGGCCGTGGCGAACGAGGGCGTGAGTGCGTTCGTCTTCAACTTCATTGACCTGCTCACGCACGGGCGCTCGGAGTCGGCCATCCTCTACGAGGTGGCGCGTGACGAGGCGGCCTTCCGCCAGCTCACGGAGCAATGGTTCCGGCGCTCGGCGCTGTGGAGCGTGCTCCGCGAGGCCGCGCGCCGCGGCCTGCCCGTGCTCCTCACCAGCGATCACGGCTCGATTCACTGCAACACGCCGGCCACCGTCTTCGCCAAGAAGGACGCCACCGCCAACCTGCGCTACAAGATGGGCGAGGACCTGCGGGTCGAGCGGCCGGAGCACGCCCTCGTGTTCACCGATGCCGCGCAGCTGCGCCTGCCGCCGCGGGCGCCGCGCGTCAACACGCTGCTCGCCGCCGGTGACACGTTCTTCGTCTATCCGACCAAGCTGCGCGAGTACCAACAGCGCTACCGCGGGTCGTTCCTTCACGGCGGGGTTTCTCCGGAAGAGGTCATCCTTCCGCTCGCCCTCCTCACGCCCCGCCGCTGATGGGTCCCTACCGCCGCCTCCAGCAGTTCCTGCGCCCCTACTACGGGCGCGTCGTCGGCACGCTGCTGTTGAGCGCGCTGGCCAATGCCCTCAGCGCGTTCTCGTACGCGCTCTTCGTGCCGTTCCTGAACACGCTGTTCGACCACCAGCCGTTCGACGCCGGCGCGGGGTCGAAGATGTCGGCCCTGCTTCAGGCCATCGGGTCGCGCGTGCTCGCGGGGCGCGAGACGATGGCCGCGCTGCGCATCGTGATTCTCGTGATCCTCGTCACGATGCTGCTCAAGAACGTCTTCGCCTGGCTCGCCGGGCAGACGGGCGCGGGGCTGCAGGAGCGCGTCACGCGCGACCTCCGCAACGCGGTCTACACGCACCTCGAGCGGCTGCCGCTCCGCTTCTTCACCAGCCACAAGACGGGCCAGCTGCTCTCGCGCGTCTTCCAGGACACGCAGTCCACGCGCCAGCTGCTCGCCGAGGTGGTTACGCGGTCGCTGAACGCCAGCACGCAGATCGTCGTCACCGTCGTCCTGCTGTTCTCGCTCTCTCCCCGGCTCGCCCTGCTCTCGCTGGTCGTCGCGCCGCTCATCATCGTGGCGTTCCAGCCGCTGCTCCGCCGCCTGCGGAAGGGGCACCGCAAGCTCGCCGCCGAGTACGGCGAGATGACAAGCGTGGTGCAGGAGACGGTCAGTGGCATCCGGCTGGTGAAGTCGTTCCGCGCCGAGGAATACGAGGGGGCCCGCTTTTCCGACGCCTCCAATCGCTACGCCAAGGGGATGGTGCGCATGAGCCGGCTCACGCTCATGTCGCAGCCGCTCGCCGAGGTGATCGGCACCGTGGTCGCGGTGGCGCTGCTCTGGTTTGGCGCCCACGAGGTGCTGGTGGACAAGTCGCTCAGCGGCTCGGGGCTCATCACCTTCCTTGGCGCGTTGATGTCGCTCCTGCCGCCGCTCAAGCAGCTCTCCCAGATGCCGGCGGTGGCCACCCAGTCGCTCGCGGCGGCGGAGCGGCTGTTCGAGATCCTCGACCATCCCACGGAGGAGCAGGCCGACGGCGGCACACGCACCGCGTCGGCCTTCAACTTCTCGCTCGCGTTCGAGGGCGTGGAGTTCCGCTACGACGGCGAGCCTGTGCTGCGCGACATCAGCTTCACCGCCCGGCGCGGCGAGGTGGTGGCGCTGGTCGGCGCGAGCGGGGCGGGGAAGAGCACGCTGGTGGACCTCATCCCGCGCTTCATCGAGCCCACCGCCGGCCGGGTGACGCTCGACGGCGTGGACACGCGCGAGTTCACCCTCGCCTCGCTGCGCGCGCTCACCGGCATCGTGAGCCAGGATACCGTGCTCTTCAACGACACGGTGCGCGCGAACATCGCTTATGGCGCGCCCGACAAGTACACGCCGGCGCAGATCGAGGCGGCGGCGCGCGCCGCCAACGCGCACGGCTTCATCAGCGAACTCCCCGAGGGCTACGACACCGTCCTTGGCGAGCGCGGCACGCGCCTCTCCGGCGGCCAGCGCCAGCGCATTGCCATCGCCCGCGCCCTGCTCGTGGACCCGCCGGTGCTCATTCTCGACGAGGCGACGTCGGCGCTCGACACCGAGAGCGAACGCCTCGTGCAGGAGGCCATTGACCGCCTGCTGACCGGCCGCACCGTCTTCGTGATTGCGCACCGGCTCTCCACGGTGCAGCACGCGTCGCAGATCCTCGTGCTGGACCGCGGGCGCATCGTCGAGCGTGGAACACACGCGGAGCTGCTGGCGCTGGGCGGCGCCTACGCGCGTCTGCACGCCCTGCAGTTCAACGACGCGCCGACCGCCGGGTAAGCGGTGCGCGCCTGCTTTGTCGTGCTCGACGCGAGCTGGTCGGGGGCAGCGCGTGCCTTCGCCGACGCGGCCGGCCTGCTCGCCGGCCGCGGCTTCGAGACCTGCGTTGTCGCGCCGGCGGGGACGGAGTCGGAACGCGCGCTGCGCAGCGCGGGACATGATGTGGTAGCCGTCGGGGCGGGCGGCGGCTGGCTGCGCGCCGGGTGGCGCCTGCACCGCGTGATCGCGTCACGGCTCACCGAAGTGGTCTTCGTGCACGGTGACCGTGCGCACCTGGTGGCTGCGGCCGCCATCCGGCTCGCGGGGCGCGGCGCCGTGGTGCGGCGCACCCCGGCGGGCGAATCGCTCGTCATGGGGCGTGACGGCCGCCTCGCCATGCGCCTTGCCGCCACAGGCTTCGTGTTCACGCACGCTGACGACGTGCGGGGCATGGCGCCGCCGCGCGGCGCACTCGCGGCGCACATCGTGCCGCCGGGCGTGGCAGCGGTCGCCGCCACGCCGCGGCCTTCGGCCGCGGTCGGCGCCATCCGGCCCGACGTGCCCCGCCTCGTCCTCCTCGCGGGCGCCGACCGGCGGCACGAGACGCTCGTCGCCCTCCGCGCCCTCGCGCTCCTCGCGCCGCGGCTTCCCGCCCTGCGCACCACGGTCTTCGCCCCCACCGGCGACATTGACGCCCTGCGCCTGCAGACGGCCGCGCTCGGCGTCGCCGACCGCGTGGATTGGCGCGGCGCGAGCGCGGCGAGATCGGAGGCGCTCTCCGTGGCGGCGCTCGCCTGGGTGACCGCCGCCGCCGACGACGCGGTCTTCGCGATGCTCGATGCGCTGGTGCACGGCGTGCCGGTGCTCGCCGAACGCACGCCGCTCACGGCGCGCTTCGTCGAGGACGGCGTCTCCGGCCTCCTGCGCCATCGCGCCGACGAAACCGAGTGGGCGTCGGTGGTCGCCAACGCACTCGCGCGCACCGGGCAGGCTGAGGCGATGCACGCAGCGGCCCGCGCGGCGGCGGCGCACTGGCCGCTCGACGCCGGCGCCGACGGCTGGCTGCAGGCGACTAAAGCGGCGCGCGACCGCACCCGGTGGACTGCCTGATGCGCCACCTCTTCATCACGCAGGACTACACGCCCGACCTCGGCGGCATGGCGCGCCGGCACGTGGAGCTCTGCCGCCGATTCCCGCCCGACACGCTCGTCTCCACCGTGCACGCCGAGGGGATGACCGCCGCCGACGCGGCCGAGCCGGTGCCGGTGCATCGCCAGCCGTTCACCTTCCGCCAGGCCGGCCGCTTCACGAGCCAGCTGCGCTGGGCGCGCTGGCTGCGCGCGCGCGCCGCGTTGTTCGATCTCGTGCACTGCGGCAACATCCGCCCGTGCGGCTATGCGTCGTGGTGGGCCATGCGGCGATCGCGTGTGCCGTACCTCGTCTACGTGAACGGTGGCGACCTGCTGCGCGAGCGCCAGAAGGCGGCGCAGGGGACCAAGCGCCTCACCGCGCGGCACATCCTGGGCGGCGCAGCGGGAATTGTCGCCAACTCGGCGTGGACGGGCACGCTCGCGCGCGACGTCATGCGTGAGGTGGGCGTGCGCCGCCTGCCTCCAGTCGCCGATTTTCCGCTCGGCACCGACCCGGTGCGGTTCGCCCCGGAGCGGGCGGACGACGCGATGCGGCGACGGCTGGGCGTGGGCAACGCGCCGTACCTGCTCACCGTCGCGCGGCTGGTGCCGCACAAGGGGCAGGATGTCGCCCTGCGCGCGCTCGCGCGCCTCGCGCCGGTCTTTCCGGACCTGCGCTACGTCATTGTCGGCGAAGGGCCCGATGAAGCGCGCCTGCGCACCCTCGCCGACTCGCTCGGCGTTGCGCCGCGCGTCGTCTTTGCCGGCGCGCTGCGCGATGACCTCCTGCCCGCCGTGCACGCCGGCGCGGCGCTCTATGTGGGCCTCTCGCGACTGCTGCCTCCCATCAATGTCGAGGGATTTGGCATATCATTCGTCGAGGCGGCGGCCAGCGGGGTTCCCTCGGTGGCCGGCGATTCGGGCGGTGTGCGCTCGGCCGTGCTCGACGGCGAGACCGGCCTCGTCGTGCCACCGGAGGATGACGCCGGTGCCGCCGCGGCCATCCAGCGCGTGCTGGGCGATGCGGCGCTGCGCGCACGCCTCGCGCACGGCGCCCGCGCCGCTGCGCTTCACCGCTTCACCTGGGACCGTGTGGTTCGCGACACGCTCGACTTTGCCGCGCAGTGCGTGAGCGGCACGGGACTTTCTTGATGAAGCCGACCTGGAAGCACCGGATCGAATACGCGCTCCTGCGCACGGTGGCCGCCGTGCTGGGCCCGCTTGGGCTCCGGCGCGCAGGAGCCATCGGCGCGCGGATCGCGCTGCTCGGCTACTGGCCGCTGCGCATTCGCCGCGGCGTCGTGACGCGCCACATCAACGCCTGCTTTCCGGAGCGCAGCGACGCGGAGCGCCGCGCGCTGGTGCGCGAGTCATACGAACACCTCGGGCGCGTGGGCATGGAGTCCATCCTTCTCTCGCGGCTCGGCCCGGAGTCCATGCACGCCCTCTTCGAACGCGTGGATGGGTGGGATGCGATTGAGCGGGCGCGCGCGCTCGGCCATGGGACCGTCCTCGTCGCCGGGCACCTCGGCAACTGGGAGTTGTCGGGGGCGTATCTCTCCACGCTCGGGCTTCCCGTGGCCGCCGTGGCCAAGCGGCAGGTCAACCCGCTCGCCGACGCCTTTGTGAACCGCACGCGGCGCCGGCTCGGCATGACGGTCGTCTACGACGACGAGGCGGTGCGCCGCCTGCCGCGCCTGCTGAAGGAGGGGTTCGGCCTCGGGCTGATCTCCGACCAGGCGGGGCTCGGTGCAGCGACGTTCGTGCCGTTCTTCGGCCGGCCGGCGCGCACGCCGCGCGGCCCCGCCGTCTTCGCGCTTCGTTTCGAAGCGCCGCTGATCTTCGTCTGCGCCGCGCGCCAGCCCAGCGGCCAGTACGTGCTGCACCTCGAGGAAGTCGAGGTCAGTCGCACCGGCGACCTCGAGGCGGACGTGGACGTGAACACGGCGCGCTTCACCGCGGTGCTCGAGCGCTGGGTGCGCCGCTATCCTGGCCAGTACCTGTGGGCGCACCGCCGCTGGAAGCGGCAGCCGCCCGACACTCCACCCGAGCTGCGTGAGCCGTGAGCGCGCATCGAGCACAGTCATGACGTACGACGTCGAGGTGCTGCGCGCGCGCGAATTCCCTTGGGCGGCGCGCGGGGAGCGCATCTACCTGGACCATGCCGCCACCGGTCCGCTGCCGCAGCGCTCGCGCGAGATGCAGGCCGAGGCGAACCTGAATCGCGCCGAACTGTGGCGCGTCGGCTTCGACTACTTCTGGGACGGGGTGGTGAAGGGGCGCGAGTACGCCGCGCAGCTGCTGAATGCCGCGCCCGACGAGATCGCCATCACCACCAACACCTCGCAGGGCGTCAACCTCGCCGCGCGCGCCCTCCCCTTCAAGGCGGGCGACGTGGTGATTGCGAGCGCCGGCGAGTTTCCGGCGAACATCTATCCGTGGATGGGGCTCGAGAAGGCGAAGGGCGTCTTTCTCGAGCTGGTGCCGATGAAGCACCGCCTCCCCGATGAGGACGCCATCATCGCGGCGCTCGACCGGCCGAACGTGCGCGCGCTTACCGTGAGCTGGGTGTCGTTTGCGAGCGGCGCCCGGCTCGACCTCGCGCGGCTGGGCGCGGCATGCGAGGCGCGCGGCATCTGGTTCGTGGTGGATGCCATTCAGGGGCTTGGCCCGGCGACGATTGATGTGAAGGCATGCCACATAGACATCCTGGCCACCGGCGCGCAGAAGTGGCTGCTGTCGCCGTGGGGGACCGGCTTCGCGTACGTGCATTGCGACATCATCCAGGAACTCGACCCGCCGGCCGTGGGCTGGCTGTCCATGCCCGCGTCGGCCGACTTCACGCGCTTCCTCGACTACGACTACGCGTTCTATCCGGATGCCCGGAAATTCGAGGTCTTCACCGCGCCGATGCACGACCTCAAGGCGATGGCCGCGTCGCTGAGCCTCTTCCTCGAACTCGGTCCGGCGGCGGTGGCGGCGCACGTGGCCTCGCTCGCCGATCATGTGGTGCAGTGGTGCGAGGGGCGCCGCGACGTGCGGCTCATCACGCCGGCCGACCGCGCGCGCCGCGCCGGCCTGCTCAGCATCGCCGTGGACGACCTTGCGGCGGCGAGCGCCCGGCTGGTCGGCGCCGGCGTGTCGCACTCGGTGCGCGAGGGCGGCATTCGGCTGTCGCCGCACCTGTACAACACCACCGCCGAACTCGACGTCGCGCTCGCGGCGCTCGCGGCGCGATGACAACACCATCCGCGCGCCCGCGGGCGGGCGTTGCGCGCGCGCGGCGGGCGGACGCCCCGCCGCGCGCCCCGCTCCAGGGCGTGGCCGCGGAGGTGCGCGCGGTGCGCGCCGCCCTGGTGGCGGCGAGCACCCCGGCCCGCGCCGCGGGCGCCAAGGCCTACCTCAAGAGCGACCTCACCTTCCTCGGCGCCGACACGCCAACGCTGCGCCGCGTCGGCAACGCGCTGGCCGCCCGCGTGAAGGCGGAGGGCGACGATTCCCTGCGCCCACTCGTGGATGCGCTGTGGGCCACGCGCGTGCACGAACTGCGCGCCGTCGCCCTCGTGCTGCTCGAACGGCGGGTTGGCGTACTCGGCCGCACCGACTTGCCGCGCATCGAGCGCATGCTGCGCGAGTCGCGTTCGTGGGCGTACGTGGACTGGATCAGCACGAAAGTGCTCTCTCCCATGCTGCTGCGCGTGGACGCGGTGCGGCGCGCCCTGCCGCGCTGGGCGCGCGATGACGACTTCTGGATCCGCCGCACCGCGCTGCTCACGCTCATGCCGCTGGTCGTGCGCGGGCAGGTGCCGTTCGGCGCGTTCGAGGTGCTCGCCATCCCGATGCTGGGCGAGCGTGAGTTCTTCATCCGCAAGGCCATCGGCTGGGTGCTGCGCGCCGTGAGCAAGACGAGCCCCGCGCCCGTCGCCTCATTCCTCCGCACCCATCGAGACGACGTGTCCGGCCTGACGATGCGCGAGGGGGCGAAATACCTGCCGGCGCGCGACCGGCGCGCGCTGCTGACCGCGCCGGCAGCCCGGCGCCGCCGAGCCTCGCCGCGGCCTGCCTAGTCCGTCAGCTCGAGGACCGCGATCTCGCGCGCGCCCTTGCGCAGCAGGAACCAGCGTTCGTACGCCGCGCCGGCCCGGTCAATGTGCGTCGTCTCCGCCGGGAGCTTCTCGCCGTTCACGCTCACGGCCCCCTGCTGCACGAGCTTGCGCGCCGCGCTCCGCGACAGCCCGAACGCCAGTTCGAGCGCGTCCAGCACCGCCAGCGGACTGGCCTGCGGGAAACGGGCGCAGGGAATCTCGCTCGCCAACGTGTGGAACACGTCCAGCGGCATCTCGCGCACGTCGGCCCGCTTGTCGAAGATCACCCGCGACACGCGCTCGGCGAGGGCGGCGGCGTCACGGCCGTGCACGAGCGTGGTGACTTCGGTGGCCAGGCGGCGCTGGGCGGCGCGTTCGTGCGGTGCCGCCGAGAGCGTCGTGGCGAGTGCGTCCACCTCGTCGCGGCCGAGCAGCGTGAACATCTTGAGGAAGCGCACCGCGTCGGCGTCCTCGGCGTTCACCCAGAACTGGTAGAACTTGTACGGTGACGTGCGGGCCGCGTCGAGCCAAACGGCGCCCGCCTCCGTCTTGCCGAACTTCGTGCCGCTCGCCGTGGTCACCAGCGGCAGGGTGACGCCGTGCGCCTCCTGCTGCACCGTGCGGCGAATCAGCTCGGTGCCGGCCGTGATGTTGCCCCACTGGTCGCTGCCGCCGATCTGCGCCGTCACGCCGTGGCGGCGGTGCAGTTCGAGGAAGTCGTACGCCTGCAGCAGCATGTACGAGAACTCGGTGTACGAGATGCCGCCTTCGAGGCGCGACTTCACCGAGTCCTTCTGCATCATCAGGTTGATCGTGAAGTGCTTGCCGACGTCGCGCATGAAATCCACCGCGCGCAGCGCCCGCAGCCATTCGCCGTTGTCCACGAGGCGCGCGCCCTTCTCGCCTGAGAAATCGAGGAACCGGCCAAGCTGCTCACGGATCCCCGCGACGTTCGCGTCAATCTCGTCCAGCGAAAGCAGCTGCCGCTCCGACGCCTTCCCGCTCGGGTCGCCAATCATGCCCGTGCCGCCGCCGACGAGCGCCACCGGGCGGTGGCCGGCGCGCTGCAGGTGCACCAGCCCCATGATCGGCACGAGATTGCCGACGTGCAGCGACGACGCGGTCGGGTCGAACCCGCAGTATGCGCTCACGGTGCCGGCGGCGAAGTGTGCCGCCGCGCCCTCCGTCTGCTGGTACAGCAGTTCGCGCCAGTTCAGCTCGGTGAGAAAGTCGTTCATCCCGCCAAATATAGGCGACCGCGGGGGTCGTTGACCAACGCGCCGCAGCCGGGTCGCTACCCGCGCGACGCCGCCGCTGCCGCGAGGAAGGCGTACAGGCGCTCCGTCACGCGCACCAGCTCGTGCTCGCGCCGCACCACGTCAAACGCCCGCCGCGCGATTGCGGCGCCCTCGGTGCGCGATTCCACGCAGGTGCGCAGGACGACGTCAATGGCCGCCGGGGCGGGATCCTCGGCAAAGAGCGCGCAGTCGTGCCGCCGGAGGAAGTCGTTCGACGCCGCCTCGTGCGGGCCGCAGGCGAGGATCGGCCGCCCCGCCGCCATGTAGTCCGTCACCTTCGTCTGAATGGACGACCGTGACATGTGCGCCTGCGATGGCTCGAACGACGACGCCACGACGAGCAGGTCGCATCCGGCAAGGGCGGCGCCGAGCTCGGCATAGGGCACCAGGCCGCCGTCCACGACCTCCCAACGCCGCCAGTCCGCTTCGTGGCGGCCCCAGAAGAAACGGTCGGTGAAGAGCACGAACTCGATGTCCAGGCCGGCGCGGCGCAGGCGCTGCACCCCCTGCGCGACGGCTGCCACCGCATCCCAGTGCATCGGCCACACGGATCCGGCGTATGCGACGCGGAATCGCCCCGTTCGCGCCGCAGCGAGCGCCGCCGGCTCGCCGCCATCAAGCGCGACGGGGTTGTGCACCACGTGCGCCGGACATTCCACGCCCGCAAACTCGCGGGTGGAGGCGAGCAGGTATGGCGAGATTGAAAGCCACCCCACCGAGTCGCGCAGCAGCTGGCGGCCGCGGCGCTTCGTGTTGAACGCGGTCGGCACCCCGGCCTCAAATGCGAGCCAGTCGTCCATCAGGTACGTCACGAGCGGCGCGAAGGCGCGGCACCGCTCGGCCAGCGCCACGCCCACCGGGTGGGTGGGCACCGCGAGCAGCAGCTGCGGGGCGAAGCGCTCTATGGCGGTGCGGCCGCGCAATGGGCGCAGCGCGGTCCACGCCGCATCCACATGCCCGATGCGCGGGCGCAGCGCCTTCACAACACGCCCCGGGACGCCCGGGGCGCCGGCGAGCACGCGCACCCCACTCGCCATCGCAAAGTCCGTCGTCGCGCTCCCGCTGATCGCCAGCAGCCGATCGGCGGGATAGCGCGAGAACAGGTTCACCAGCGTCCGCCCGGCGCCGCGGCTGCCGGCCGACAGGTCTGCGTCGGTGACGAGCAGGACGCGTGGCAGCGCGTCCGGCCTCCCCGGCGCACGCGCCGTCGCCTCGGTCACGTCAGGCGCTGCTTCCACGCCTCGACGATCTCGTCAAAGATCGTCGCCAGCGGCACGGTGATGGACCAGTCGGGATAATGCGCCATCATCTTGCGCAGGTCGCTGTAGTAGCAGATGTGGTCGCCGATGCGGTGCTTCTCGTCGTACTCGTAGCGCATCGGCTTGCCGGTGCGCTCGGCGACCATCGCGAACGCCTCCAGGATGGAGCAGGCGTTCCCCTTTCCGCCGCCGAGGTTGTACACCTCGCCCACGCGTGGGGCCGCGATGAATGCTTCGGCGAACTTCGCCACGTCGCGCGAGTGGATGTTGTCGCGCACCTGCTTTCCCTTGTAGCCGAAGACGCGGTACAGCCCGCCGTCCACGTTCACCTTCACGAGATAGCTGAGGAAGCCGTGCAGTTCGACGCCCGCATGGCTCGGGCCGGTGAGGCAGCCGCCGCGCAGGGCGCAGGTGCGCATGCCGAAGTACCGGCCGTATTCCTGCACCAGGATGTCGGCCGCGACCTTCGAGGCGCCGAACACCGAGTGCGTGGACTGGTCAATGCGGAAGTTCTCGGCGATGCCGTGGGCGTACGCGGCATCGGCGTAGTCCCAGCGCGTCTCGAGCTCGACGAGGGGCAGCTCATTGGGGGCGTCGCCGTACACCTTGTTCGTGCTGAAGTGCACAAACGGCGCCTCCAGGCAGTGGGTGCGCGCCGCCTGGAGCAGGTTGAGCGTGCC
>JAJZRK010000335.1 GCA_021802745.1 bacterium
TCCCGCGGATCGCCTGCTGGCGATCAGCGCGAGTGCGGAGGCGGGGTTCTGCATGGAGCACGGGGCGCGCGTGCTGGCCGCCGCACCCGGCGTGCCGGGGCGCGTCGCCAAGGCGCTGCGCCCGCGAGTCGGGCACGTGGATGCGGCCTGGGTCGCCTGGCGTCCGTTGCGCGCGCGACACGACGTCTCGCGGTTCGCCCCCGAGCTCGTGCTTGCCGTGCCCACGCACGCGGTGGGCGTGGCACTCGCCGAGCGGTGCCGCGTCCGCGCCGCCGCCGCGCCGGTGGTCACGTACTTGATGGACGACTGGCTCGCCTTCGAACCCGGCGTGTCGACGGTGTTCGACACCCGACGCCGAGGACGGCAGCTGCTGCGCGATTCGGCCGGGTGGCTCTCGATCTCGCCCTACCTGCTCGACAGCACCCGCGCGTTCGCCGGGGTGGATCGCCCGTCGCAGGTGGTGCACAATCCGGTGGCGCTGACGAGTGCGGAACCGGCCGCGCTCGCCGCGCCGCGCACGGGTCGGTTCCGCGTCGCCTACGCCGGCTCGGTCTGGCCGATGCACTTTGATGCCGTGGCGGCAGTCGCCCAGAGTGTGCAGCGCCTGCGTCGGGCGGGAGCGGACGTGGAGTTCGTGCTCTTCACGGATCGATTCTTCTGGGGACGGCACGCGGCCGACTGGCGGCGATGGGAGGTGACCGACGGCGGGCTGGTTCCCTATGCCGAACTGGGCGCCGCGCTTGGCGGGTGCGACCTCCTGCTGGTGGCGTCGTCGTTCGATCCGGCGCAGGCGCACATGTCACGCTCGTCCATCCAGACGAAGGTGACCGACTATCTGGCAGCTGGACGGCCGATCCTTGCCTGCGGGCCGTCAGACGCCGCCTCGAACCGGTTCCTGCGCGACCACGACTGTGCGCGGTTCGCCGAGGATCCCGCGCCGGCAGCCATTGACGGCGCCCTGCGGGCGTCTCTGGATGCTCGGGCGGATGGTCCGACGCTGGCGCGCCGCGCCTACGAGGTGGCGCAGCGCGACCACGAGATCGTGAGCGTCACCGACCGGCTGCACGCATTTCTCGCGTCCGTGGTGCACGGGTAGGAAGGACACGCGTGGCGGAACGCTCCGCGCGCATTGCTCACCGAGCCGCGAACGGGTCTATATTTTCGGGATGAGCGATTTTCTCTCCGAGCTGGCCTGGCGCGACCTGCTCTACCAGCAGACCGAAGGAGCGGCGGCGCATTTTTCCGCAGGCACCGTCACGGCCTACTGCGGGTTCGACCCCACCGCGCCATCGCTGCATGTCGGCAACCTCGTGCCGATCATGGGGCTCGTGCATCTCCAGCGCGCCGGCCATCGTCCGGTGGCACTCGTTGGCGGCGGCACGGGAATGATCGGCGACCCGAGCGGCAAGGCGACGGAGCGGCAATTGCTCGACGTCGACGAAATCGACGCGAACGTCGCCGGTATCCGCGACCAGCTGGAGCGGTTTCTCGACTTCAGCGGCGCGCGCGCGGCACGGATGGTGGACAATGGCGAATGGCTGCGCTCGCTGCGCGCCGTGGATTTCATGCGCGACGTCGGCAAGCACTTCACGATCAACCTGATGATGCAGAAAGACTCGGTGAAGTCGCGCCTCGAGGGCGGCATCTCCTACACCGAGTTTTCGTACATGCTGCTGCAGGCGTACGATTTCCTCGAGTTGCATCGCCGCCACGGTGTCACGGCCCAGATCGGAGGCAGCGACCAGTGGGGGAACATCACCGCTGGAACCGAGCTGATCCGGCGCACGGTGCAGCAGGAGGCGCACGGCGTGACGCTTCCGCTCGTCACCACCACGAGCGGCGCCAAGTTCGGCAAGTCGGAGGCGGGGGCCGTCTGGCTCGATGCAACGCGGACGTCGCCGTACAAGTTCTACCAGTTCTGGGTGAACGCCGAAGACGCCGATGCGGTGCGCTTCCTCAAGATGTTCACGCTGCTCGGGCGCGAGGAGATCGAGTCGCTGGGCGAAGCACTTGCCGCGGCGCCGCACGAGCGCGCAGCGCAGCGCCGCCTCGCCACGGAAGTCACGGCACTGGTGCACGGGCGTGACGCGGCCGCGCTCGCCGAGCGCGTCTCACGCGTGATCTTCGACAAGCGCGTGGACGTTCGCGAACTGCCGCTCGACGTCTTCCAGACGCTGGGCAGCGAGATTCCGGGTGCGCGTTTTCCGGCGGCGACGCCGCTGGCCGTGCTCGACGCGCTCGAGCAGGCATTTGGGCTCTCGCGCAGCGCGGCACGCAAGCTTCTGCAGCAGGGCGCGGTAAGCGTGAACGGCGAGAAGCTCGCCGCCGACACCACGCACATCGACCGGGCGGGCGCAGCCTACGAACGCTGGTTCCTGCTCCGCAAGGGCGCGCGCGAGATCGCGGTCCTCGAACTCACGGATTAGGCGGCCGGCCGCGGCGAGGGCGGTGCGCACCGCACCGACCTCGCGGACGACGTTCACCGCGGGGCGAGCGCCGCGAGCGCGATGTCCAGTTCGCCGATGGTGTTGTACAGGTGCGGCGACAGACGGATGCCGCCTTCACGCACGGTGTGCGAGACACCAGCCGTCGCCAGCCGCGCGCTTGCCGCCGCGAGATCATCCACGGCGATGCTCAGCAGCCCGGCGCGCCGCGAACGCTCCGGCGGGGTGATCAGCGTCACGTCACGCCGCCCGGCGCACCACTGCACCACGTGGTCGGCGAGCGAAGCCACGTGCGCCTCGATGGCCGCCGGCCCCAACTCGAGGAACAGGCTGAGCGACGCCGCCATTGCCTTGAGGTCGTGCATGGGCGCGGTGAAGACCTCGAACTTTCGCGCATCGGGATAGAACGCGTAGTCGTAGTCGAGGAAACGCGTGAAGTCGGCCGACGCGGGCATGGACAGCCACCCGACCGCCGGCGGGTCGAGGTCGCGGATGAGGTCGCGGTGCAC
>JAJZRK010000336.1 GCA_021802745.1 bacterium
GGACTCCTCCCGATTGCGGCGCTGTTTGCGGTCTACATGCTGACGAACAAGGCGGTGGTGACGTACGTGCTGGCGCTTGCCAACCGTACTTCCTACGCCCGCGAACTGGCACGCGGTTTCAAAGGATCGCTAGTCAACGATGTACTTGCGCTTCCGCTAGTACTCGTCATCGCGCTTGCGTACGCTCGGTTCGGTCCGATCTGGACAGGCATCATGGCGTTGCCGATGCTTGGCGTGCGTGCTCTGTCCCCCGTTTCGTGAGGCACTTCGGGCTTAGGTCATGGCCTTTGTTTCTGCTGCGACCGTGACCAAGGGGTCACGGGACTGCCGGTACTGTAAGGGGGCCTGATAACCGAGCGCCGAGTGCGGCGCGACGGCATTGTAATCGGCGATCCAGACCGGGATCTGGTCCAGCACTGCCGCGGCGGTCGAGAGATCCGCGCCGGTGATGTAATCGCGGCGCAGCGTGTTCACGAAGGCCTCCGACATCCCGTTCGATTGCGGGCTCGCCGCCGGCGTGGTGATCGGGACGAGGTGCAGCCGCTCCGCCGTGATTACGGTGTCGAGCGCGGTGTAGATGCTGCCGTTGTCACTGAGCCACTGGATCGGATACGGCGCCGCCGTCTCGAAGCGGCCCAGCACCGCATCGCGCATGAGCTGCTGGATGTCCGCGCCGCGTAGGTCGCGCGCGGCCGCGACGTGCGCCAAGCACTCGCGGTCGTGGCAGTCGAGCGCGAAGCCGAGCTGCACGATCTCCCCGTTCCAGCAGGCGATCTCCAGCGCGTCGCTGCACCACCGCTCGTTTGACGCGGGCCGCTGCACGACGCCCGTATGCGCGCGGCCCGTGCGCCGCCGCGTGCGCTGGGGCAGTGTCCAGCCGTTGAGTGCCATCACCCGCTGGATGCGCTTGACGTTGTAGCCCGTGCCAAACGCGCGATTGACGAGCGCCCGGACGCGTCGCGCGCCGTAGGAGGCTCGCGTGCGGATGATCGTCCGGATCTGCGCCGCCACGACGCGATCCTCCGCACGCGCGTAGTGCTCGGGGCGTCCCACGCTCTCCCGGTACGCACACGCGCGGCTGATCCCCAGGACCCGGCAAATCGGGGCTACTTTCTGGCCCGTCATGACTTGGACACGCCGTAGTAGCGGGGTCTTTTTTTTACCTCCTCCCGCGCCGCCTGGAGAATCTCGATCTCCATGGTCTTCTTCCCCAACGCGCGCTCCAGTTCGCGGATGCGCTGCTGGGCCAGGCGCAGTTCGCTCGCCGGCACGACGTCTTCGTTGGCGCTCATCGCGGTCGTGCTCCCCCGCGCACTGAGGTGCTTCCACCGCCGAATCACCGACGGCGAGACCGACAGCTCGCGTGACAACTCCGCCAGCGTCACCTCACGCCGCTCGACCCGCCCGATCTGTTCCAGCTTGAAGGCCGTGCTGAAGATCCGCCGACCATCGGCGCCCCGACGATGCGTTTCCATCCGCTGCCCCTCCTTTGAGAAGTGAACCTACGCTTCCCAAAGTGCCTCGTCGAATTGGGGTACAGACCACTCGCGTATCGGGTGGCCAAGGCGGAGGATCGTTTCGGAGAGTGGGTCCAGTTGCGCTTCGAGTGGTCTCCGCTCACCATGAGGGCCGCGTTTCCGCACTGGTTCGGCCTCGACGATGGCGAGCTGCGAAGGCAGTTGCAGCTTCTGCGCGCGGTCGGCAGGTATCAGCATGAGCAGCGCGCACTTGATGCTGAGTGGTTCAGTGCTCTTCTTGTCCACATACTCTAGCGCGCCACCCGACACGACCTCGCAAACGGACCGTCGTCACATTAGGTAGGTAGTGACGATCTCACCACCAGCACTGGCAGCGCGAGGCATGCGCTCTCGTCCATCTGCTGCGCCTGCGCTGCAAGTGTTCGCGCGCCGGAAGCATCTTGGGTGATTATCCGAAGATCGAGAGAGCGAAGACTCAAGTTGGGCAGTCGCGATTCGCATCGGACCGCTATCCCGGCGTGCTCCGTGGCAAGCGCAATCGCGAGGAGCTACAAGGGAGAGATGACGCGCCGGTATAGTGGTTTGCTCGCCCACTTCTTCCGACATTAGTGTATGCGCGGTCCGCGCAATCGTCTCTCGTTCTCGTTCCACGCTCCGTAGCGACTCTCACCCAGTTTTTCCACGATGCCGACTCAAGCTGGCACAGCCCCCTCAGCGTCCGCCGCGCCTCGGTTCGAGCACGCTCTGGCCCTAGCGCTTTGTGCGGCCGTCTCGATGCTCCTGCTGTGGCCGCTGCTCAGCGGGCAGATCCTATTCGGCGGCGCGCGCTCGGACATGTTCATCGCCGGTTACTCGTTCCGCCTTTTCGGCGCCGAGTCGTTTCTGTCGACGGGTCGGATTCCCCAGTGGAATCCTTACCTGTTCGGCGGACTCCCGTACGTCGGCGCCATGCACGGCGACATCTTCTACCCGACCGCATGGCTGCGGTGGGTCATGCCCGTGGACCTCGCGATCACGTGGGGCATGGTGCTGCACTTCGTGCTGGCGGGCTGGTTCATGTATCGCTTCTGCCGCGCGTTGGGGCTGACGTGGGGCGGGGCGCTGTTCGCGGGGATCGCGTACGAGTTGACGGGTATCGTCGCGTCCCAGATGAGCCCGGGGCACGACGGCAAGTTGTTCGTGTCGGCCCTCGCGCCGTTGGCGTTCTGGGTCCTCCTGCACGCGATCCGCCGACGGCGTACGTGGGCGTTCGGAGCGTTCGCGCTGGTGACGGCGCTCATCGTACTGGGCCATTACCACATGGCCTACTTCCTGTTCATCGCGCTGGGGCTCTGGGCTCTCTTCCTGGTGTTCTGGGATGCCGAGAAGACACAAGACGGACGTCCATGGCGCGACCTCGCGTTCGCGACGGCTGCTGTCGTAGTCGGCGTCGGAATCGCCGCGCTCCAGGTGCTGCCTTTCCTCGAGTACA
>JAJZRK010000337.1 GCA_021802745.1 bacterium
CCGATCTGAACGTCGGCGTGCGCGCGGTCTGGACGATCATCCAGACCTGCCTCATCCTCGGCGGCATCTTCTTCTCCACGGGAATCCTCGGCGAGCAGATTGCGGTGCAGCGCGCGGAACTGCGCGAACTCCGCCGCCGCATGGACGACACGACGCCGCCGCCGGCCGTGTGACCAGGCCGCCGCTGCGGGTTCTGTTCGTCACGCACGCCTTCCCGCGGCACGAGGGCGATGCGGCGGGGGCGTTCGTCCTCGCGCTCGCGCGCGCCGTGCAGTCGGAGGGCGTGGAGGTGCGCGTGCTCGCCCCGTCCGCGCCCGGACTCGCCGCCACGGACTCCATGGCCGGCATTCGCGTGGAACGCTATCGCTACGCGCCGCGCACCTGGGAGACGCTCGCCTACACCGGGACAATGGCGGAGCAGGTGAGCGCCTCGCCGCGCGGCAAGATCGCTCTCGCGCTCATGCTGTGGCGCGGCCGCCGGGCCGCGCGCCGCGCCATCGCGGAGTGGCGGCCGCACCTCGTGCACGCCCACTGGTGGTTCCCGTCGGGCATGCAGGCGGGCGGTCATGGCGTGCCCATGGTCATCACCATGCACGGCTCCGATGTGCGCCTGATGCGCTCGGCCTCGTCGCGCGCGCTCTTTCACCGCGTCGCCGCGCAGTCGGTTGCGCTCTTTGCCGTCTCCGGCTGGCTCGCGCGCCAGGCCCGCGACGCGCTGGGTGGTCGCCCCGTCGGCACGGCCCCGATGCCCGCCGCCACGTCGCTGTTCACCGCACCCGACGTCAACGCGCACGCCACCACCCGCATGCTCTTCGTCGGCCGGCTCAACGCGCAGAAGGGGCTCGACGACGTCCTGCAGGCGATGGCGCGCGCCCGCAAGCCGTGGACGCTCGACGTCGTCGGCGATGGCCCCGATCGCGACGCCCTGCAACAGCGCGCCGCCGCGCTTGGCGTCTCCGACCGCGTCACGTGGCTCGGGCACCTGCCGCAGGCCGACCTCGCGCCACTCTACCAGCAGAGCGCGGCGCTGGTCATTCCGTCCACCGACGAAGGACTGGGCCTCGTAGGTGTCGAAGCCGCCCTGTGCGAGACACCGTCGGTCGCCTACGCCAGCGGCGGCCTCACTGACGTCGTGCAGGACGGCGTCACCGGATGGCTCGTTCCCGCCGGCGACATCTCGGCGCTGTCGCACGCCATTGACGGCGTCGTGGATCGTCCCGCGAAGGCCCGCGCCGCCGGCGTCACGGCCCGCGTGCGGGCGCTCGCCACCTTCTCGCCCGAAGCCGTCGGCGCGCGCTACCGCGACGCGTACGACGCGGCCCTGGGAGGCCGCTGATGGCGCGGCGCCTCATTCGGCATGCGCTGCAGGTCGCGCTGCTCGGCTTCGTCGCCTGGTACCTGTACATCAACTGGGGCGATTACGCGCAGGTGCTCCAGGTGGCCAAGCCCCACTGGGGACCGATCGTCATCTCGACGCTCCTCGTGGTGCTCGCCTATCTGGTGCTCATCCAGACATGGCGCCAGGTCGTCGTCGCGTGGGGGGAGCGCCTCGACTTCTCCAGCGCGGCGCGCATCTGGTTCGTGAGCAACCTCGGCAAGTACGTCCCGGGAAAAGTCTGGGCGATCGCGGCAATGGGCACGCTCGCGCAAGAACAGGGAATCTCTCCGGCCGCCGCCGTCGGGTCGTCGCTCGTCGTGCAATTGGTGAACATCGTCACGGGCTTCGCGGTCTTCTTCCTCGTGGGCGCGAAGACGGTTGATGTCCCCATGGGGGCCACCATGGGCGTCATTGCCGCGCTGACGTTTGCCGTCTTCGCGGCGCCGGCGGCGCTGCCGCGAACGGTCGCGGTCGTGAACCGCCTCACCCGCCGGCAGTTCGTCGTCCCGGCGCTGCCGCGCCGCGCCATCTGGTGGGCCGCCGCCGGAACGGCGCTCGCGTGGGTGCTGTACGGATGGGCCTTCTACTACTTCGCCGTCGGCGTCTCCGCCGACGCCGCCAAGGGTTCGGTGGCCGACTGGACCGCACTCTTCATCGGCCCGTATCTGCTAGGTTTCATCGCGGTTTTCGCGCCAGGCGGCCTCGGCGTTCGCGAGGTGGCCATGGCCGAAGCGCTGCAGCGCAGCGGACTGGCCACGGGAGCCATGGCGGCGCTCCTCGTGGCGGCGTCGCGCGTCTGGCTGACCGTTCTCGAAATCATTCCCGGCGTGCTTCTCCTGCTCTGGAAGCCTCGGAAGCGCTCCGTTTCTTCATCCCACTAGGTAGATGACCTCCACGGACACCGGCTCCTCGGGTTTCACACCGCGCGCGGGCGTGCTGTGGGCGGCGCTCGCCTGCGCATTCGCCGCGCTCGCGCTCGGCTATCCCGCGCTCAGCGGCCAGTTCCTCGTGAACCCGATGAGCGACCAGTACATCGCCGGGTTCGCGTTCCGCGACTTCGCCGTGCAGCAGTGGCACCTCACGGGCGCGATTCCGCAGTGGAATCCCTACCTGTTTGGCGGCATGCCGTTCGTGGCGGCCATGCACGGCGACATCTTCTATCCCACCTTCTGGCTCCGACTGCTGCTCGGTACCGACGCCGGAATGACGTGGGGCTTCATCAGCCATCTCTGGCTGGCCGGCTTCGGCACCTTTCTCTTCCTGCGCAGCTACGGCCTCGGCTTCGCGCCGTCGCTGGTCGGCGCCCTCGCGTACCAACTGGGCGGCCCCATCGCCGCCTACGCGTCGCCCGGGCATGACGGCAAGCTGTTCGTGAGCGCGCTGCTGCCGTTCTCGCTCCTGCTCCTCACCAAGGGGATCCGCGACACACGCCACTGGGCGTGGGGCGCGCTCGCCATCGTCATCGGCCTCGCGGTGCTCTCGCCGCATCCGCAGCTGCTGCAGTACCACCTGTTGGCCGCCGGCGCATGGGCGTTGATGCTCGCCTTCGGCACGGCCGGCCTCGATC
>JAJZRK010000338.1 GCA_021802745.1 bacterium
CGCCACAGGCGCGCCAATTTCGCGGAACGGAGACTGGCCTGAGCGAGCCGCGCACGATACCAGGCGCTAAAAGGATGCGTGCCGCAAGAAGTTGGTGACGCACGCGCGCCGGCGCACCGCTACACTCGCGACATGACACAAGCGACCAACGACTTCGGCGCACTCGGCGAGCGCATCGCCGCCCGCTGGCTCGAGCGCCAGGGTTACACCGTGCTCGCGCGCCGCTGGCGCAGCGGCCATCGCGACATTGACGTGATCGCCGAGCGTGATGGCGTCGTCGCGTTCGTCGAGGTGAAGACGCGCGCCGCGATGGAATTCGGCGATCCCGTCGAAGCCGTGCACGCGCAGAAGCGGCGCTCACTCGTACGCAGCGCGCGTGAGTGGATGGCGCACCACGAGGGCGCGCACTCTGAGTTTCGCTTCGACGTCATCGGCATCCTCCTGCGCGATCGCTCGGCGTGGGTTCGGCACATCGAATCCGCGTTTACAGTGTAACAATTTATGACATCACTGTACAAATCCAATATCACGGATCTGCATGACGACTCCGCGAACACCATATAAACCGAGATTCCGCAAGGAGTTGCGGTTGTTGTTGATAAGTCATTGTTTGGAAACACGTTAGCACCGATGTGCTATCACAGACCCCTTGCCAAGCAGGGTGTGCTTCGTATTTTCTTCGGGATACGATGTTCGCATTTTCTTCGGGGATAGCACCACCGAATTCGCTGGGTAGATTCCTTCACGGGCCGCCGGCCCCAGTTCGCTGAGGAGTTCATGGCCGTCACCACCGCGCAGAGCGACGAAAAGAAGAAGGCACTCGGTCTCGCCATCGCGCAGATCGAGAAGTCGTACGGCAAGGGCGCCATCATGAAGATGGGCTCCGACCGTGCGGCGGTGCGCGTGGAGTCCATTCCCACCGGCGCCATCAATCTCGATGCGGCCATCGGCGTCGGCGGCATTCCGCGCGGGCGCGTCACGGAGATCTACGGCCCGGAGTCGTCGGGCAAGACGACGCTCTGTCTCCACGTCATCGCCAACGCGCAGAAGACGGGCGGCACGGCGGCGTTCATTGACGCCGAGCACGCGCTCGACACCGAGTACGCCAAGAAGCTCGGTGTGGACGTGGACAAGCTCCTCATCTCGCAGCCCGACACGGGCGAGCAGGCGCTGGAGATCTGCGAGATCCTCGTGCGCTCCGGCGCCGTGGACATCGTCGTCGTGGACTCGGTCGCGGCGCTCGTGCCGAAGGCGGAAATCGAGGGCGAGATGGGCGATTCGCACGTCGGCCTGCAGGCACGGCTCATGAGCCAGGCGCTGCGCAAGCTGACCGGCGCCATCGCCCGCTCCAAGACGTCGGTGGTCTTCATCAACCAGCTGCGCGAAAAGATCGGGGTGATGTTCGGCAACCCCGAGACGACGACGGGCGGCAAGGCCCTCAAGTTCTACGCCTCGCTGCGCCTCGACATCCGCCGCATCGGTCCGGTGAAGGAAAAGGAAGACGTCATCGGCTCGCACGTCCGCGTGAAGGTCGTCAAGAACAAGGTCGCGCCGCCGTTCAAGCAGGCCGAGTTCGACATCATGTACGCCGAGGGCATCTCGCACGTCTCGCTGCTCGTGGATATCGGCTCCGAGGCCGGCATCATCGAGAAGTCGGGGGCCTGGTACAGCTACAACAACCAGCGCATCGGGCAGGGGCGCGAGAACGCCAAGATGTTCCTGCGCGACAACCAAGCCGTGATGCTCGAGGTCGAGGCGAAGGTCAAGGAAGTGCTTGGAATCGGTCTTCAGCCCGTTGGCGAGGAGGCTGCGGAGGAATAGGGGCGGCAGTTCAGCCCCGTCGAACGGCGCCGGGGGGTCGATCTTGGTGTACGGCCGGGGCCCGGAATCCCCGATCTGCACCTGGGTGGCCCCCCGGTGCTCTTCCCCCCACTGCCTGTGAGGGGGAGGGGTGCAGGGGCTCGGTGAAGAGGGAGGAGTGGAGGTTTGGGGGAAGGGGAGTGAGGGAAACGGTTGATGCGGAGTGAGTCGCCGAGTGGCATTTTTCACTCACTCCTGATGGCATACCACGGAGTGCGTTGATGTTCAGTTGGACCAAGTCGAAGTCCCTGGCAGCGGTGGGCGGAGCGGGCGACGGCGCGAGCGCCGAGAGTCGCCTGCCGGTCGCCGTGTCCGGCACGATCACGGCCCTGCGGGAGAACCCCCGAAAGCCCGGCCGGTACTCCGTGCTTGTGGACGGCAAGAGCGTCGCGATCGTGAACGCGGCGTACCTGCACGATGCCGGCCTGCGGGTGGGCACGGTGATTGACGAGGCCGTCGGCGATCGCCTGCTGATGGCGGCGCGCAAGCTCGAGGCCTTCGACCGCGCCGCCGCCGCGCTTGGACGCCGGGCGCGCAGCGCGCACGAACTCGAACGCTGGCTGCTCCAGCGCGGCTTCGACCGCGCCGACGTGACCGACGCCGTGCAGCGCCTCACCGAGGTCGGCGCCATTGATGACTCCCAGTTCGCGCGCGCCTTCGCGCGGTCGCGGGCGTTGGGCAAGGGCATGTCCAAGCGCCGGCTGACGCAGGAACTCGCCCGCCGCGGCGTGGACCGGCACATGGCCGACGCCGCGATTGCCGAGGTGCTCGAGGAAGAGTCGGTGGACGAGCGCGCGCTGCTCGAGGCGGCGGCCCGCAAGAAGCTCGCGGTGCTGCACGGGCAGGAGCCTGACACCGTGCGGAAGCGGCTCTATGGCTACCTCGCGCGGCGGGGCTACGACTCCAGCGACATCGCGGCGGTGATCCGCAAGATCATGTCCGACTATAAGTCCGGCTAACGCGCCACTCCGCGGTGCGCCACTCCGCGGTGCGCCACTCCGCGCATCTCCGGGGGTGTGGGGCGGCGAAATTCTCGGGTCTACGAGCCTGCGCTCGTAGACCCTCGAGTATTCGCCGCC
>JAJZRK010000339.1 GCA_021802745.1 bacterium
CAAGGGGGGTGCCAGCGGTCGCGACGGCGAGGGCGTACTATTCTCGCGTCTCACTTCTTATAGAGAGCACCCGTACCATGCGCCACGTCACCGTCCTGCTCGCCTTCGTCGCCGCGCCGCTCGCGGCGCAGCAGCCCGCCTTCGACTTCAGCATCGCCAATATGATGCGCGGACCGGAACTCTATGGCCGAGAGCCGTCGAACGTGCGTTGGACCCCCGACGGACAGTGGATCTACTTCCAGTGGCTCCCTGCCGGGAGCGATTGGCGCGAGACGCTCAAGCCGTACCGGGTGCGTGCCCTGCCCGGCGCGAAACCAGAGCGCATCACCGAAGCGCAAGCCGACTCCGTCGCGCCACTGCTCGCTGATGGGGCGCTCTCGCCCGACCGACTCCGGCGCGTCGTCAGTGTGCGCGGCGATCTCTTTGTCGTCGACCTCAAGAGGGCGGCGGCGCGCCGCATCACACAGACCGTCGCCACGGAATCAGGTCCGCGCTTCTCACCAGACGGTCAACGCGTCGTTTTCACGCGCGACGGCAACGCGTGGAGTGTCGACTTGACCTCGGGCTTCACCCTCCAGCTCACCGACATCCGCACTGCAGAGTCGGGAGCGGGGATTCCACGCGGGGGCGGCACACGCGCCCCCGCCACCCCCCAGCGCGCTGCACTCGAGCGCGACCAGCGTGCGCTGCTCCAAGTCATCCGGGATCGAGCGGCGACCGACTCAACGCAGCGCGCCGAAGCGGCGGCGCGCGATTCCGCCGGCCTGCGGCCCATCACGCTCGCCCCCGGCGAGCGCCTGGCCCAGCTGTCGGTGAGCCCCGCCGGGACCGCCGTGCTCTTCACGACCACCACGGCGGCGGACGCGCGCAACAACATCGTTCCCAATTACGTCACGTCCTCGGGCTATACCGAGGACATCCCGAATCGCACCAAGGTCGGTGACGCGCCGCCGCGCACGCGCCTCGGATTCCAGCGCCTCCCGCGTGGCGAAGTGATCTGGCTGCGCTCCATCGATGCCGACTCTTCCATTGCCAACTCGCAGCTCGTCGGCTGGAATGACGCCGGCACCACGGCCCTCGTCGTCGGCTCGGCGCGCAATTTCAAGACGCGGCAGCTCTCGACGGTCGACGCCGCGACCGGAGCGCTCCGGGCAATCAACGTCGTGCGCGACAGCGCTTGGGTCGGCGGCCCCTGCTCATTCGGCTGCGCCGGCTTCTACGACGATGACCGTCGCGTCTACTTCGTCGATGAATCGACCGGCTGGGCACAGCTGTATTCCACCACGGCTGATGGAACCGACCGCCGTGCACTGACCGCCGGTGCGTTCGAGATCTACGACGTCGCGCTGTCGGCCGACCGGCGATCCTTCCTGTTCCACTCGAGCGAAATCTCCAACTTCGATCGCGACTACTATCGCATGCCGACCGCCGGCGGTGCGCGACAGCGTCTCACCGTCGGCGCGGGCGCGCATGACGTCGTGCCGTCGCCGGACGAGAAGCAGCTCGCCGATGTCTACTCCACGACTGTGCGGTCGCCCGACCTCTTTCTCGCGTCTTCCTGTCCGCCGTCGGCGATGTGCAAACTGCCACCCGCCAGCCAGCTCACCGTCTCGCAGACCGAGGCTTGGCGCGCATTCAAGTGGATCGACCCGCCCATCGTGATGATCCCCGCCTCCGACGGCGTGCCGGTGCCGGCCCACATCTATCGCCCGGAGGAGATCGGAGCGCAGCCCAACGGCGCCGCCGTCATCTTTGTGCACGGCGCGGGCTATCTGCACAACGTCGGACACTTCTGGAGCCAGTATCCGCGCGAGTTCATGTTCAACAACTACCTCGCGTCCAAGGGCTACACCGTGCTCGATCTCGATTATCGCGCGAGCGCCGGCTACGGACGCGACTGGCGCACCGCCATCTATCGCTTCATGGGCGGGCGCGATCTGCAGGACCAGGTGGACGCGTCGCGCTGGCTGGGCAAGACGTATGGCATCAGTCCGGAGCGCGTCGGCATGTACGGCGGCTCGTACGGCGGCTTCATGACGCTGATGGCGCTCTTCACCGCGCCCAAGAACTTCGGCGCCGGGGCCGCGCTGCGCTCGGTCACCGACTGGGCGCACTACAATCACGGATACACCGGCTCCATTCTCAACCTGCCGCAGGACGACTCGCTCGCGTACCACCGCTCCTCGCCCATCTTCCACGCCGAGGGGCTCGAGGATCCTCTGCTGATGCTGCACGGAATGGTGGATACCAACGTCAATTTCCAGGACATCGTGCGGCTGACGCAGCGGCTCATCGAGCTCGGCAAGACGGGATGGGACCTCGCCGTGTACCCGGTTGAGGATCACGGTTTCGTACGCCCCTCGAGCTGGACCGACGAGTACACGCGTATCTTCAAGCTCTTCGAGAGCACCATCGGCCAGAACGGAAGCAAGGCCCCGCGATGACGCGACGCGCGGAATCTCCCGCCGGCATCGCCCGGCGCGTCGCCGCGGTCATCCGCCGCATCATCGGCGTGCCGGACTATGCGGCGTACGTCGCGCATGTACGCGCTGCGCATCCGGGGCAGGAACCGATGAGCGAACGCGATTTTCACCGCGAACAACTCTCGGCGCGCTATTCCCGCCCGGGGAGCCGCTGCTGCTAGCTGGCGAGCCGGTGGCCAGAGCACGGCGTGCTAGACGGCACGTCGCGGCCGGACCAACACCAGCCCCAGCGCGGCGAGGCAGGCGCTCGCCGCGCCAACGCTGAACGCGAAGGCACTCCCCTTCCAGTCCCACAGCAGGCCGAACGCCACGGAGGCCGGCAGCACCGCAGCGCCAATGACGCCGTTGTACCAGCCGAAGGCGAGGCCGCGACGGGCAGCGGGAACCAAATCGGCCACGAGCGCGCGCTCCACTCCTTCGGTGAGACCGAAGAACAACCCGTACGAGATGAAGAGC
>JAJZRK010000340.1 GCA_021802745.1 bacterium
AGCATTTCGCCGGCGGCCGGCACCGCGGTGCTGCGCCGCAGGATCGCCTTCACGCGCAGCACCAGCTCCTGCGGACTGAATGGCTTCGTCAGATAGTCGTCCGCGCCGAGGGAGAGCCCCTTGATGCGGTCGGGTTCTTCCTTGCGGGCCGTGAGCATCAGGACCGCGATGCCCGCGGTGGCTTCGTCGGCGCGCAACTGCTCGAGCACGTCGAACCCCGAAAGCCCCGGCAGCATGAGGTCGAGCACCATGAGCGCCGGGCGTTCTCGCCGCGCCGTCGCCAGCGCTTCGCTGCCGCTCGACGCCGACGAGACGCGGTACCCTTCCTTGGCGAGGTGGTAGACCACGAGCGCCACGATGTCCGGCTCGTCGTCGACGACGAGGATGCGCTCCCGGGGCTTCGGTTCGGTCAAGTCGGCTGCTCCTGCAGTTGCCGCACGATCGTCGCGATGATGAGATCGATGGCCACCTTGTTGTGTCCGCCGCGCGGGACGATGAGGTCGGCGTAGCGCTTGCTGGGTTCGACGAACTGCAGGTGCATCGGCTGGACCGTGGTGAGGTACTGGGTGAGGATCTCCTCGAGCGGCCGTCCGCGCACCTTCATGTCGCGGCGGATGCGGCGAATGAGGCGCTCGTCGGCGTCGGTGTCCACGAAGACCTTCACGTCGCAGCGGTCGCGCACGCGTTCGTCCACGAAGAGCAGGATGCCGTCCACCACGATGACGTCGGCTGGCGCGACGGTCCTGCTCTCCTCCGCGCGCAGGTGCCGCACGAAGTCGTAGATGGGCTTGTCAATCGGTACGCGCGCCCCGAGCTGATCGAGGTGGGTGACCATCAGATCCATGTCGAACGCGTCCGGATGGTCCCAGTTCACCTTGCGGCGCTCGTCCAGCGTGAGATGCGCAAAGTTCCGGTAGTAGGCGTCCATGTCAATGAACGCGACGGAGGCCGGGAGCGCCTCGGCGATGCGCTTGGCCACCGTGGACTTGCCGGAGCCGGTGCCGCCGGCGATGCCGATGATGAGTGGCTTCATGACGTGGAAGGTCGGAGCGCTGGATGCACGATGTCCGCACGGCACGTCGCGCGAAAGTGCCGCTGCGGTCACAGTATTGTATCGGAATCCGTCGAGCCCGGCCAATCGCGGCCGCTCGGCACGGCGCCTGCAGGCACCGCTCCCCACCGGGCGCGGGCCTCTATAGTTTTCTTCCATGTTGCCATCGCTTCGCGCGGCGCTCCTCGGGAGCGCCGCACTCATTGGGATCCCGGCCGGCGGACACGCGCAGGGCATTCCGGTCGATCTCGTGGTCGCGGCGACCACCGACGTGCACGGGCGCCTGCGCGCGTGGGACTATTTCGCCGACACCGCCGAGACGACGCGCGGCCTGTCGCGACTGGCCACCGCCGTGGATTCGCTGCGCCAGGCCGACCCCGAACGCGTGATCCTGGTGGACGCCGGCGATCTGCTGCAGGGCAATCCGATGACGTTCGTGGCGTCGCGCACGCCGGCAATGCCGAGTCCGGTGATGGCCGCGATGAACGCGATGCGGTACGACGCGGCCGCGGTGGGCAACCACGAGTTCAACTACGGCGTTCCGTTCCTCGAGCGCGCGGTGTCGCAGGCGCGATTCCCGTTTCTCGCCGCCAACGCCCGGCGGCCGGACGGCTCGCGCGCCTTTCCCGCGTTCACGCTGATTGAGCGCGCTGGCATCAAGGTCGGCATCGTCGGGGCGACGAACCCGGGGGCGAACATCTGGGATCGCTCCAACTTGCGCGGGCGCCTGACGGTCACGGACATCGTTCCCGCGGTGCGTGTCGCGGTGGACTCCGTGCGCGCCGCGGGCGCCGAGCTCGTCGTGGCGCTGGTGCACGCGGGGCTCGGTGGGGCGAGCAGCTTCGACACCACCGGGACCGGCGGCGAGAACGTGGCCGCCGAGGTCGCGCGTCAGGTACCGGAGATCGATCTCATCGTATTCGGCCATTCGCATCGCGAGGTGGCCGACACGACCATCAACGGTGTGATGCTGATGCAGCCGCGGCAGTGGGCGGGGAGCCTCGCCGTGGCGACCATCCGGTTGCAGAACCGCGGTGCGGCGTGGTCCGTCATTGACAAGCGCGGCGCGTTGATCCGGGCCGGTGGCCATGCCGAGGCGCCCGCAGTCGTCAGGGCGGTTGCGTCGGCGCACGACGCCGCCCGCAACCAAACCAATCGCCCGATCGGTTCCACGGGAGCCGTCTGGCGCTCCGACTCGGCGCGCACGCACGCGACGCCGCTCGTGAACTTCGTGCTGGATGTCGAGCGCCGGGTCTTCAACGCCGACCTTTCGTCAACCGCGGCATTCGACCTCGGCGCCACGCTTGGGCCGGACAAGATCACCGTGGCTCAGCTGGCTCGACTCTATCCCTACGAGAACACGCTTCAGCTGGTGAAGATCAGCGGCGCCGCGCTGCGCGCGTATCTGGAGCAGACCGCGCGGTACTTCGACGTCACCCCCGGGGCGGTGCCGATAGTGCGCCCCAACCCCGACATCCCGGGCTACAACTTCGACATTCTCGGCGGCGCCGAGTACGCGATGGACCTGAGCAGGCCAACGGGTTCGCGGATCACGCATCTCCGCGTGCGCGGACGCGACGTCGCACCGACTGACTCATTCACCCTTGCCGTGAACAACTACCGCGCCGGCGGTGGGGGCGGCTACGCAATGTTGCGCGGCGCGCCCGTGCTGCGTGACACGCAGGTGGAAATTCGCGACCTGCTGATCGCCGAAGTCGAACGGCGTGGCACCCTCGACGCGCGCGTGTACGCCGATGCGCACTGGCGCGTCGAGCCCGCGGCGTACGCCGCGGCGGCCTATCGCTCGCTGCAGGCGCCGGTCGTCCGTCCGTCGCCGTCCGCACCGCAGCCGTCGTCGTCCACGGTGTCGCGTCGTCCGACGACG
>JAJZRK010000057.1 GCA_021802745.1 bacterium
GGAGCAGGTTGAGCGTGCCGACGGCGTTTGTGTCGAAGTCGTCGAAGGGAATGGCCGCGGCGCGGTCGTGGCTCGGCTGGGCGGCCGTGTGCACGATCGCGTCGGGCTTGAGCTCTCGCACGAGCACGTCAATGCCGGCGCGGTCGCGGATGTCGAGTTCGTGATGCCGAAAGTTCCGGTGCGCCTCGGTGAGTCGCTGCTGCATCCAGCGCGTATCACCGCCCGGCCCGAAGAAGACGGCGCGCTGGTTGCTGTCCACTCCGTGCACGTCCCACCCCAGCGCGGCGAAGTGGGCGACCATTTCGGAGCCGATCAAGCCGGATGAACCGGTGACAAGAAGTCGCGACATGCCTGAGAAACTACGTCACCGAACGGGGGAGGGAAGGCGGCGTCGCCTCGCGACGCGTTCGGCGGAACACCCTCCACCTCCCCCTGTACCACACTCCGCACCCTTCCTTCACCCCTGCACCCCGCACCCCGCACCCTTTGTTGTAGATTAGCCGACGATGAAGAAACCGCTCCGGTACGCGTTGATCGCCACGGCGGCGCTGGCCGCCCTCGGCATGGTCGGGATGACCCTCGGCTGGCTCCTCGTCTGCCGCGGCAACGCCTGCCCGTCCATCAGCGTGCTGGAGAAGTACAATCCGCGGCAAACCTCCAAGCTCTTTGCCGCCGACGGCCGGTTTGTCGCCGAACTGGGCCTCGAGCGCCGCACGCTCGTGCCGCTCGCGCAGATCCCCAAAGTGGTGCAGTCCGCATTCATCATCACCGAGGACCGCCGCTTCTACGAACACAGCGGCATTGACCTGATCGGCGTCGTGCGCGCGGGCCTCACCAACGTGATGCGCGGCTCGTACGCCCAGGGGTTCTCGACCATCACCATGCAGCTCGCCCGCAACGTCTTTCCGCAGCAGCTCACGCGCGAGAAGAGCCCGCTGCGCAAGCTCCGCGAGGCCAAGGTTTCGCGGGCGATCGAGGCCAAGTACAGCAAGGACCGCATCCTCGAGCTCTACCTCAACCAGATCTACCTCGGGAGCGGCGCCTACGGGGTCGAGACCGCCGCCGAGCGCTACTTCGGCAAGTCGGTGCGCGAGCTCAACCTCGCCGAGGCGGCAACCCTCGCCGCCCTCCCCAAGTCGCCGGCCCGCTACGACCCGCGGCGCTTTCCCGACCGCGCCATCCAGCGCCGCAACACGGTGCTCGAGCTGATGCGACGCGAAGGCGCCATCAGCGATGCCGACGCGTCGCTGGCCAAGGCCTATCCGCTGCGTCTCGCGCGCGGACGCGGCGCTTCCAGCGACGTCGCCCCCTACTACGTCGAGTGGGTGCGGCAGCAGCTCGAGGAGAAGTTCGGCGACCGCATCTATCAGGACGGCCTGCGGGTCTACACGACGCTCGACCTCGAGCTGCAGGGTGCGGCGGAGCGGGCGCTCGAACGCCAGCTCAAGGCGGTCGAGGGCGGCTCGGCGGGACCGTTTCCGCATCGCACGTACGAACAGATCATGGCCGCCTCGGCCGCGGATGAACCGCCGCCAGGCTCGGTCACTCAATACCTGCAGGGCGCCTTCGTGGCGCTCGATCCGCGCAATGGCGCCGTGCGGGCGATGGTGGGCGGGCGCGACTACGACGATTCGAAGTTCAACCGCATGACGCAGGCCACGCGCCAGCCGGGATCCACCTTCAAGCCCATCGTCTACGCCACCGCGATCCAGAGCGGCCGGCCGCCGTCCTACGTGCTCGATGATGCGCCCATCGAGCTGCCGCAGGTGGCCGGCGACACGTGGCAGCCGCGCAACTACGACCTCAAGTTCGAGGGGCCCATGGTCCTGCGGCGCGCGCTCTACCAGTCGCGCAACCTGCCGGCCATCCGCCTCGGCATGGAACTCGGCGAACAGAGCGTCGTGGACATGGCGCGCAAGTTCGGCCTCACGACGCCGATCCCGGAGTATCCGTCCATCCACATCGGCTCCGCCGATGTCATCCCGCTGCAGATGGTGGCGGCCTACTCGACCTTCGCCAACCTCGGCTGGCGGGTGACGCCGATCGCGATTCTGCGCGTCGAGGACGCCAAGGGGAAGGTGCTGTGGACGCCCGAGATCTCGCGCGAGCAGGTGCTCACGCCCGAGGAATCGTGGCTCATGGTGGACATGATGAAGGACGTGCTGCGCCGGGGCAGCGCTGCGGGCGCGGTGGCCGGCACCGGCTTCAACCTGCCGGCCGGCGGCAAGACGGGCACGACCAACGACTACACCGATGTCTGGTTCATCGGGTACACCGCCGACCTCGTCGCCGGCGTCTGGATGGGCTTCGACCGCCCGCAGAAGATCATGCCGAATGCGCAGGGCGGGCGGCTGGCCGCGCCGGCGTGGGTGCAGTTCATGATCGAGGCGTACCAACGGAAGCCCAAGCCGCCCGACTGGCCGCGTCCCTCGTCGCTCATGTCGCGTCAGGTGGACGACCTCACGGGCCTGCTGGCCAATCCGGGCTGTCCGGCGGCGGATGCGTACTACGAGTGGTTCATCCCAGGCACGGAACCGATTGCCGAATGCCCGCCGCGCGCCAGCGGCGACCGGCCGGACCCCGTCAAGGACACGCGCCCTGAGAAGAAGGCGACGGTGCCGCCCGGAGCCATGGTGCGCAAGCCGTGACGGCCCCGCGCACCCGGTACCATGCGCGCTGGGTGCTTCCCATCGTCACGCCGCCCATCGAGGAGGGCACGGTCATCGTCGAAGGCGACCGCATCGCCTGGGTCGGCCCGCGCGCGCAGGCGCCGGCGGGCGGCGTGGATGACGACCTTGGCGATGCGGTGCTGCTCCCCGGCTTGGTGAACGCGCATACGCACCTCGAACTCACCGTGATGCGCGGCTTCCTCGAGGAACTCGCGTTCTTTGACTGGGTGCGCACGCTGACACGGGCGCGTCACTTCGTGCTCACCGACGCCATGCTGCTCGACAGCGCCCGGCTGGGGGTGGTGGAAGGACTGCGCGCCGGGGTCACGACCTTCGCCGACACCGGCGATTCATCCGCGCCGTTCGACGCCATGCGCGAACTCGGCGCGCGCGGCGTCGCCTTCCGCGAGGTCTTCGGCCCCGATCCTGCGCAAGTGGAGCGCTCGCTGGCCGAACTGCGCTCCAAAGTCGAGGCGATGCGCGCGCTCGAAACGTCCCTCGTCCGCGTGGGCGTCTCGCCCCACGCGCCCTACAGCGTCAGCGACGCACTCTTCGCGGCGGTCGCGACGTACGCGACGGATGAAGCGCTCCCCGTGGCCGTGCACATCGCCGAGGGCGAGGAGGAATCGCGGCTCGTCGAGCGGGCGCAGGGGCCGTTCGCCGACTTCCTGCGTTCGCGCGGACTCGAGGTGGAGCCGCGCGCGCGGTCGCCGATCACGCTGCTCGAACGCTGCGGCGTGCTCGCCACGCGCCCGCTGCTCATCCACGCGGTGCGCGCCGACGCGCCGGACATCGCCTCGATGGCCCGCCACCGCTGCGCCGTCGCGCACTGTCCGGCCAGCAACGCCAAGCTCGCGCACGGGGTCGCGCCGCTGCTCGAGATGCTCGACGCGGGGCTCGCCGTCGGCCTCGGCTCCGACTCGATGGCCAGCAACAACCGCATGGACATCATCGGCGAAGGGCGGCTCGCGTCGCTCCAGCAGCGCACGCGCTCGCGGCGCGTGGATGCCTTGCCCGCACAGCAGGTGCTGGAGCTCGCGACGCGCGGCGGCGCGCGCGCCTTGCGTCTCGACGGCGCAGTCGGCGTGCTGGCCGAGGGCTATCAGGCGGACCTCGCCGCCTTCGCGCTCGGCGCGCCGGCGCTCCCCGTGCACGACATCGCCACGGCCGTCGTGCACGCCGGGGGAACCCCTGCGCGGCGCACGGTGGTTGCCGGACAGCTTTGCGTGCGCGACGGGGTGGTGCTGCGGGAAGACGCCGCGCTGGCGCACCGCGTGCAATTGCATGCCGATGCGCTCGGACGCTGGCGCCGCGCCGACCCCGGATTGTAGAATTCGAGGACCCTCCCGTCGCCGCCGACGGCCGATCTCGCGTGCGACGATCGTAGTTCGCCGTCGCACTCTGTCGTTCTCTGCCGTTCTCTGCCGTTCTCTGCCGTTCTCTGCCGTTCTCTGCCATTCTCTGCCATTCTCTCCAAGGGAGCCATCCCATCGTGCCCCATCAGCTTTCCGCGAACGGCGCCACCAGCAAGATCTGGCGAGATGGCCGTCTCGTGGACTTCCAGGATGCCACGGTCCACGTGATGTCGCACGTGGCGCATTATGGCTCGTCGGTCTTCGAGGGAATCCGCTGCTACGAGACGCCGTCGGGCGGCGCGGTCTTCCGCCTGCGCGAGCACATGCGCCGCCTCGTGGACTCCGCGAAGATCTATCGCATGGACCTGCGCTACTCGGTGGACGAGCTCTGCCAGGCCGTGCTCGACACGATCGCGGCCAACGAGCTGAAGGAGTGCTATATCCGGCCGCTCGTGGCGCGCACCGGCCAGCAGATGGGCGTCCATCCCGGCAATGCGCCCGTCGAGACGTTCATCATCTGCTGGATCTGGGGCCGCTACCTCGGTGAAGAAGCGCTCGAGCGCGGCGTGGATGTGCGCGTCTCGAGCTGGCGCCGCGCCGCGGGCAGCACCTTCCCCACGATGGCCAAGGCCGCCGGCAATTACCTGAGTTCGCAGCTGACCAAGATGGAAGCCAAGATGGACGACTACGTCGAGGGCATCATGCTCGACGTGCATGGGCACGTCTCGGAGGGCAGCGGCGAAAACCTGTTCCTCGTGCGCGACGGCGCCCTCTACACGTCCACCCCCGCGTCGGGCATCCTGCAGGGCATCACGCGCAATTCGCTGATGCGCATCGCGAAGGACCTCGGCATCGAGGTGCACGAGACGACCGTGCCCCGCGAAATGCTGTACATCGCCGACGAGGTCTTCTTCTGCGGCACGGCGGCCGAGTTGACGCCGGTGCGTTCCATTGATCGCATCACCATCGGCGAAGGACACCGCGGGCCGGTGACGAAGGCCATTCAGGACAAGTACCTCGGGATAGCGAGTGGACGGATCCCCGATCCGTACGGCTGGCTCACGCCCGTTCCCAGTCCGGCTGTCGCGAGTAGATGACCATGCGGCCGCCGCGCATCGCGCTTTCCCTCGTGGAGGATTAGGTGCTCGTCGGCTGCCTCGCCCTCAACTCGTCCTTCGAACCACTCACGCTGGTGCCGCTGCGCCGCGCCCTGCGGCTTGTCATTGACGGCAAGGCCGAGATCGTCGAGGCCGACCGCGATCGCCTGGTCCGGTCCGCCAACAAGCACTTCCCGCATCCCGTCGTCATCCGGCTCACCAAGTACGTGCACGTGCCGCGGCGCTTCCGGCGCCACGTCACCAACACGTTCCTATTTGCACGCGACCACTACCGCTGCCAGTACTGCGGGCGCGTGTCGGCCGTGCTCAAGCCGCGCGAGTCGCTCACCCGTGACCACGTGGTGCCGCTCTCCCGCGGCGGCGACAACTCGTGGACCAACGTCGTGACGGCCTGCAGCTCCTGCAACACGCGCAAGGCCAACCACCTGCCGACCGAAATCGGCATGCGCCTGCTCCACGATCCGGTGGAGCCCCATTTTGTGCACCTCTCGTGGGCCGTCCGCCGGCTGACGCCGACGCAGAGCAAGTACATCCGGATGTTCTACGGCGCGGCCATGCTGCACGAGGTGGCGCGCACGGTGGAAGGCAGACGGCCAACGGTCGAGGGCGCACGGTAGCCCGAAACGTCCGGCGTTGGGCGCATGCGACAAGGGCGGGCTCGTGAAGAGTCCGCCCTTCGTCCGTTCACGACCCATCGCCCTGAACTCTCCCATCTCCCATCTACCGTCTCCCATCTGCCTCAAACACCCCCGTCCGCGCAACATACTCCCGTCGCTCGCCGCCCAGCAGCCGCGACGCGAGCGTCTTGAGGCCGCGGCCGAGCACCGTGCCTGGATTGCGCTGGCCGCGCACGGCCGGCTGCAGCTCGCCGCGCAGCCACCGCTCCACCTCGTCCAGGTCGCTCAGCGAGAGCGTCTCCACCGACAGCGTCGCCTGATAATAGGCACGCTTGACGCCGGGATACGACACGATGGGCGCCCGCGTCGGGCGCGCCACCGCGGCGGCCGCGTCGGTGAGCTGCGCGAACTTGCCCAGCGAAAACGGCCGGTCGCCGGAAAGCTGTGTCACCTCGTACGCCTTCTCCACCGCGAGCCAGCGCACGACGACGTCCCACTCGGTGCTGCGCTCGAGGTCGTTCACCCAGCCGCCCACGCTCCAGAGCTCGACCGTGAAATGCAGCCGGGCCGGAAACCCGCTCGCCAGCAGCTCCTGCAGCTTGCGCCCGCTGAGCATGTGCGCCGCCACCACCACGGGCCCCGTGCGCGTCGCCTGGTCCGCCGCGGGCGCCGTGATGGACAATGTCGGCCGCCTGCCCTGCCCGAACGCGCCCGTCGCCGTCGTGCCAAGCAGCACGACGGCGACCAGCACGGCTCGGAGCAGCAGTCGAGGCATCAGAAGCGGGTCCTCACGCGAACGATGACGTTCATCGGCTCGCTCGCCGTGCTCGTCGCCTTGGCGAGGTAGAGGCCGAACGAACCGAGATCAATGCCCGCGCCGATGTCCGACCGGAAGGTCGAGAGCGGCGGCACATCGTTCTTCGCGTAGGTCGTCGGGCCCGGCGCGCCCACGGTCCAGCCGCGCCCGGCGTCGGCAAAGAGCACCCAGGCGGCCCGGCGGTTGAAGCCCGGGCGCCACCAGTCGTCGCGCACGTCGGTTCGCACCCAGCCCAGGTGGAAGTCGCGACGGAACTCGGCCTGGAGGAGCATCACCCGGTCGCAGTTCGCGGGGGCGCCGGCGTAACTTGTGCCGCCGCAGGTGAGCACGTCGGGGTGCACCCGCCACGCCCGGCGGAAATCGTAGCCACCGAGCGTAAACGGCCCGCCGAGCGATAGTCGCCGCTGCCACGGCAGCCGGTCGCCCGACAGCCAGCCGCCCGCCACGATCCGCAGGTTGAGCGCGGCATCCGGTGCGAGGCGGGTGTACCGCCGGGCGTCCACGAAGCCGCGCGTGTACGCCACGTCGCGCACCGACGGCGGCACATCAATGATTTGCGGGTACGCCAGCGGTGAAGTCAGCGTGCCCGTGCCGCGCTCCACGTTCGCGTTCAGGTACCATCCACCCCACGGCGAATTCTCGCGATGGCGCGTGTCCACCCGCAGGCGCGCCGTGGCGAGGTGCATGGTGCCCTCCTCCATCCACGCGAAATTCGGCCGCCAGGGCTCGGTGCGCCGCACCACGGACACCGGATCGCGCTCCGGCGCATTCTCCCACCGCTCGTCGCCGAACGAGAACGTCAGGTCGGCGTCGGCGCCGCCATGCAGCTTCACGAATCCGAGGCCGCCGTGGCGCCAATAGTAGTCGCGAAAGTCGCGGCGCAGCACGAACGCCGCCAGTCCCGCCTCGCCGTCGTCCTGCTGCCAGTCCTCCACCGCGTCCACGATGTCGAACGTCCGTCCGCCCACGCCAAGCCCCAACTTCCGGCCGAACTGCAGCTCGCTCGCGGCGTCGTGTCCCAGCGTCTCCCGGTCCCACCGCATCGGACCCGCCGTGCGCACGATGCCAAAGGCATCGAGCGTGAACCGGCCCCAGTCGGTCACCTGATGGATGCGGGGGCCAACAAGAATCGGCAGCCCCTCGACGCGATTGTACGTGTGCGCGCTCGTGAACGTCCAGTCGCGCCACGACCGGTCATCGCTGTGCGGCGGCCGGCGTCGCGCCCGCCGCTTCCACCACGCCTCGTCGTAGGCCGGCTCCTCCTCCGGCACGAGGCGCTGGTCCGCGAGGTGATACCGCAGCAGTTCGGCCTGCTGCACCACGTCGCCGCGAATCGTGGCGTCGCTCACCCCGCTGATCGTTCCGCCCACCACGATCAGTCCGCCCAGCGACGCACCCTTCGACAGCCGGACGTCGGCGTTGATCACCGCCAGCGTCCCGGTAATCCGGCCGGCCACGCGCACAGGTCCATTCAGCACCGCCACGTCGCCCTCGATGGTGCGGTCCGCGGACACCTCGAGCACGCCCGTCACCCGCGTCGTGTGTTCGCCGTTGTACACGGCGGCGGCGGCGGTGGCGGCGCTCCGCGCCGGCACGTCCCGCTGCTGGGCGTCCGCCCCGGCGGCGGCCGCCAGCAGCCCCGCCGAAAGCAGCACCACCTTCTGCATGCGAGTCATCGTCTGTCCTCGAGAACGAGAGATGCCCGCCAGGGTGCAGGGGGCATGCCGCACGCGCCCCGTTCGCGCAATCGCCGCCGGGGCATGCGCTTGGCGCGCGCCGAGCGTGCCGTCGCGGTGCGTGAGTCGCACGAAGTGGTCATCGGCGTGTCGTTTCGTCACTCGCCGTTGTCTGGCTGAAGGCCAAGCCGCCGCATGCGGCGGTACAGGTTCGGGCGGTCGGTGCGAAGGCGTCGCGCGGCTTCAGCCACCACGCCATTCGCTGCGGACAGCGCCCGGGTGATCAGCAGCTTCTCGTACTCATCCAGTGCGTCGCTCAGCGTGAGCTCGGGCTGCACGAGGTCGGGAAGCGACGACGCCGACAGCGGCGCCAGCGGGAGCACGCCCAGCACCTCGGACTCGCCGATCGGCTGTCCCGCGTGCAGGATGCTCAGCCGCTCGACGATGTTGGCGAGTTCGCGCACGTTTCCCGGCCAGCGATAGCGCGCGAGCACGGCGATCGCCTCCGGAGTCCAGCTCGGCACCGCTTGCGCGGACCGCCGGCGCTGCAGCGCCGCGAAGTGCCGCACCAGCGCCGGCACGTCGTCGGGGCGCTCGCGCAGCGGCGCGATGTTCAGGGGAATCACGTTCAGCCGGAAATACAGGTCCTCGCGGAAGTGTCCCTCGCGCACGGCGCGCTCCAGGTCGCGATTGGTCGCGGCGAGGATGCGCACGTCCACCTTGATGGACCGGCCGCCGCCCACGCGCTCGATCTCGCGCGCCTCGATGGCGCGCAGCAGCTTCGACTGGGCCTCCGGCCCGAGGTCGCCGACCTCGTCGAGAAACAGCGTCCCCGTGTGCGCGAGTTCGAAGCGGCCCAGCCGTCGTTCGCTCGCGCCGGTGAACGCGCCGCGCTCGTGGCCGAACATCTCGCTCTCCACGAGGTCGCGCGGAATCGCCGCGCAGTTCACCCGCACGAACGGCTTCTCGCGCCGCGGGCTCTCGGCGTGGATCGCCGCCGCCACGAGTTCCTTGCCCGTCCCCGATTCGCCGGTGATCAGCACGCGGGCATCCGTCGGCGCCACGCGCGCGATCATCTCGCGCACCAGGCGCAGCGCCGGGCTGTCCCCGACGAATTCGCCGGCGAGCCCGAGGTCCGCGCGCAGCGCGCTGCGTTCGCGGCGCGCCATCCGCAGTTCCAGCGCGCCGGCGAGCGCCAGCAGCACCCCCTCGGGCGTGAGCGGCTTCTCGAGAAAGTTCACGGCGCCCAGCCGCGTCGCCTTCACGGCGTCCGCGAGCCCGGCGCGCCCGCTCATCATCACCACCGGCAGCTCGGGAAACCGCTCGCGCAGCTGCTCCAGCGTCGCCATGCCGTCGAGCGTGCCGGGCATCATCAGGTCGAGGAGCACGAGGTCGGGCTCCCACTCCAGCGCGCGCGCCAGCCCCGACTGGCCATCGGACGCGTCGCGCACCTCGAATCCTTCGGCCTCCAGCAGCGCCCCCACCATCCGCCGGATGTTGGGTTCGTCGTCAATGATCAGCACGGACGGCATGGCGTCCTCACGGCTGCGGCGGGGAAAGCGGCGGCGGGGCTTTCTCGACCAGCAGCTTGGTGACGAACCGCTGCCCTTCCGAGACGCGCTCGACCTCGAGGGCGATGGACTCCACCGCGCGCTCGATGCGGTCGAGGCGCTCCTCGACGCCGTGCAGTGCAGGTACCGCCGCCGACGCGCCGCCCTCCATCCGCCTCGCCATCGCCCGCACCAGCGGATAGAACAGCGCGCTCATCGTGCCGAAGATGATGGCGACGATGGCAATCTCCGCCGGCTGCACCATGGCCAGGTGCACGCGGGCCGCCCCGTGCGTCGCCATCGGCACGAGCTCCGCGGTCACGAGTGCCGGCATCATGGCGTGCGCTCCGGCGACGCCGCACCGGCGCTGCGCTCCGACAGCAGTTTCGTCGTGAACCGTTGCGCCTCCGAGATGCGCTCCACTTCAATGGCGATGGACTCCACCGCGGCCTCGATGCGCGCCAGCCGCTCTGCGCTCTGCGCATCGGGCAGGATCCCCGCCGACTGCCGTTCGCGCTCGCGGATGCGCGCCCGCACGAGCGGGACGCCGAGCACGATGGAAACCACCATCGCGAAGAACGCGATGGGAACCAGCACTTCAGGGCCGTTCATGATCTGTTGCTCCTCCGTGGTCGCTCATGGCCGGAAAGACCATGCGAATTTCAGTGCCCTCGCCGGGCGTGCTCTCGGCCTCCACATGCCCGCCGTGCGCCATCACCGTCTGCTTCACGATCGCCAGCCCCAGCCCGGTCCCCGCCGTCTTGTCGGTGACGTACGGGTCCCAGATGCGCGGCAGGCGCTCGGGGGCGATGCCGCAGCCATGGTCGCGCACGGCCACCACCACCTGGCGCCCGCGATGCGTCACGCGCACTTCCACGCGCGTCGCGGTGCCGCACGACTCCACCGCGTTGATCAGCACGTTGGCGCACGCGCGGTGCAGGGCATCGTGCTGTCCCTGTACGAGCGCAAGGTGCGGCTCGGTTTCGATGTGCAGCACCGCACCCTCCGGCACCGTCGTGCGCGCCGCCTCACGGGCGATGTCGCCAAGGTCGAGCGCCGCCATCGGTCCCTCGGGGAGCCGCCCGAACTGGCTGAAACTGCGCGCCATCGCCTCGAGCCGCTCGCTTTCGGTCGAGAGCACGTCGAGCGTCTCCTGCAGCTCCGGCCCGGCCTCGCGTCGCAGCCGGGCGATCGCGAACCGGATGGGCGTCAGCGGATTCTTCAGCTCATGCGCCACCTGGCGCGCCGACTCGCGAAACGCCTCGAGGCGCTCGGCGGCAATCGCCGCCGCGCGGCCGCGGTCGAGTTCTTCCGCCATCGCCCGCATCCGGTCGCGCAGCACGCCGAACTCCGGCGCGCCCCGATGCGTGGCCTGCTCCGGCAGCGGCTCGCCGTGCGCGATCCGCTCCGTCCATCCCACCAGTTCATCGAGCGGCCGGCTCAACTGGCGGCTCAGGTGGCCGGCGCCCCGGGAGGCGAGGTACGTGAGCAGCGCCAGCAGGATCAGTCCGACCGCCATCAGGGCCGGGCCCGTCTGCCGCGTGAGGTATTCGAAGCGCCGCGCCTGCGTCACCGAACTCGCCAGTGCCTGCTGGTGCCGCTCGAGCGCGGCATTCGCCTCCGCCGAGCCGGGCGCCTGCAACGCCAGTTGCACCGCGCGCGATCCGGACGCCGCCGCGCTGTCCCATGCCGCCGCCCCGCTCATTCGCGGAAGGACGCGGCTGGTCGCACCGCCCCACGCGATGGTCAGCACGACCGACGGCACCAGCGCGAACAGCGCCAGGATGGCGAACAGACGTGCGCGAAAGCCGAGAGCCACGTAGTTGGGTACGGGGAGGGGTGCGGGGGAGTTTCGTTAAGACACGGCCCCCCGAAACTTGCTACCGGCGCGGGGTTGCGGCCACCGGACCACGCTGACGGGTGCCGCTGGGCCTCCATATCGGTTACATTCCTCCTCCAGAAGTCCCGGACGTTGCCGATGATCCGATGATCATCAGCTTCGCCCGTGTCTTCCGGGACCACCAAGCGTCTGCGCCACCCGCGTCTTCCGGCAGCGCCGGAAGAGAGGTTGAGCGTGCTCGCGGTCCCTTCCGCAAGCGGTGCGAGCCGGCCAGCTGCCCCCAGATGGCGCTCCCGGCAAGCACCGTGGCATACCAACCACGGGCAATCGCTGCGTTGGTTCCCATGTGGGAGCCGCGCTGGCGCGTTCGCCCCCGGGCCTTCGAGCCCGGCCAACGCGAGAAGGAATGCACAAACCACACCTCCGGGGCGCTCCGCTCCGTGCTCCCGTCGCTCCGCTTCATCGCGGACCGCAAGCCGCGGCGCACGCCGCGGCCGGCCTCACCACCCCGCACGCCGCCCCCAACGCGGCCCTGCTCATCGACTTCGACAACGTCACGATGGGCATCCGGTCCGATCTGCAGACCGAACTGCGCAACCTGCTCTCCTCCGACATCATCAGCGGCAAGGTCGCGGTGCAGCGCGCCTACGCCGACTGGCGGCGCTATCCGCAGTACATCGTGCCGCTGTCGGAATCCTCCATTGACCTGATCTTCGCCCCGGCGTACGGCTCGTCCAAGAAGAACGCCACCGACATTCGCCTCGCGGTGGACGCCATTGAGCTCGTCTTCACCCGTCCGGAGATCGGCACGTACATCCTGCTCTCGGGCGACTCCGACTTCTCGTCGCTCGTGCTCAAGCTCAAGGAGTACGGCAAGTACGTCATCGGCGTCGGCATTCGCGAGTCGTCGAGCGACCTGCTCGTCCAGAACTGCGACGAGTACTACAGCTACAACGCCCTCGCCGGGCTGGTGAAGGCGAGCGACGAGGCCACGGCGCAGAAGTGGGACCCGTGGGAACTCGTCACCGAGGCGATCGGGCGCATGTCGAAGAACGGCGACGTGATGCGCTCCGACCGGCTCAAGCAGGTCATGCAGGAGATTGACCCCACGTTCGACGAGAAGAACCTCGGCATGTCGAAGTTCTCGCGCTTCTGCCAGGAAGCGTCGCACAAGGGGCTCATCCACATCACCAAGCTCGAGAACGGGCAGCTCGAGGTCGCGCTGCCGGCCGCCGTGCGCAAGGATGCGCCAAAGGCCGCCGAGGCGACGCCGGCCGCCGCCGCGCCGCGTGAGGACGACGATGCCCGTGGCCGTCGTGGTCGCCGCGGGGGTCGCGGTCGCGGCCGTGACCGCGAGCGCACCGGGGAGGTCCGTCCCGAGGCAGCAGTGGAAGCACTACCGGCTGTGCCGGCCGCGGCCCCGGTTGCAGTGCCGGCTCCCGTGGCGGCACCAGCGGCGCCGCACCATCCGCGGCACGAGCGCAAGCACGCCGCGCCGGCAATTGATGCTACCATCGGCCTGGCGGGTGTCCGGCTCACCCGCGACGAGGCCTTCTCGCTCGTCCGGCGCGCCGTCGAATCGCTCGCCAAGGGCGACGCGTCGGTGATGGCCGAGGCGGTGCGCGTGAAGGCGCGTGAACTGCTGGGCCGCGACAGCGAGTCGCTCAACGAGCGCAACTTCACTCGCATCCTGCGCGACACGCACGATGCCGGCATCGTGGACGTGCGCCGTCGCGGCGATTCGTTCGAAGTGGCGCGCGTCGAGGGCGTGGTGAGTGTCGCCGACCAGCTGAGCGCCGCCGAAGCGGTGGCCAAGGCCGAAGCACCGCCAGCGCCCACCGCCGCTCCGGCGCCGCGAGGCGTTGGTGCGGGACGCGGGCTTCCGTCGAAGGGGGCGCGTGGCGCCAAGGTTCCGCCGGCCCTGTTCCTCGTCGGCGTGGTTGACGACACCCCGCCGCCCGCGGCGGTCGAGGCGTCGGGCAAGGGCGAGGCACCCGCGCCCAAGAAGGGACGTGCGCCCCGCAAACCGGCCGCCAAGGCCGCGTCGTCGCCGAAGGCTGAGCCCGCGGTGAAGGCTGTGCCGGCCGCGAAGGCCGAGGCCGCTCCGAAGGCGAAGGCCGGGCGCAAGCCGCGGGCCAAGAAAGCCTGAGCCGCGTCCCGTGCCTCGTGCACGCGTGGAGCACGCGAGGAACGCCGCGTCCCCTCTGGGGGCGCGGCGTCTCTCGTTGCGCGTCCTGCCGCGCGGATTCTACGATCGCGAAACCGAGGTCGTGGCGCGCGACCTCATTGGCCGCGTGCTCGAGTGCACGCGCGATGGCGTGACCGTGCGCGGTGTCATCTCGGAAACCGAGGCCTACCTCGGCGCGCATGACCCCGCCTGCCATGCTGCCGTCGGCCGCACCCGCCGCACCGCGGGGCTGTACGGGCCTCCCGGCACGGCGTACGTCTACTTCATCTATGGCATGTACTGGTGCGTCAATGCGGTCACTCGCGCCGAAGGGCTCCCCAGCGCCGTGCTGATTCGCGGCGTGCGAGCGCTCGACGGTCTCGACGCCATGCGGCGGCGACGGCTCGAACGCCGCCACGGCGGGAGTGTCGCCGACCACGCGCTGGCCGACGGGCCGGGCAAGCTCTGCGTCGCGTTCGGCATTGACGGCCCCGCGCACCACGGTGCCGACCTCGTGCGCGGAACCGCGCTGCGCATTCTCCATGGGGCCGCGGTGGACGATGCCCACGTTCAGGTGACCCCGCGCATCGGCATCAGCAAGGCGCAGGAGTGGCCGTTGCGGTGGGTGCTGACGCCGGAGTCGGGTGGGTAATGGCGGATGGCAGATGGCAGATGGCAGATGGCAGATGGCAGATGGCGGATGGCGGATGGCGGATGGCGGATGGCAGCGAACCGGCACCGACAAAACGAGGGCGGGCCCCATCCCGGAGCCCGCCCTCTCTCATCTGATGTCTGCCATCAGCCGGCCCGTTCCGAGTCTATCGCATCTTCTCGATGGACGACCCGAAGTTGTACCGCAGTCCCGCTTCCCAGAACGACGTCGCGCCGTTGCCGTTCACGAGCCAGTCGCCCGTCCCCTTGGTGGGCATCACCGTGTACTGCGCGTACGGCGCGAACTTGTGCCAGGTGATCATGAAGCCGCCGCTGAACGTCGCCTTCGTCATCGCCCGGGCGTCGTTCACCCGCGTCTGCGCGGAATCGCGCGCCGCGGCGCTATTGAAGAACGTCCCGATCGGCTCCGCCTGCTTGATGTAGTTGAACGAGTAGCCGGCGCCCACGTACGGCCGGAACCAGGTCCAGTTGGGCAGGAAGAGGATCCCCTGGAATCCCACGCGGCGCAGGTCGGTCATCAGTGCCTTGCGCAGGCCCGACGAGTTGGGGTCGGACACCGTGGATGAGTCGGTGAAGTACGCCTGCGACCCGTAGACCTGCAGGGCCCACCGCTGGCGCGTGATCAGCCAGTCGGCCGAGATCATGGGCGCATCAATGCGGTGGAAATAGGTCGGGAACGAAATTCGCCCGCCACCCGCTCCCCAGAACCACGAATTCTCGATCGGCGCGCCGGCCTGCTGCGCCGCCGCGGCCACCGGAAGGAGCGCCGCCAGCGTGAGTGCGCGGCCAAGGCGTGAGATCGTACGCATGCTAGACCCCTCGAAAAGGAGGATCGCCGGCCCACCGGCGCACCGACGCGACAGAACTTGCCGCGCGGAGACCGGTGCAGCCAGTAGTACCGGATGTAGACGATGCGTCCCGCCCCCGGGTCACTTCGAACCGGGGTGCGTCTCCTTCATCAGCCCGACACGCCGCGCCACCCCCGCGATGGCGCGCACGGCATAATCCAGGTCGTCCTTCGAGTGCGAGGCCGAAATCTGGCAGCGCAGCCGCGCCGTCCCGTGCGGCACCACCGGGAAGCCGAACCCCGTCACGAAGATCCCCTCGTCCAGCAGCATCTCGCTCATCCGGATGGCATGCGCCGTCTCGCCAACGATGATCGGCACGATCGGCGTCTCGCCCGGCAGCGGGTTGAACCCGGCCTCGATGATCGCCTGCCGGAAATACTGGGCGTTGTCCCGAAGCTTCTTCACGCGCTCCGGGTGCGACTCGAGGTACTGCACCGACGCCAGCGCGCTCGCCGCCACGGTGGGCGGCAAGGCGTTGGAGAACAACTGCGGACGCGAGCGCTGCGTCAGCATGTCGCACAGCGCCGCGCTCCCCGCCACGAACCCGCCGGCCGCGCCGCCCAGCGCCTTGCCGAGGGTCGAGGTGATCACGTCCACCTCCCCCAGCACCCCGTAATGCTCAGCCGTGCCGCGTCCCGTGGCTCCCAGCACCCCCGTGGAGTGCGAGTCGTCCACCACGACGATGGCGTCGTGGTCGCGCGCAATCTGCAGGATCTCCGGCAGCTTCGCGATGCTCCCCTCCATCGAGAACACGCCATCGGTCCAGACGATGCGCCGGCGCGCCCCCTTGTTGGCGGCGAGCTTCTCGCGCAGGTCGTCGAGGTCGCCGTGCTTGTACACGGCGGTCGTGCACTTGGTGATCGTCTTCGCGAGGCGGATCGAGTCAATGATGGACGCGTGGTTCAGCGCGTCGCTGACCACGAAGTCGCCCTCCTCGGCGATCGTCGCGGTCAGCCCCTCGTTGG
>JAJZRK010000341.1 GCA_021802745.1 bacterium
GCCGGCGACCACGTTCGCGTGCTCGGCGTTGGTGCCGTCGCGGGCGTTGTCAGCTTGACGGTCGCCGTGCTCGTTGGCGATCTGGGTGCGTCGGTGGCGGTTACGCTGTCGGCGCTGCGGTTGGCACAGTTCGTGCCGCCGTCCATGGACGAGATTGGGGGCGCGGAACATCCGTGAAGCTGACCGCAACAACGAGAACGCACACCGCCGGTCATCCAGACGCTGCCCACGCCGACGGCCGAGACACGCGCGCATGGACGCTGGTCTTCGGCGCCTGGCTCCTCGCCGCCGCCGCGACGCTCGGAGCGCTTTTCTTCGGCGAGGTGATGCGCCTGCCGCCGTGCGCGCTCTGTTGGTACCAGCGCATCGTCATGTTCCCGCTGGCCATTATCCTGCCGTTCGCGCTCTTTCCGTTCAGCCGCGCCGTGGTGCGGGCCGTCCTGCCGCTCCCTGTCGTCGGGTGGCTGCTCGCCGGCGTCCAGTTGCTGCTCGTCGCCGGCATCCTCCCCGAGCGCGTCGTCCCCTGTGCGCAGGGTGTGTCCTGCTCGGACACCGTGATCACCTGGTTTGGATTCGTGACCATCCCGCTGCTGTCATTCGCCGCGTTTTCTGCAATTGCCGGCCTTTTGATCGCCGCTTTCTTCAGGAGTGAGAAGTGAACCGCAAAGCTGTATTCACCGGCGCCGCCGTCGCGCTCGGGCTCATCTTCGTCGCCGGCATGCTGATGTTCAATGCGTCCAAACAGGCGGGCGCCGACGCGGCGACCGTTGCCGACCGGACGATCCTCGAACGCGGGCACTCGGCGACGCTCGGGCCAGCAGACGCTCCCGTCACGATTGTCGAGTTCATTGACCCGGCGTGCGAGACGTGCGCCGAGTTCTATCCGTTCGTGAAGAGCCTGATGTCGGCCAACGCCGGAAAGATCCGACTTGTGATGCGCTGGGCGCCGTTCCACGCGGGGTCGCAGGACGTGGTGGCGATGCTCGAAGCCGCGCGCGAGCGGGACAAGCTCTGGCCCGCGCTCGAGGCGCTGCTGCAGTCGCAGCGGGCGTGGTCGCCCGACCACACGTCCCAGGCCGCCGCCGCGTGGGAACAGCTCAAGGGCCTTGGCCTCGACCGCGAGAAGGTCTTTGCCGCCATGGCGTCGCCCGAAGTCGCGCAGCGCGTCGCGCAGGATATGGCCGATGCGCAGGCGCTGGGCGTGAAGGCAACGCCCGAGTTCTTCGTGAACGGCAAGCCCATGCCGAGCTTTGGGTACGAGCAGCTGCGGCAGCTGGTGGATGAGGCAGTGGCGAAGGCGGCGCGACGGTAAGCCAGCGCGTTCGCGGTCGGTCCGGACGGTGTAGCCGTCGGGCGGCCAAGGAGAAAGCCTCCGCATCGCGAGGGCTTCCTTACCCCAATCGGTACGAGAGGATTTGAACCTCCAGCCTCCCGCTCCAGTTGCAGGACCTGCGATCGAGCACGGTATCGACGGCATGCGCGCCGTGCTATCCCAGCGCAAGGCCGACGTTCTATCGGAGAGTAGTCCGCAGGACGGCGCAGCCGTCCACCGCCAGCCGTCGACCGTTACCCACCGAACCTCGGTGGACATTCCCGGGGTTGCATTGTGTGCCACTCTTAATAATGTTAAGCATACTTCACATTGTTTCATATAGTGAATTCGGACACACTCACTCACCTATGACCGCTCTCAGACCACTGCTCGTCGGCGCCGCCCTGGTGCTCTCCCCCACGCTCGCTCACGGTCAGCGTGCCACTCCCCGCGATTCCTCCGCGCGACTCGACACCGTCAAGGTCCGCGAGACGCAGCGCAGCGACTATGTCGTGCCCGCGACGCGCAGCGCCACGCGCACTTCGGTTCGGCTCGTCGACCTTCCGATGTCGCTCTCGACCATGTCTCGCGCGCAGCTTCAGGACCAGGCGGTGCGCTCGATGGCCGACGTGGTCCGTTACCTCCCGGGAATCACGATGGGCCAGGGCGAAGGGCACCGCGATCAGCCGACGATGCGCGGCATCTCATCGACGGCCGATTTCTTCGTCGACGGCGTGCGCGACGACGTGCAGTATCTGAGAGACTTCTACAATGTTGAACGCGTGGAGGCGTTGCGCGGTCCAAATGCTCTCTCATTCGGCCGAGGCGGCGGTGGCGGCGTCGTGAATCGGGTGCTACGACAGGCCGATTTCGGCATGCGCCGGGAGCTTGTTCTGGCGGGCGGAAGCCACGACCAGCGCCGGGGGACGCTCGATCTCGGGCGTGCCCTCACCCCGGCCGTGGCCGGTCGCGTGACCGCCATGGCGGAACGGAGCAACTCGTTCCGCGGCGTCGTACTGTCCCGGGCAGGCATCAACCCGACCAGCGCATTCGTGGTCGGAGGTGGAACATTGCGCGCCAGCTACGAGCACTTCGAGGACCGCCGCACCGTGGATCGAGGCATCCCATCCTATCAGGGAGCGCCGGCGCCGGTCAACGCGTCGCTCTTTTACGGTGACCGCTTGGTGAATCGCGCGCGGGCCGTCGTGGACAACGGACGATTGGAATTCGAGCGCCGTGCAGGGCAGGCGCTGCACGTGCGCACGCTGGTCTCCTGGTCCGCGTACGACAAGATGTACCGGAACATGGTGCCGGGCGCGATGAACGAGGCCGGGACCTCGGTATCGATGACTGCGTACAGCAACCAGACGGAGCGGCGCAACATCTTCAGTCAGACCGATCTCGTCTGGATGACACAGACCGGCGCGGTCGATCACGAGGTCCTCGTGGGCGCGGAGTTCGGCAGGCAACAGACGGCGAACTTCCGCCAGACCGGGTACTTCGCCGGCAATGCGACGAGTGCCTCTGTGCCCGCGTCGGGAGCGGCGAGCTGGCCGAGCGTCGACTTCCGACAGTCGGCGACGGACGCTGATAACGGCACGCTCGCGAATATCGCCGCGG
>JAJZRK010000342.1 GCA_021802745.1 bacterium
CTCCGCAGGGCATGGCGCATCACGTGGATCCACCGCTGCGGCAGGTCGCTGGCGTCCCGCGTGTAGTAGAGCGGCACCACTTCCGTCTCGAGCAGTTCGTACAGCTGGTCAGCCGCGCCGGCGTCGTCATCGGCAGTCCTGTCGCCGGGAAGCGGCGCAATGGCCCAGCCGTTGTGACCGTTGAATCCTTCCTCCCACCACCCATCCACGGTGCTAAGCTGCGGCACGCCGTTTAGCGCCGCCTTCATCCCGCTCGTCCCCGACGCCTCCATCGGAATGCGCGGCAGATTGAGCCAGACATCGGCGCCCTGCACGAGCACGTGCGCGAGGTGCATGTCGTAGTCCTCGACAAATGCGATGCGTCCCTCGAATCGCGGGTCGCGCGTGCTCTGGTAGACTTCCTGCAGCATCTGCTTGCCCGGCATGTCGGCCGGGTGCGCCTTGCCGGCGAAGATGATCTGCACCGGTCGCGACGGGTTGCTGACGATGCGCAGCAACCGTTCGACGTCGCGGAACAGCAGATTGGCGCGCTTGTACGTCGCGAACCGGCGCGCAAAGCAGAGCGTCAGCGCCTCCGGGTCGAGCAGCACGCCCGAGCCCGCGAGTCGCGCCGCCTCGCGCGTATGATTGGTGAAGGCCACGCGCGCCTGTTCCCGCATGTGCACGAGCAGGGTGCGCTTCAACTGACGGTGCACGTCCCAGAGCGCCGTCGCCTCGAGCGCCAGCACGTCGTCCCACAACGCCGGGTCGTCCACGCGATTGCCCCAGCCGGCACCCAGGTGCCGGTCGAGCAGGCGCATCAGCGCGTTCGACATCCACGTCGCCAGATGCACGCCGTTGGTGACGTGCGTGACCGGGAGGTCCACTTCGCGCCGCTCCGGCCAGAGCGACGCCCAGAGCTTGCGCGTGACGACGCCATGCGCGCGCGACACCGCGTTCACGCGCCGACTCAGACGGATGGCGGCGGCCGTCATGTGGAACCGTCCCGTCTCGTCCAACGGATGACGGCCGATGCCGAAGAAGGCCTCGCGCGAAATGCCCAGCTCCTCCCACACCGGCCCCGTGCACACGGCGACCTCTTCGGCCGGGAAGGTGTCGTGCCCAGCCGGCACCGGCGTGTGCGTGGTGAAGGTGCTCGCGGCGCGCACCGCCTGCACCGCCTCGTCAAAGCGCGCCCCGGCCGCCACCCGTTCGCGGACGCGTTCGACGAACATGAAGGCGGCGTGCCCTTCATTGGCGTGCCACGCAGCCGGTTGCACGCCCAGCGCGCGCAGCACGCGCACGCCGCCGACGCCGAGCAGCCACTCCTGGCGCAGGCGCATCTCCGGACCACCGGCGTACAGCCGCGAAAGCAGCGGCCGGTCGTCGCGGTGGTTCTGCTCGAGATCGGTGTCGAGCAGGTAGATGGTCACGCGCCCCACGCGCAGACGCCACGCGCGCACGAGGACGTCGCGCTCGGCCATGCGTACGGTCGCCAGATGCGGCGCGCCCGCTGGCCCATCAATCGGTTCGAGGATCGTATGCGCCAGGTCGAGCTGCATCGCCGCTTCCTCCTGCCAGCCGTCGGCGCGCACCTCCTGGTCGATGTACCCGTTGCGATACAGGATCCCGACGCCAACCAGGGGCACTCCGAGGTCGGACGCCGTCTTGCAGTGGTCGCCAGCGAGCACGCCGAGGCCGCCCGAGTAGATGGGCACCGTGTGATGCAGGCCGAACTCGGCGCAGAAGTAGGCCACGCTTTCGCCGGCCTGCTGCGGATACTGCTGCGCGAACCACGTCTGCGCGGACGATTTCTCGGCCGCGGCCCAGCGCACGATTGCGTCGTGCTGCGCGAGGAAGCTCGCGTCGGCGGCGCACTGCGCCAAGCGCTCCGGACCGACCTGTTGCAGCAACGCGAGCGGATCGTGCCGCAGTCGCGTCCACAGCTGGTGGTCAATGGACGCGAAGAGCCGGCGTGCCTCGCGGTTCCACGTCCAGTTCAGGTTGCACGCGATGTCAACGAGCGCGCCGAGGCGCTGCGGCAGAGACGGAAAGAGCGGGGGCATGGTCGGCAAGGTAGGCGGACCGGCGGAAATGTCAGTCCGAGAATCGCGCCGGCGGTGTCGCCACGCAACCGGAGGGGTGGTAGGCCGAACCCTGACCCACTGAGAGCCGATTGCGCCTTTCGTCGCCGCCCGGGCGAGCTATGCTTGATTGGTTGGCGCGGCCCGGTGCGGTCGGCCGGTGGCGCAAGGAGGGCAGATGCGAGCGCGTGACGTGATGACGGCCCATCCGTCGGTGATCACACCCGACGAACCCGTGCACCGGGCGGCACGGCTGATGCGCGATCGGCGCGTGGGGATGCTCCCGGTGATCGACAACCTGAGTGACCGTCGGCTGCAGGGCGTGCTCACCGATCGCGACATCGTGGTGCGCTGCGTGGCCGAGGGGCACGGGCTCGACTGTGCGGTGCGCGAGGTGATGACGGCGCGACACCTGACCACCGTGCGGATGGATGACGACGTGCGCACCGTGGCGCACAAGATGCGCCGCGACCACGTGCGCCGCCTTCCCGTCGTGGCCGACGACGACCGTGTGGCGGGCGTCGTGGCGGTCGTGGACCTCGCCACCCGGTTGCGTCCGGCCGATCCGGACCTGGTGGAGGGAATCGAGCGCGAGGCATCAGTGCCGGCGGAGCGGCGGCGTTAACGGCGCGCTGGCCGGTTGAGGGTGCAGACAGCGCGGGTGTCACGCCTACCCGGGGCGCTGCGAGCGGGGCTCGGATGTGCGATCTTTACCACGTCCCCCTCCATACGGTTCCAATGCTGCGCCACCTTGCATTGCTGTTCGACATCGCGGAGCACCGGTGGGAGCGCCCGGCCGGACGCCGCCTACTGAGCACGGCGCTCACCATCGTCTTTCTCGTCACCGTGGCGCTCGTCGAGGCT
>JAJZRK010000058.1 GCA_021802745.1 bacterium
ACGACGCACAACGAGATTCCCGAGAACAACAACAGCATCTACGCGCCGTACACCATCGCGCTCTTCTCGAAGCCCGAGAATGCGCAGTGCGACGCGTCGAAGACCAGCGCCAGCGACCCGACGTACGGCTCGTTGGGCAACGGCCTCTGCAAGGGGGCGGGCAACCCGACCGGCGCCAGTTCCTTCGGCACCATGAACGAGCTGCTGCAGTACAGCATCAAGCAGGACGCCAGGCACTTCAACGGGCGCCTGCGCGGCAGCTACGTGCCGTCGGCGGATCTCAATTTCGACGGCACTTTCGGCATTGACTTCACGTCGCAGCGCTCCACCACGTTCCTGCCGTTCGGCAACAACGTGGACCGGCGCACCAACCGCGCCAACGCGGGCTTGGCGAACGTCGATGACCGGACGCACCAAGAGGTCACCATGAGCGTGAATGGCGGGTGGACCCACGCCCTCCTGAGCAATCTCTCATCGAACCTGATCTTCGGCGCCCAGGGCTTCCTGACCCGCGAGAACGACGAGTCGGGTTCCAATCAGGGCTTTCCCGGCCCAGGCATCGAGGTCGTCGGCGGCGGGTCCAGTCCGCGCGTCTTCGAGTCGTTCAGCTCGGTGGTGAATGCCGGATTCTTCGCGCAGGAACAGATGGGTTACCGCGACTGGGTCTTCACCACGTTCGGCGGCCGCTACGACTACAACAGCGCCTTCGGCAAGACGTCAGGCGGCGTCTTCTATCCACAGGCGTCGCTGTCCGTGATTCCGTCGGACCGCCCCTCGTGGCGCGACAGCTTCCTTGGCACCTACGTCTCGACCTTTCGCGTGCGTGCCGCATGGGGACGGGCCGGACGACAGCCCGGCGCGTTCGACAAGCTGACCACGTACGGCCCGCTCACCTCCACGACGGGCGGCGGCCTCGTGCCGGCGAACCTCGGCAACCCGAACCTGAAGCCGGAAATCAGCACGGAGTGGGAACTTGGCGCCGAGTTCGGGCTCCTCGACAACCGCTGGTCGGTGGACGTGACGCGTTGGGCGCGCGACCTGAAGGACGCGCTGGTCGCCCGGCAGTTCCCGGTCACTGGTGGCTTTTCCGCCCTGCAGCTCGACAACATCGGCGGTATGTCCGCGTGGGGCTGGGATCTCAAGCTCAAGGGGTTCGTGGTCAACCGGCCGAACCTGTCGGTGGACGTCTATGGCAACACCGCGTTCCTCAGCCAGCTCGTCACCAGCCTCGGCGGCGCCCCGCCGCTCAAGGTCGGCGGCAGCTACCCGCGCTACCGCAACTTCATCAAGGAAGGGTACGCGCCGGGCGCGTTCTTCGGCGCGAAGCTTCCCGACCCGTGCGCGGCCGGCCAGACCAAGACGGCCGGTGGCGGCGTCTGCCTGCAGCCAGGGCAGTTGCCGTTCGACACCAACAAGGACGGCATTCCCGACACCGAGAGCCAGCTGCTCGCGTATCTCGCGACGCCGCGGCAATTGGGGGCGCTGCCACCCATGCTCGCCGACGACAACAACAACAAGGACTTCCTCGATCATTACAGCGGGAAGCCGCTTCCCGACTTCCAGGGATCGTTTGGCGGCTCGGTGACGTTCCGCCGGAACTGGCGGCTCTCCACCAACCTCGAGTACCGGTTCGGGCACTATACCATCTCGGATCTCACCGACGCCTTCCGCACCTCCAGCCCGTCGAACGGCGGGAACACCAAGCTCCGCGCATTCACGGAGGCGGCGATCCTCAATCCGGCGAGCACGCCGGAGCAGCGGCTCGAGGCCGCCAAGGTGTACGCCTACAAGCTGGCGGCGCTGTCGCCGTTCGACGGCCTGAACCAGCAGTTCCGCGGCGACTTCCTGCGCTGGAGGGAGCTGTCGCTTACATACACCGCGCCGTCCGACTGGGCCAGCGCCGTGGGCGCCAGCGACATGGCAGTCACCTTCTCGGCGCGCAACTTTGCCCTCTGGACGAAGTACCCGGGCGTGGACCCGGAGATCAACGTCTTCGGCCGCGACAGCGGCGGCGGCACCAACAGCAACTTCGGCGAGTCGATCGACGCATTCGGCTTTCCGATCCCGCGCCGCTTCGCCATCAACGTGCGGGTGGGCTTCTGATGAGGACCTTCATGCGCAACTTCATCGCGCCCCGCGCCTGGTCACGGGGCATCACCGCCGGCGTCGTCATCATGGCGCTGGGCGCGTGCTCCAGCATTCTCGATGTGAAGAACCCGAACAACGTCCCCGAGTCGGCCCTGGAGAACCCGGCGTCGGCCGACGCACAGGCCAATGGTACGCTGGCGTCGCTCGTCCGCATGCTGTCGGGCACCACGGTGCCCTACGCCGTGGCCACCGACGAGCTGGACTGGATCGGCTCGCGCGACGCGTGGCTCGATCTCGAGACGGGAGGGCTGGGGAATTATCTCAACGAGTTCACCGATGGCGCCTTTCCGAACGTTGGCACCGCGCGCTACCTTGCCGACCAGACCATCGCCAACCTCGAAGCATTCGACAAGGCGGGCAAGCTGGTCAACCGGCAGTCGCTGGCGCGGGCCTACCTGTACGCTGCCGTCACGTACGCGTCCATTGCCGACATGTACGACGACTTCGCCTTCTCCTCGAAGACGACGCCGGCCGCTCCGGTGGGGCGCGCCAACATGAGCAAGCTCTATGACACGGCGATTTCGTACCTCGACAAGGCGCTGGTGATCGCCACCGCCTCGACGGACCGGTACAACATCACCGCGTACCGGGCCCGTGTGAAACACGCCAAGGGCGTCTGGGCCAAGATCTCGCCCAAGGGGACCGTGAACACCGCCAGCCCGCTCGTCAACGACGCGGGCGCCGTGGCCGATGCCAATGCGGCTCTCGCCCTCGCCGGCGGCGATGCGAAGTTCAACCTCGTGAATAATCTCGAGGCGACGGCCGGCATCAACATCTGGTTCGAGGTGAACGGGCGCAACGAGCACCGGGTCGGTGCGGCCTACACGAATCTCAAGGACCCGATCTCCGGCGCCACGGACCCCACCACGACCGCTTCGCTGGCGGCGTTCAAGGCCTTCGGCACGCAGTCGGGGACGCTGTGGATCACGAGCAACCGCGAGCTGCGGCTGATCCTGGCCGAGGCCGCCCTTGCCGCGGGCAACACGGCCGAGTTCACGGCACAGATCAACACGGTGCGTGCGCTGGACGGCAAGCCGGCGTACGCGGCGCAGATCCCCGCGCAGCAGATGCTCGTGTACGAACGGCAGGCGCAGCTGTGGCTCATGCGCCGACGGCTCGAAGACATGTACCGGTTCGGTCTCACCGATCCCAAGTGGTCGAACAACCCGAACTTCGAGTCGGCGTTCACCGTCAAGGGACTGCTGTTCCCGATTCCGAACGTGGAGCGACTGGGGAATCCGTGCATCGAGAACCCGTCGAAATGCAGCAAGTGACGTAGACTTCGCGCGGTGCCGCGGAGCGGGCCAGCCATCATCGCGCCCGCTCCGCGTGTGCCGTTCTCCCGCCATACCTTCTCACCCGGCTCCCCATGCGCCGCGTTCGACGTTCTACGGCCGCTGCACTCGCGCTGAGTGTGCTGCTTGCCAACTCGGCCTGTTACTACTATCAGCCCGTTGTCGGCGCGGCGCGTCCCGGCAGCGTGCGCATTGAGCTGACGAGCGAGGGCACGGCCGAGCTCGCGCGTTCCCTCGGTCCCAGTGTGCGCGCCATCACGGGCGAGCTGGTCGAATGGCGAGCGGGCGACACGCTCGTGGTGGTCCCGCAGTGGGTGCGCACGTCCGGCGGCATGGCGCAGCCGTGGATCGGCGAAGGCGCCGTGTCCATTGCGCGCTCCGACCTGCGCACCCTCGACGAACGGCGGTTCAATCGCCGTCGCACCACCCTCATGGCAGCTGGCGTCACCGCGGGGCTCGTGTCCATCGCCATCGCAGCGCTCAAGAGCGGCGGCGCGCATGGCGGCGTCAGCGCGGGTGGAGGCACTCCCGCCCGTTAGCCCGGAAATCTCACGCGTTGTCAACAGCGGCCCTTGGTGGCATAAAGAGTTTGTCGAGAACGCTTTATCCCAACACACAAGGACCGCGGGTATGCGTACAGAGTGTCCGGCAGGGACGCTGCAGTTTCAAGCGGTGGCGCGGCGCACGGTGCAGCGGACTTGTTTGCGCAGGTCCACGCGGCGCTGCGACGAGGCTGAGTCGCTGACGGTCGCTCACGAAACTTCGCTTGCCCGCTGCGCATCCCTCGCGCGGCACCCCCTGACGTCGCCGCAGGTACCGAAAAAGCCGCCCGCACCCCGCGGAGGCCCACCACAGCACCAGCCCGGCGCGCCACGGGACAGTTCCACGCGCTCCCCCACCAAACCGAGCGCTTGCTTACCCCGCATTTCACCCGACGTGAGAATTCCGGGCCAGGGTGTCGACGGATTCACCGGCTCGCCTCCACCGGCTCGACTCACCGGCTCGACTCACCGGCTCGTACTCACCGGCTCGTACTCACTAGCGTCTCCACTAAACGGTGACCGTCATGACGCGCCGCGTGTTCATGGCCCGGCGACGCCGGATACTTCTCGGGCCGCGATTGGATGCGGAGCGAATGGTCATCCGCCGTCGGATAGGTCTTCAGGTAGCGTGAGATCTGTTCAGCCGGGACCGGTTCGCTGAAGAGGAATCCCTGGACTTCGTCGCACCGCTTGTCCCTGAGAAAATCAAGCTGGGCCACGGTTTCCACCCCTTCGGCCACCACTTGCAGGTTCAGGCTCGCCGCCATGGCGATGATGGCAGTCGCGATCGCCGCGTCGGTGGGATTCTTCTCAAGGTCCTTGATGAAGGATTTGTCGATTTTCAGCGAGCTGACGGAAAACCGCTTGATGTAGGCCAACGAGGAATAGCCGGTTCCGAAATCGTCGATGGCGACATGGATTCCCATCCCCGTGATTTCCTTGAGCACACTGGCCGCCAAATCCGGGCTCTGCATGACGACCGTCTCGGTGATCTCGAATTCAAGGGACTCCGGGCTCATGCCGGCCTCGGCCAGAATGGCTTTGACCCTCGACGCGAACGACGGCTGCTGGAGTTGGTACCCGGAAAGGTTGACCCCGATCCTGATATTCGGCAGACCTTCACGCCGCCAGGCGGTATGCTGTTCGGCGACCCGGCGCAGCACCCAGTCGCCCAACGGCAGGATGAGGCCGGTTTCCTCGGCGAGAGGAACAAACTCGTTCGGACTGAGCAGGCCGAGATCGGGGTGATTCCACCGCAGCAGCGCCTCCATGGAGGTTATGCCGCATGTGCCTGGATGATGCTTGGGCTGGTAGTAGACCCGGAGTTCATTCTCTGCCAGCGCTCTCTGGAGGTCGGTGGCCTGCAGCAAGCGGTGGCTCGCGTCCTCGTCCATCTGTGGATTGTAGAACACGAAGGTGTTCCGTCCACCGCGCTTCGCCTGGTACATCGCGGTGTCGGCCTTCCTGAGGAGAATTTCCGGATCCTCGCCGTCCATGGGGAACATGCTGATGCCCATGCTGGCGGTGACGAACAGCTCGTGGCCTTCGATGTCGAAACACGTCGCGAGGGGCTTGAGCAGCTTGGCCGCGAGCGCGCTCACGTCCTTCACGCTGTTGAGGTTCACCAGCGCCACCACGAATTCGTCGCCGCCGAGGCGACAGACGGTGTCCACCTCGCGCACGGCTGCCTTAAGCCGTCTGCCCACCGCCTTCAGCAGTTCATCCCCGGCCAGGTGGCCTCGCGTGTCATTGATCAGTTTGAAGCGATCCAGGTCGAGGAACAGCAGGGCGGCCTGCTTGTGGTCCCGCCGGGCCATGTCCAGGGCACTCTGGATACGGCCCATCGACGTCGACCGGTTCGGGAGGCCGGTCAGGGAATCGAAGTGCGCCAGTCGGAAGAGCTGCCGTTCCGCGGCCTTCCGCTCGGTGACATCGCGACAGATGCACCAGACCACCTGCGACGCCCCCGCCCTGGAGGTGCAGGTGATATTGCCCTCCACCGAGATGCGCGACCCGTCTTTCGCGATCAGGTCCCCCTCGAGGACGGTGCCCTTTTCTCCGCTCAGCGCGCGCCGGAATTCGATGAGGCGGCGCGACTGCTGGTCGAGCTCCACCAAGTCCTGGAAACGCATGGTCGCGAGTTCGTCCGCACTGTAGCCCATCTGATCCTGCCACGCCGGATTCACGAACAGGAACCGTCCATCGGCGGAACAGCTGAAGATGAGATCGTTCGCGTTGTCGAGGAAATTCCGCAACCGTTCCTGGCTCAGGCCGAAGGCCATGTGCTCCTTCCGGATCACGGACATGAAGTAGGCCGTGATGAGCGCGACGGCGCTGTTGAGAATCGCGACCCAGCACAGGATCAGCAGCAGGAAGTGCCCATCATAGGGCAAAGCCGCCGGCAGGAACGGCATCTGGACGGGGTCGATCACTTTCGCGAAGTGCCCCGCCAGGAGCACTCCGTAACACGCTCCCCCGACGGCGCCCACCATCCAGACATCCTTCTGCCTCGGCAGGAGAAACGCGGCCTCGATGGTGACCAGCAGATAGACGGGCCAGAACCAGCTCACGGCGCCTCCGCTGAACTGGATCACTACGGTCACGAACATCAGGTCCAGAACGATCTGGAGGTGGTCCACCCATCGCAGATTCCGCACGGCCTCGTAGTGGAATTGGAAGACGAGGTTATAGGACGCCACCACTGCGGTGGCCAGCACGAGGAACAGCAGTTGTGGCTTCGTGAGGAAAAGCGGGACGCCGTCGGAAGCAAGGAGGGCCGTGGCGAAGAGGCCATAAATGCCCAGGATCGCCAGCATGATCCACCGCATCTTGGCCACCAGAATGGAGCGGAGACGGGGGCTCGCCCAATGGCTTCGTTCAAGCGAGGGATGTCGTGACCTGCCGTCACTCTCGGGAAGAGATTCCAGTAGATCCATGGGCAAGCTGCTAGCCGACGTCATGCACGACACCTCTGAGCAAGGAAAGAAGGATTCGCCACGCGAGGACGCTGATCGTCGTCACCCCAGCGGGGCCTGGCGGGTTTCATGGCTGGGACGCATCACGGCAGGTCGCCCGACGCAGAGGGTGTGTACCCAAGCGGACTATGGATCTTGCCGCCGCCCGTCCCGCCGGAGACCGAGTGGCACTCGACGTAGCAACGACGCTCCCGCGTCGACGTGTTCAGCCACCACTCCGGTCGCGGCCGTGTGCCAACGCGCACATTGTTCGGAGAGAAGTTCACCAGTCGTGTCGGTGTTCCCGGCGGCGGCGTCATGTACGTTGTGCCGTTGATGTTGTATTGGGTGGTGGTGGTCTGCTCGTTGGAATGCTGGTTGTAGTGGCAGCTCATGCAGATCGCGCCCGTGTTGCCGAGCCACTTGTTCAGATGCCTTTGGTGGAGGTTGCGGCCGCCCGCCGTGAAGAAGTTGGTCGACGTGCCCATCAACGCGGCCTCGTTGTGGCACCGGAAGCAGAGCGCAAAGTTGTTCGCGTTGTACACTTGGCCGGTGGTCCACGTCCTCAGGTAGTTCGCGCGCAGCAGGCTGGCATTGGTCGAGCCGTGCGGGCCCGACGAACTGCCGACCGCCGGCACGACCTTTCCGAAGGTGGCCGCGTACGCGTTGCTGTTGTGGCAGTCCGTGCACTTGAGGACCGCGTTGACGCTCAGCCCGTTCGGCGTCAGTTGCGCGTTCAGGTTGGCCGAGGCGTTCCGGCCCACTCCGCCGACGGCATGTTGCGAGCTGTTGCCCGGCTGGAATTCGGTACGCTTGTTCTTGGGCGTCAGCCCGCTCGCCAGCGTAGCGGGCAGCGCGGTCGCGTAGCTGTCGCCATGGCATCGGAAGCACACCGCGTACTGCTGTGAGGGTCCGGCCGCCGACGAATCGTTCCGCACGTTGGCGACGATGCTGCCCGCGAGGTCGATGCCGCGCATCCCTTCCAGCTTGCTCGCCTTCGTCGCGCGGTGCGGGTTGTGGCAATCCACGCACTCGACGTGCATCTGGTCGGTGAACCGCGCGTCGGGCGCCGACACACCGGGCTGCAGCAGCACGTTTTCGGGCAGGCCCGTGGGCGGCTGCGTGATGAAGACCGGGTTGTGCTTGCCCGCGTAGGCGGTACTGGCCACGGGATGCTTGCTCGTCTTCGCGAACTCCGACTGGATATTCTGCCCCACGCTCCCGGCCTTGTGACACTGGTAGCAGGTCTCCTCGATCGTGGAGACCCCGGCGAGCGCCCCCGCCCGGAGCAGGCGCTGGGCGCCGTCTGGGGCGTGCGGGGCATGGCAGCTCATGCAGGCGTGCTCGCTGACCGTCGCCGTCGTGCCGCCAATCGCCACCGAGGCGGGCGAGGCTTCGTGCGTACTGAGCGACCATCCCGGCTTCGTGTGGCAGGTGAGGCACAGGTTGGTCGTTCGCCCGCGCGCGCTCTGCCGCAGGAACTTCGGCGATGTGTCGGTGTGGGGATCGTGGCAGGTGGAGCACTGCATCGTGTTCCGCACGCCGGGCGTTGCCCCCTCAGACAGCGGCAGCGAGGATGGCCCGAGCGTGGCGGGGTCCGCGAGCTCGCCGTCGTTTGTCCGGACGTTCTGGTCGAACACGAACGACACGGGGTGGTCGCTCATCAGATTGGTGCCAGTCAACGATGCCCCGGCAGGCATCACGCCCCCGGCGCCAGTGCCGGTCATCGCGATGGTTCCCGGCGTGCTCGTGCCCGGCATGACGAGCACCGCCCCGATCGCTATCGAACCATCGTGGCACGAAAGACAGAGTTTCGAGTAGCCGGTTGGCTGTCCGGTGGCGCCCTGCAGCGACGGACTGGTGTAGGGTGTGTACGTGGCGGCCGATGAGCCGCGATTCCACAGCGGCGCGTCACTGCGGGCGTGGTGCGGTACGTGACAGAATACGCAGATGCCCGACTCGCCGGTCGCGCGCACCGTGTTGGTCGAGGTCGCCGACAGATTGTGCTTGGTATTGCGAATGCCCGTCTGGGCCGCCACACGCGACGGTGCCATCGCGAGCCCGACGACCACGACGACGGCCAGGACGGCCGACGCGCCCGCGCAACGCCGAAGATCGCGCGCGTCCATCACCGCGGCGCCTCGGTGAGATACTGCAGCACCTGCACCCTGCTGTTGAACGAGTCCGCCACATAGACCCGGTCATCGCGGTCAATGGCGATGCCCGATGCGAGCCAAAACTGGCCGCGTCCGTGGCCCGCCCCGCCAAAGGAGAGCAGCAGCCGCCCAGCGGCATCATAGACGTTGACCACGTCGTATAACCCGTCGACCACGTACACGTGGCCCTCGGTGTCGACAGCGACGCCCTTCGGCCGCGCCAGGTCGCCAACCGCGTCGCCGTTCTGCCCGAACTGCCGCACGTAGCGCCCATCCGGTGAGAAGACTTGGACACGGAAGTTCAGCGCGTCGACGACCAGCACGCTGCCGTCCGACGCAATCCCCACGTTCGTCGGAAAATTGAACTCGCCATTCCCGACGCCACGCCGGCCGAACGATCCACGCCAGCGTCCCGTCGAGTCGAACATCGCGATCCGATGGGCCTTCGTGTCGGCGACGAACAGCATGTCGCGCCGCCGGTCGTATGCCAGCCCCGTGGGACGCTCGAGTCCCTCGTGAATGCGACGGCGTTCCCGCCCGGCCGCGTCGAAGACGATGACTTCTCCGAGTTCCGAATCGGAGACGTACACGGAGCCAGCATCGTCCAACGCCACACCCACGGGCGCTACGAAACCGTGACGGCCAGACGCGGTCAGGACGCGGTACTCGCCCTTCGTCGGATCAAAGACATGGACCGCGCGCGCCGCAACGTCCGCCACAAAGACGCGACCGGCCGAATCGACGGCGACGCCATAGGGCTGGCGCAGCCGTGGCGTGCTTGCGCCGGTGAACAGGCTCACTACGCGGCGAAGCCACGACTGCCGCACCCCGATGTCGGTGGGGGATGCGATGTCGGCGAGGTGGCGAATGCGCGGCACGGCGGGTGCCGCCGGCCACACCAGCGGCGGCTCGGCCGCGGCCACGGCCTCAAAGCGCACGCCGGTGCTGCCCTGCCGAGGGCAGCCGAGGGTCGCGACCAACAAGACGGCCAGCCACGGCGTCCGTCGCCGAGGAACGGTCCCCATCGCGGGCAGCATCAGAACCGCCGCCGGAGTTGGCAGAAGAGACGTCGCTGCGTCTGCTCCACTGCGGCGTACCGGCGCTGCACGACGTACCGGAATTCCGCCTCCATGCGCCCCGACGTAAAGCCGAGTTCGGCGTTCCAGATGACCGTTTCCTCTGCGCCGGTGTTCCGCGGCTGCCAGAGCCACGTCTCCCGTGTCGCCATGACGCGCGTCGTGGGGAATGGCGTCCAGGTCACGGCGGCGCTTGACGTGACCACCCGCACATCGTCGTTGATCGTCGCGGTGCGCGCGACGGACGCGCCAACGGCCGCCTGCAGGGTCGACAGGAGGCGCGGTTGATACCCACCACGCAACTCCCGCATGACGAAATCCGAGGGGGAGCGCTCGCGCGAGCGCCGCGAGACGTCGAGATCGAACCGGCCAATCGCGGTCGGGTGATGGAAGCCGGCCGTCAGCACAAAGTCGTCCCCGCTGTTCATGCGACTGGGGCTGTTGCTGAGGGCCATCCCAGGCTCTGCCGCACGCGAGTAGCCGCGCCGCAGGGACGCGGACGGGGTCAGTGAAAAGCCGCCGATCGAGAATGCCACCGCCGCGTCACCCCGGCGTACGTCGTAGTCGCCCGCGGCCAGCGCCTGGTAGCGGTAGGTCACCTCCACCTCGTCGCCGACGGCCAGGCGGCTGGCGAGCGGTACGTCGATTTGCACCAGCGGTCCCACGACGCTCACGCGATAGTCAATGTCGGGGAGGTAGGTGATCGTGTGCTCGCGATTCTGTACGGTAAGTGTCGTCCCGTCGCCACGCTCATGGGCGAGCACGAACGTCCGCGACTTCTCGATGGCATGCCGTTCGTCCACCACCTGGATCCAGCTGTCGGAGGGCAACCGCTGCCTGACCCGGGAGTAGCCCGTGGAGAATGAACCGCGGAGCCTGGCACCATGAGGCAGCATCATCTCCACGTGGACGTGCGGATCAGCGCTGAGCATGCGGATGTGCCCGCGACCGAACGCACTCGACGTCGATGAGACCATGAGCCCGGTGGACACCCATTCCCGCGGTTGGACACGTACCGTGGCGCTCCCCGTGAACGTGCTGGTCTCGTCGCTCGACCCTACCGTGCGCCGCGAGTCGACGGCCAGTGCCGTGGACACGGTCTTCGTTTGCTGCAGCAGCAGGCGCTCCGACAGCGAGCGACGCCGCTGCGCGTCGTGCCCATCACGCGCGAAAAGCTCCAGCATCGACTGGGCGCTGCTTCCCTTGCCCCACGTGACGAAATGCGTCGCCAGGCCGCCGAGGGAGGTGAAGTCGAGGGCGCCGACCAGATCCTCGAAGCGCAGCCGCTCGATTGTCGCCCGCAACTTCGAGCTCTGGCCGGTGAGGCGCGTGGTGTGCAGCGTTTCGTTCCGGTAGACGGGCAACTGCTCCGGCGTTGCCCGCCAGACATCGTTGGTCGTGCGCACATTCCACTCCGCGACGACGGGGAATGCGGCATTCCGCAGACGCAGGGTACCGCCACCGGTGTTCGCCGCGTACCGCGTCCGGCTGCCAAGTCCACCTTCGGTACCGCTCGTCATTCGGTCGGCGTACGCGCTCAGGGAGATGAGCGCATTCGGCAGGAGATTGGCCGTGGCTCCCATGCCGACCGAGCGGGTGTCGAGCCGCGCGGGCTGGCCGAACATCGTCTGCTGCCGCCACGTGGGACGAATGTTCAGCGAGTAGCTCAGCAGTCGCCGGGAGACGATCACGCCGGAGAGCGGCACATTGAGCCACTGCCCGAGCTGCGTGCCCGACGCCCCGGGCCTACCGCCGTCCACCGACCGATCGTCACGGACCTCCACGCCCACTTCGCCACCGCCCTGGCCCACGCGAATCCACTGCGCCACCGCGGCGCGCGGCGCGACGGTCGCACCGGCAAGGGCGGTGACGACGACGAGGCGGAGCAAGGGAAGGGAGCGCACGGGCCGGCCTAGTGTTTCGCCGAAGGTCTGGCCGACGGTTTATGGCAGCGGTCGCAGTTGTTCAGGCTGATGCCGAACGCCGCCTTGCCGTCGTGGCACGCCCCGCACGCCTGGCCGTCGGCGATGGCCTGCATCGTGACGACGTTGGCGCCGGCCTTCGGCACGAACAGTGCCATGTGACACGCCTTGCAGGCATAGCGGATGCGGTGCACCCAGTGCGGGAAGATCGACGCTGGCAACTGATCGGTGCCCAGCCCGGCAAAGTTGCTCCCGGCACTCGTCGAATCGGTTTTCGCACGCGTCGAATCGGGCTTCGCGCGCGGCAGGGTCGACGTGCCAAGCAAGGCCGGGGCTGCGCTGCTGTCCGCGGGAGGCAGACGGGTGTGGCAGCGCTCACACCCGGACTCCACCGGGAACGCCACCTTGTCGTGGCAGGCCGCGCAGTAGGCGCCCGTGCCCAGGTCATCCATCGTCACGGTGGTGCCGCGATACGGGAAGAGCCGTGGATGGCAGCTGCCGCAGCTCAGCCAGCGCGTATGTGTCGAATGCGCAAACGCCACATCGTACGTGGTATCGGCGTTCCGCAGATAGAAATCGTACTCGAAGCGAAAGTCCCCGGAGTCCGGCGCCGCTCGGCCTGGCAGCGCCGCGCGCGGCCGAATGATGCCCCGGCGCTCGGCGGCGGCCCAGTCGATGTTTCCGGCGCGATCTTTGGGGAGTAACTTGACGGCACTATCGGGATCGAGAATGCCCTCCAGCACAGGTGACTGCCGCTGTGCGGCGGACGCCGGAACGGGGGCGGCGTTGGCCGACGTTGCCACGACGCGTGCGGGAGCCTGCGGCACATCGAAGAACGTCGCCAACATCTGGCGGCTGCAGCCGCCCAGCACACCGAGCCCCGCGTACAGCGCCAACACCAGCCTTCCTCGTCCCGGACTCCGGGTCACGCGCACGACAAACCTCCCGATACGAGGCTCGGTCGCCGGGAAGCAGCGCGCCCGCGATGGCACGCTGCTCCCGGTCTCCCGTCCTACCCTACTTCTTGTGGCACGTCAGGCACAGCGCGCTAGCCGCGTTCGTCTTGCGCAGGAAAGGCCCGATCGCATTGCTATGCACATTGTGACAGGTGGCGCACTCAAGCTGGTCCTTCCCCGCTCCGTACAGCGGCAGGACGTCGACTTTGCCGGCGACTGCTGCGTTGAATTGCGCGTCCTTCGTTATATCATAGGTCACGGCAATTGGATGATCATTCGTAAGATCCGTTCCGATTAGGGCGCCTCCCGTAATCTTACCGGTACCGATGGAAGACGGTGCCCCGGTCGGCACGTTGGTGACGACATCCAGCCCAATCGAGCCGTCATGGCACGAGAGACAGGCTTTCGACACCGATCCCGGACCAGGAACAGTGACGGTCATGTCGATCGTCGAACTGGTGGTCGACGTGTACAGCGTGTACGGCCCGGTGCCCATCCCGCGGTTCCACAGCGGAGCCGACGCCGCCGCATTGTGCGGTGCGTGACAATAGACGCAGACCTGACCGTAGGCGGCGATGCCCGCCCCGCCCGCGGATAGGTCGTGCTTGGTCCCCGTGATGGTCTGCGCGGACGCGAGACCCGGTGCGACCAGGACAAGCGCGATGGCCGCGCTCCACTGGTACAGGCGCTTGCGATGGCGATGTAGCATAAACGCTCCGTTCGTAAGATGTGAGGCGAGGAGGTGCGTGTGACATGCGAGAAGCAGGGGGCCATTCCAACTGGACCGTCGTTCGCTCCGCGACCGCAGCGCTAGTGCGCGCCGGCCCGGAGGTACTGAAAGATCAGGATGCGATTGTTCGACCGATCCGCGGCGTAGATGCGGTCGTTCCGGTCGATGAAGAGGCCGGAGGGAAGATCCAGCTCGCCCTCGCCGCGTCCCATCTGGCTGAACGCCAGCAGCAGGCGGGACTGGTCGTCGAAGATCTGTATGTTGTTGAAGGCGGCATCGGCGACGTACAGGTGGCCCTCGCTGTCGACAGCCACGCCCTTCGGGCGCGCCAAAGCCCCGGGGCCATCGCCGAGCTGGCCAACCTGCCGCACGAAATGCCCGTCGCGGTCGAAGACTTGGACCCGAGCGTTCATGGCGTCGCTCACATAGAGTGCGCCGTTCGGACCCACCGCCAGAAACGCGGGATAGCGGAACTCCCCGGAACCCACCCCCCGGTTGGCCACAACGTCGCGTGGTTCCGTGGCGGGCGCGTTGTGGCCGGACGCGTCCGGTGCGACCGCCGCGCGCTTCCCGTGCGACGCGCTGGCCGGCGCCGTACGCTGCGCCGACGAGATCGCGCCGGCATTGCGGCCGATCCGCCGGAGGAGCGCGCCGTCCGACTGCTTGAAGACCAACACCTGATGCTGGAAACTGTCCGCGACATACACCAGCCCGGCCCGGCTGTCGACCGCGACGTCCACCGGATTGAGCAGGAGCTCCGCATTCCCGTACGTGCGTACGAACGCATCGTCCCTTCCGAACACGACCACGCGCTTGGCGCCGCGGTCGGCGATGTACACATTGCCGTTGCCGTCGATCGCCAGACCCATCGGCAGTACGAGGTGGCCCGGGCCATCTTCGCCCAGTGGCTTCGCCGCTCGGGCAGTTGCGTCGAACACCAGCACCAGGTTGCGTGTGCCGTCGGTGACGTACACGCGATCGCTCGCGTTTGAAACGACATCAAAGGGCCGCTGCACTGTGAGCACCGTTTCCGTCGTGCCCTCAAGCTTGGCCCTGAGGCTTGCGAATCCGGTGAGCTTCTTGCCGATGTCACGCTCGGATGCCAACGTCCCGCGAAAGGCGATCCGGGCGATTTCGGGCGCGTCTGGCCATACACGCCGGACCTTTGGCGGACGGCCGACCACCGCCGCCGTCGCGTTCGGCACTTGCCGACGCGCTGCCTTCGCTTCAGCACGAGCGCCCGGTTGGCCGTGGACCCGATGGAGCGGCACGGCGAAGAAGAAGAGCGTTCCGACGATCAATCCCCTGTGTGCTTTCATTCTCGCATCTCTCGCACCTACGCTTCTGCGGCGGTGGGTGTTGCTGTGTTGAGGCGATGGTTGCCTGTACGTGACCAAATAGCTTACACCCACAAGCTGTTGAACACCTGAGTACAGTTTAGAGGCAAGGCGAACTGCTGACTGTCGGGAAATCACTGATTCTTCTGCGGAGCAATTCCGATGGCCTGTGCTGAAAATGCCCACGCCGTGATGATCGAGGAAGAAGCTCAGACGACGATTCAGGGAACCGCGATTGACCGCTGCACTTGCGGACTGATCAAATCACCTCCACGGCGAACTCGCACTCGGTGTCGTTGGTTACTGGAGCCAACTCAAGTGCTGCGGCGGACCTCATAAGTCGGCGGTGAACATGGCACGGGGTTTCCGACGCCGAATGCTCCTTGACACCGTCGTCACACGACTGTTGCCACCCGTGAGTGATCGCCCTACAGCAGAGTCACCGGATTGCGGGCAAAGGTTACCCGAAGATCGTGCGCGGACGACAGCTCGAACCGACTCCGGAGGGTGCGGCTGAGCTGTGTGCACGGCGACGAGCGGGTGAACTTGAGCGCGAGGTGCCAGCGCCACTGGCCCTTGATGCGCTCAATCCGAGAAGGGACCGGGCCAACGAGCGTGAGTCGCCGTGTGCCCGGGTTCCAGTCGTTGCTTCCGCGTCCATCTGCTCCGCGTGGAATGGCGCATCATGGAATAGCCAATTCCTCGACGGCGTCGTAGTATCCCCCGACAGATCACCCCCCGACCTCCAAGGACTCCATGCGCGTCCGCCCCACGATCACCCATTTGACCCTCGCCGCGCTCCTCGCGGGGATTGTGTTCGGCGGTATTGCGCCATCACTCGCGCAACACCTCGGTGTCGTGTCGCGGCTGTTCGTCCGCTTGCTGCAGATGCTCGTCGCGCCGCTGGTGTTCTCGACCCTTGCCGCCGGCATCGGTGGCAGCGCCGGGATCGTGTCGTTGCGGCGACTCGCGACCGGGGCGGTTCTCTTCTTCGGCGCGGCCACCCTCGTCGCCTCGCTCGTCGGCCTCGCCGCTGGCAATCTGCTGGTGCCGTTCGTCCCCATCGCACCGCCTCGAATTGTC
>JAJZRK010000343.1 GCA_021802745.1 bacterium
CGAACCGGTGGCCCATGAACCTGAGGGCGCGTGAGCGCCCTCATTCAGCCGCTTTGAGCGGCTCACATCCTAAAGCCCCCGGCTTGGCCGGGGGATACTTACTCAGGTTGGGATATTTGGTAACACAGTGATACTAAATACATATCGTAACGGCAACTGCAACTGCTCACCACGGAGGCACGGAGGGCACGGAGATTCACGGAGGAGGACAACTTCTTGGGGGAACTGCGCTCGCCACTCTTAAACCTGCGTGGCGCGCTGTCGTTCCAATGAGTATTGCAGTTGTAGTTCTCCGTGTATCTCCGTGTCCTCCGTGCCTCCGTGGTGAGACGTTGTAGTAAGAAAATCACCGCCCCCCACGCCACGCCGCGAGCACAGAATCCCGGTTCAACGGCTCAAAGACGAGGGGATCATCCACGCGTGTTCCGGCCCGGCGCAACAGGTACACGGGTCGCGACGGATACTCGGCCATCAGCAACGAATCCCGCGCGTGCAGGTCGCGCGCGTACACGTTTCCGCCTGTCGTCACGAGGCGAAGCGGCGCGTAGTGCAGAAAGCCGGCCCGGTCATCCTCGATGCGCTGCAGACAGGTGGCGTCGTAGCGGGTCCCCGGCCGCACCCGCTCGGTCGGGTCAGGGGTGAGCGTGCTCTTCAGGACATACGCCGAGTCGGCGCCGAGCAGCGCAGCCAGCGGTTGTTCAGCGCGGGCGCCACGAATCCCCTGCCGCTCGAGCGCGGTAATTTCTCGATCGAGATGACACGAGTCTGTGCCGCGGTAGACGGATTCGGTCATCGATCGCGAGACCCCGAGCTCCCACAGGCGTGCCACCAACTGCGCTCCCCAGCTCTCGCGCACGAAGACGAGCGCATCGTGTACCCCTTGGCGCGCGGCCTCCGCGGCGTAATCCACGCGCATCGAGGTGAGACCGGCGCGATACGATGCGACGCGCACCGGGAGGTTGAACATCAGCGCCCCCACAGCCGCGAAACAGAAGACGGCTGTCGAGGCGTGACGCACATCCACACTGGCCACCCGCTCGCGAATGACGAGCGGCAGCCGCGCCGTCCAGAGCACCAGCACCGGTAGCAACGGCAGCACAAAGCGCGGCCCGAGATAGAACCCGTCGTGCCAGTACAGTAGATAGAAGAAGACAATCAGCCCGCTGGACGCCAGCAAGTAGCGATCGAATGTGCCAACGCGCCGCCAGAACCAGATCGCCGCGACTGGAAGCACCAGCGACGGGAACGGCGTCTCAAACAGATAGGTCTGCAGGCGCCACTGATACAACGAGGCGAGCGCGAACCCGCGAAGCGGCGTATGCGGCTTCCCCCACGGCGCGGCGTGGAACCCGAGTCCGTGCGTCGTCCCCCAGAGCACCTCGTAACCGAACAACAGCGGGTGCCCCGTGGTCTGCACGTTCACGTACATCATCGCGGCGAACGGGATGGCCACGCCGACGCCGGCGACCACGTTCTCCATCCAACGACGCGAATCACGCCCGGCGCGCACGACCAGCCAAATCGCGGCCGGGAGCGCAAAGGCGAAGGCATCGAGCGGACGAATGGTGGCTGCCGCGCCAAGCCCGAGTCCCAGCGAGAACGCGGGAACCAAACGCGCGCGCTCCTCCACGGACGAAACCGGGCTGAGCGATGTCCCCGCACTGCCGCCCTCAGTCCGCACGAGATGTGCGAGCGACACGATAGCCACCAGGATCCAAAGCAGTGCCGTCACGTGGTTCATGTATGAACCGAACATGAAGACGCCGAACGGCGTCACGGCGAACAGAACCGAAGCGCCGAGCACCCACCCACGGCTGGCTGTCGGCTCCGCCGCGCGCGCCACGCGCGCAAAAAGCAGCACGCTGAGTGCGCCGCAAACGGGGCCCACGAGCCACGGCGCGCCAGCGAGCACGCCGAGCCAGAGCATGAACGGACCGCCTGGCGGGAACTGCGCGTAGACCCGATCGCCAAGGTCCACGAGATGCAGAAATGAGAAGAACTCCCGATGCAACGGCGCCGGCAGCCAGAGTCGCCCCTCGGCGTACCGCTGGGCCTGCCAGAGCTGAGCCAGTTCGTCAATCAACAACGGACGACGTGAAAAGACGGTCGTCGCGACGACGGCATACAATATTAAGGATCCAAGTGCTACTAAATACAGTGCCGGCGTGAACGGCACGCGAAGTCCGGAACGACGAGGGAGCCAATGACCACGTCGCGAGGCCATCCAGGCCAGCACACCGACGCCAAGCGCGAGCGCCGCTCCGGTCAACCAGTCGCGCAGTTGCGCTCCCAGTCCGGGCATCTCGAGTCCCACCGACACGAGCGCGGCCCAGGGAACGAATCCGAGAAGCAGCAGCGCCACCGCTGCCGTTCGCGCCGGCCAGGCCGACGAGGGGTCCGCACCAGGCAGCTTCACTGGTTGCTCAGCTCGAGGATGGCGGTGCGCTAGTGGCAACCGTCCCGCGCCGACGCCAGCGTTCGACTTCAAGCACGAGGTTCTGCAGATCGGCTGGGCTGACGCCTGGAATGCGCGCGGCAAGCGCCAGCGACGATGGCCGGCGATGGCCGAGCTTCTGGCGGGCCTCGGTGGAGAGCGATCGCATCTCGGGGTACGGCAGGTCCGGCGCGAGGGCGAAATCGCCCATTCGGCGCAGTCGATCGGCCGCCTCGCGCTCGCGCGCGAAATAGCCGGAGTACTTGATCTCGAGTTCGGTGGTGACCACCGCCTCGCCGGTCGGAGGGCTCTCCAGTTCGGCGGCTTCGAACAGCTCGGCGAGTGACAGCTCCTGCCGGCGTGCGAGCTCGGCGATCTTCACCGAGTGGGCGAGCGGCGCCGAACCGGTGCGCTCGAGCACGGGCTGCGCCTGCGACGGACGGATGCTGGTGG
>JAJZRK010000059.1 GCA_021802745.1 bacterium
CTCAGCGTCATGCTCTTCGAGAAAGTCTCACTCCCACAACTACTTACGTCGTTCACTCCCGGAAACGACGAGGCCGAAACGGCTAACCAATTGCTACTCTTCGAGTTATAACCGGACAGTACTGACCGGACAGTACTGATACGGAACGCCGAATCCAGGCAATACAAGGTTCATCAAGAACCTCGTGAACTTCTCCGCGTCGGGAGCACGGTCATCGGCGACCAAGGTGCTGTCAATCAACGATGGCAACGCGTACTACAACTTCAGCACCAAGTGGACGCAGATGAAGGCCATCTTCCAGGGGGAGGGGTACACGACCACGGAGGTCTCCGGGCCGTCGGCGCATTCCGCGCTGCTTCCGATTCCGAGCGACGTGAAACTGCTCGTGATCAACGACCCCGTCTATGCGTTCAGCGCGACGGAGATCAACAGCCTGAAGAGCTTCGCGTCGCAGGGCGGCCGCATTCTCCTCGTCGGCGAGAATCCGGCGTACTACTACGAGACGTACCGAGCGGGAGTGGAGAACCCGCTGCTTGCGGCCCTCGGCTCGTCAATCACCGTCAACGGCCAGTGCTACGCGCCCGGCGTCTTCATCTCGACTACGGCGCACCAGGTGACGACGGGCGTGGCCACATCGGGGAGCGGATCCATCTACATGAACTGCGCCTCGTACCACACCGGCCATGGTACCCGAGACGTGGCAATTGGGCGCGACGGCTCTGGGAACGTCATGCTGAGCGCCGTGACGGTGAACACGACTCCGATGCCGCTCGGTTCGTTGCGGGCCGTGCTCGCGCCCGACGAGCCGGCGCCGCGCACGCTTGGCCCACCGCAGGCGACCCTCGCACGGCCCAGGATGGCGCCGCCTCGTCGTCCCTGAGGCTCGAGCTGTATCGGGACCAGTGCAGGCGGACTGTGACCTCGGTCACAGTCCGCCTGTTGCTTTTCCACTCGCATACTCAGGGTTTCGCCCGTACGTTAGAGCATTCTGCTTCTGTCGTCTCGGGACGCCCCCCATCGCGCCCGTGATCCCCATAGGGTAGGTGCCACGATGCGTACCGCCTCGCCAGTTCGCCGCCTGACCATTGCCGCCGGCCTCCTGATCGCCGTGCTCGTCGCCTGCGGCCGAGAGATCACCGGACCGGCTTCGAGCCCCGTCAACGTCTTCAAGCGGTTCGCGGCGTTCGCCTTCGAATCGAAGGTTGAGTCCGCGATTCCGGCCAACGCACTCCATGCTGCCCTGCAGCAGGTGGAGTTCGAACGGGTGCGCGTGACGCTGCGCCGCGAGGACGGCTCCATTGCCCTCGACACGGTCGTGCTCTTCCCCGTCGGCGCCACCGAACTGACGCTGACGCTCAACGTCCCGCTTCCGGCGAACGCGCCGTCCAGCGGCGTGCCCCTGAGCCTGAACCTCGGCTACATCAACGCCGCCGGGGACACCGTCTTCAAAGGCGGCCCGCTCCCCGTGACCGTGCTCCCCGGCACCGGCGGCACGCCGCCCGCACCGGTGCAGGTTCCCATCCGCTACACCGGCCCCGGCGCCACCGCGTCGGCGGTAGCAATCACGCCCAAGCTCCTCAGCGGCTTCCCCGGCCAGACCACGACCTTCACCGCGCAGGCCCTCGGTCCCAGCGGGCAGCCGTTGGCGGGAACGCCAATCGCCTTCACGTCGTCGAACGACGCGGTGGTGACCGTCAACGAGGCCACCGGCGCGGCGACATTGCGCGGTCGCGGCACGGCCAAGGTGTATGCCCTGCTCCTCACCGGCCAGGCCGACAGCGCGGTGGTCACGGTAACGCTCCCCGCCTCGCAGCTGCAGCTCGTGAGTGGCAGCGGACAAACCGGCCCGGCGGGTTCGACGCTGGCGACCCCCGTGGTCGCACGCGTCCTCGCCGCCGACGGCATTGGCGTGAGTGGCGTGAGCGTGAGCTTCGCGGCGAGCGGCGGCGGCACCGCCACCCCCGCATCGGCCGTCTCGACCGCCGACGGGAGCGTGGCCACACTGTGGAAGCTCGGCCCGACGGCCGGAGCGCAGACGCTCACGGTCACCAGCGCCGGGCTCACCGGCTCGCCGCTCACCGTGGACGCCACCGCCCTGGCGGTGACGCCGACGAAACTGACCATCCTCACCGGACCGGTCTCGAGCAAGGCCTCCGTCGCGCTGAGCGCCATCACCGTGGCGGCGCAGGACGCGGCCGGCAATACGATCGCGAGCTTCACGGGTGACATCAGCGTGGCGGTCGGCGCGAATCCGGGCGGTTCGACGCTGAGCGGCACGACGACCATCAAGGCGATCGCCGGCATCGCGATCTTCAGCGATCTCAAGCTCAACCGCCCGGGCACGGGTTACACGCTCGTCTTCTCGAGCACCGGGCTCTCCGCCGCCACGAGCGCCGCGTTCGATATCACGGCGGGCGACGCGAGCAGGCTCGCCTTCGGCCCGATGCCGTCAACCGTGGATGCCGGCTTGGCGATCGCGCCGCCGGTGACGGTCATGGCGCAGGACGGAGCGGGCAATACCGTCACGACGTTCGTCGGCGCCGTCACGCTCGCGATCGGGACCAATCCGGGAAGCGCAACGCTCGGCGGAACACTCACCAGGACCGCCGTGGCGGGCGTCGCCACCTTTGGCGACCTGACGATTACCAGGAGCGGCTCGCCGTACACGCTGACGGCGAGCGCAACCGGCATGACCAACGGCACGAGCGCAGGATTTGCCGTCGCCACCGGGGCGCCGTCCGGACTGACCATTGTCAGCGGCAATGGGCAATCGGCGGCGGCCGGCTCGCTGCTGAGCCCGATCACGGTGCGCCTCCATGACGCCTTCGACAACCCCGTCGCCGGCGCCACCATCGCATTCGCCGTCACCGGCGGCGGCGGCTCGCTCTCCAGCGCGACGGCCACCACCGGCGCCGATGGCGCGGCCTCGGTGTCGTGGACCATCGGCGCCGGCCCGCAGACCATGACCGCCACGTACTCCGGCGTGCCACCCGTCACGATCACCGCCGCGTCCACCAGCGTGGCGCTGACCTGGACCGGCGCGACGAGCGCCGACTGGAATACGGCGAGCAACTGGTCGCCCGCCTTTGTGCCGTCCGCCGCCGATGTCGTCACGATCCCCGTGACGTCCACCGCGCCGACCATCAGCGCGCCGGCAAGCGTGGTCGGTCTCGCCCTCGCGAGCGGCGCGACGCTCACCAACAACTCCACGCTCACGGTGAACGGCAGCGTCAGCGCTGGCACCACGATCACGGGAACCGGCACCCTGCTCCTCGCGGGCGCGAGCGGATCGCTCAAGGGCGCCATCTGGCAGGCGGTCACCGTCACCGGCGCCGCCTATACGCTGGACGGCGCAACGCAGATCACGGGACCGCTCACTATCGCCTCCGCCGGCAAGCTCGCGATCGGCGGCCAGACGCTCACAATCGTCGGCGGCCTCGTCACCTCCGGCAGCGGCCGGCTGGCCATGACGAACTCCGCCGATGTGGTGGTGGTCTCGGACGATGCCACCTTCGCCGGCGGATTCGAGGGCGGCTTCCTCACCGCGGGCGTCCTGTCGGTCGGCCGGAACTTCACGGCAACCGGCGCGACGTTCAGTGCGTCTGGCTCGCACACGCTCAGGCTGTTCAGCGCGGGTTCGCCTCAGACGTTGGCGTTCACGTCGCCGCTCTCGGGACAGGGCATCAACCACCTGGTCTTCGAGGGCGGCGCCGCCAAGTCCATGAGCGGCACACCGCAGGTGATGGGCAACGTGGACATTCTCGGCACCAGCGCCCCCATTGATGGCGCGGCGACCGTGAAGATCGGCGGCAACTTCTCCGACGCGACCATCCTCCCCGATTCGGGCGGCAACCCGAACCCGCTCGGCGGCTGGCGCGTGGCGAACACCACGTTCTTTGGCAGCAACAAGACCATCAACTCCGTCTTCATCACGTCGAACGTGACGGTGAGCGGGACGGTGCAGCTCGCCCCGTGCACGTCGTGCCTCGCCGCGGACCGGCTGATGAGCGTGCTCGCGACCAACGGGTACGTGCAGATCAACGGTGACCTGACGGTGTCGGGTGCCGGCGCGGTGCTGAAGTTGAACGGCAACGAACTCGACGTTGGCAACTTCGCGACGGCGAGCGGCGGCGCCGTGAACATGACCAACAGCATGGACTACCTGCACGTGGCGGGGAGCGCCACCTTCGGCGGCGGCAGCACCGCCGGCAAGTTGACGAGTGGCACGCTGGAAGTGATTGGCGACTTCACGCAGAACGGCGCCGCCGATTCCTTCGCGCCGAGCGTCGGGTTCTACACGTATATCGGACCGCCCTACACCGTGGCCGCGGTGAGCGCATCACGCGCCCTGCGGGACCGTGCCGCCGTCGCGGCGCGTCCGCGGAGCGCGGCCGTGGAAGCGGCGCGCAGCAAGCGCCTGCAGCAGGCCACCGCGTTGCGCACGGAGCGCACCGAGCGAATGGCCAAGCTCGACCGCCGGGCGGCCGCGTATGCGAGCCGCGGGATGGCCGCACCGCCCGCGCGCTGGCAAGCCAGCGGCCGCAGCAGCACTGCAGAGCCTGCGGACGTCCGCCTGCTGCGACGGCGGCGCGAGTACAACGGGGCGTCGACCATTTCATTCGCGAATCCCGCCTCGTCCTTCTTCGGCACCCTGTACCTCTCGGGGCCGGCGTTCTACCTCGGCAGTGACATCCAGGTGGCCGGAGAACTCGAGACCGGATACAGCGCCTGGCACACGGTGAACTCTTCCTCGGCCACTCCACGGAAGATCACGTCGCACGGCGCCGACGTGCGCAACCTCGGCTTCAGCAATGTCGCGTGGAACCTGCTCGACGGCAGCAACATCTGGAGCATGGACTACGTCGCCTTCGACAATATGGACCCGGCGGCCGACCAGTTCACGATCACCCGCACGAGCGACGAACTGGCGCTGTGCGCCTGCGCGTCGTACTACGAACTCTATTACTGGTCGTTCTACACGACGCCGACGACAGGGCACTTCATCAAGGCCACCGACACGAACGGCGGGCCGAACGTGCTCGAACTGTACATGTACAATCCGAACCCGTCGTCGCATGGTGGTCACGTGGCCACGGCGGGCGGTGCACTGATCTCCTCCTGGCCGGAAACGGCGGTGGTCACGTGGCAAGGCGGCACGTCGAACGAGTGGACGGTCGGTTCCAATTGGAGCGGCGGCCTCGTGCCCACATCCACGGATGATGTGCGGATTCCCTACGGCACCGCGTATGCGCCTACAACCAACTATGGCGCCGGCTACGCCCACAACCTGACCATCGAGAGTGGCGCGCATATCCAGACGTCCTGCGCGTATGAACTCTACGTCTACGGCAACGTCGTCGCGCCACTCGGGGCGCCCGCCGTCCAGGCCTGTGAGGGCGACGCCATCCACCTCAAGGGCGACGGCACCCCCGGCGGCAACACCGTGGTCGGCAACTTCGAGATGCTGACGGTCGAGGGGAACTACAAGGTGTCGGGCACGGGTAACCAGGTGATCGTCGGCCTGTCGTGGGGGTCGCTCAAGATTGACGGTACCAACGGCGGCACGCTCACGCTGAACGGCGGGCGCGTGGACGCGAACCAGATCAACGTCTTCAGCGAAGGGCTCCTCGTCATGACCAATGCCGCAGACCAGCTCTTCATTGGCGGCGACAACGGTCTCTTCGACGGCGCGAGCACCACCGGCAAGCTCACCGCCGGCACGATCACCCTCACCAGCGGCGGCTGCCTGTACGCCGGCAACACCCACGGCGACGCGCTCGCGCCGAGTGGCACCAACACCGTGGTCTTTGCCGGGTCGAACTGCGTGTCGTTCCTGGACCCGGTCAACAGCTTCCTGCAGGACGTGAAGATCAACGGGGGCATGTCCATGCAGTTGATGTCCGATGTCCGCGTGAAGGGAAGCCTGGTGCGAGGCACAGGGACCGGCCCCATCAGCGTATGGGCAACCGCGTACCCCAACCCCTCGTTCCTGCTCACGGTGAACGGCATCAACCAGTCCGGCACGGACGCGATGCAGTTCGCCAACGTCCGGCTCAAGCTGACCGGCACTTCGGCGGTCACGTTCAGCAACGCCGCGTTTGCCGGCTTTGGCACCGGGTTCACGGGCGAATCGCTGTTCGAGGTCAATCGCGGCAGCGGGTCATTCACCTTCACCGGCCTCGACTTCTCGGCGGCGGGATTTGCGGCGGACACGACGCGGCATTACGTGAAGAACTCCGGCACCGCGAACATCACCCTCACCGGGGCGAATCCGACCTCGGGGTTTGCGGGCATGCAGTTCATTGCCACCGGGGTGGGCACGGTCAGCTGGCCGTAGCCTCCGCCGGCAGTCGCGTCAGAACAGCTGCAGCTGGTCGCCCAACTGGGCCGGGTCCACCACGACCTGGCCCAGTTGGCGTTGCAGGCGTCGCACGGTGTCGGGCGCGTGCCCGCTGAAGTGGTTGTTCACGTAGCCGTACACCGTCTTCACCCGGTTGGCGATCACCGGCATCGCCTTGCACCATGCGTCGAGTTCCTTGGTGCGGTCGTGCTGCACGCGCGAGTAGTCCACGATCTCGCGATCGGGTCCCATCCAGCGCAGGTAGGTGAAGTCCGAGGTGCGGCGGTCGGCGAGCTTGAGCATCACCGAGCGCGGGATGAACCGCGCGTCGGCGAGGGCGAGCGCCACATGGTGCTCCTCGAGCAACGCGAGGATGCCGTCGGTAATCCATCCGCGCTGGCGAAACTCCACCGCCACGCGCAGGTCGCGGGGGAGCAGCGGCAGGAAACCGGCGAGCGCCGGCAGTTCCGCCGGCGCGAAGTCGGGACCAAGCTGCACGAGCACCGGCCCCAGCTTGGGGCCAAGCTCGCGCGCGACGTCAAAGAAGTGCTGCACCTGCGACTCGCTGTGCCGCAGGCGGTTCTCGTGCGTGATTTCCTGCGGGAGCTTGAGCGCAAAGGTAAACCCGTCCGGCACGCGCGCCGCCCAGCTGCGCACCGTCGGCACGGCTGGTGTTGCGTAGAACGTGCTGTCCACCTCGACGGTGTTGAACGCGCGCGCGTAGACCGACAGAAAGTCCGCGGCTCGGGTGCGCGTCGGATAGAACGGCCCCACCCAGGCCGCGTAGTTCCACCCTTGGCAGCCGAGTCGCAGGTCGGCGGTCACGGTGTGGCTCGCGTCACGAGGACATCGCGAAACCGCCGGCCGTCGGGGAGATCGAGGTTTCCCGCCAGCGTGTCGCCGCGCGACGTGAAGTGCCACAGGCCCTGCGGCATCGGACAGGTGAGCGCCGGTGCGCTCCTGCCGCAGCACAGCGTTCCCATGAAGTCGCGCTCACCGTTCACGATCTTGTACGCCTGCATGGCGAGGGCCGCCATCGCAAGCACTGAACTCCCATCTTCATACCTCCGGAGGCAAGGCGGTGCGGGGGGCAGGGTGTGGTGCGGGGTGCGGGGTGCAGGGTGCGCGGTGTGGTGCAGGGGGCTGGGTGTGGTGCGGAGGAGGAGGAATTGATGCATCGTGATGGCATTCGCCAGTCCCGCGCCGACACCCCTGCACCACACTCTGCACCCCGCACCACACCCCGCACCCGCCCCTGCACCACACTCCGCACCCCGCACCACACTCCGCACTCTGCACCCGCACCTCTCGTGAAACCCACCTTCTTCAAGGCCTCAAATGCCTTGCGCGCCTGGTTCACCAGGCACGGCGCGACAAAGACCGAACTCTGGATCGGCTACTACAAAAAGGCCTCGGGCAAGGGCGGCGTGGTGTATCAGCAGGCGCTCGACGAGGCACTCTGTGTCGGATGGATTGACGGCGTCTTGAAGTCCATTGACGACACCCGGTACATGCAGCGATGGACGCCGCGCAAACCGACGTCCATCTGGAGCAAGGTCAACATTCGCAAGGTGCAGGCGCTCATCGCCGCCGGCCGCATGATGCCGGCAGGCCTCGCGGCCTTCGCGCGCCGAACACCCGAGCGCTCCGGTGTCTACTCCTTCGAAAACGATCCGCGGCAGTTCTCGCCCGAGTTCGCGACGCGCTTTCGGAAGGAACGGCGCGCGTGGGCCTTCTTCGAGTCGCAGCCGCCGTACTATCGCCGGACGGTCACCGCCTATGTCATGAGCGCCAGGCGGCCCGACACGCGCGAGCGGCGACTCGCGCACGTCATCGCGCACGCGGCGCGCGGCGAACGCATCCCGCAGTTCACCCCCGCGCCGAGGGCAATGGCGCAGCCGACTCGCCGCGCTCCTCCAGCCAGCGCAAGGCAACGCGTACGGCGTCGTTGAGGACTTCTTCCGCGAGATCGGCCAGCACCGTGTCGGACGCCTGGATGCCAGCGTGTCGCAGTCGGACCGTGAGCGTTGCCCGCAGCCGATTCAGCTCGTCAGTCATCGCCGTTGCGCCGGCAAAGTCGGATGCTGCCGTCTGCGTGGCGCTCATGCCAGGTACCTCGCCAGCGCCATGCCGGAGGCGCCAGCGATGAGAAGAAGCATGGCGACGTTGCCCGCGACCGCGCCGCGCCGGCGGAGGGTCGCGAGTTCGGCGGTCAGGCCGGCGCGCGTCGCCTCCGGCGCGGCGGCCAGCGATGCCTCCAGCCGGCCGGCGCGCACCGCGAGCGGCCGCGCGATGAGCAGGGAGAGAACGAACGCGCCAATCGCCGCGGCACCGCTGGCGCCGAATGCCGCGCCCGTGATCGACGAAAAGTAGGCCGGGTCGAAGCCCCCGGAGTCGAGGGCCATGAGGCGCAGGCCGGACGCAATCGTCAGGACGGCAACGACGGGCATGATCGTGAAGAGCCGGCGCCGTTGAAGCGCGGCAAAGACCGGGCCGACATTCACGCCCGACGCCGCCAGCGCCGGCATGAGAAAGAGCGTGGAGAAAAGGCCGCTTCCCAGCCAGAACATGCCGCCCAGGACATGAATCAGTCGTAACACCAGCACTTCAGCTCTCATGTGATTGTCCGCTCGGCAAAGGTAGAACTGACATCGCAGTGCCCCGATGTTAAGACTTCAACTATACTTGAAGTCAACCCCTCCCCAATGACGGCGAGTCAATCATGCGCACTCCCCACGTGCTGTCGGCCACGGACGCCCAGGGCATGCCGGTCTGGATGACCGTCGGTGAACTGGCCAAACGCACCAATGTCGCGACGTCGGCGTTGCGCTACTACGAAGACCAGGGTCTCCTCACGTCGGTGCGCACGCCCGCCGGCCACCGGCGTTATCCGCGCGCGATGGCGCGCGTCGTCGCCTTCATCCTCTTTGCGCAGCGCATCGGACTCAGCCTCGCGGAGGTGCGCGACGAACTCAGGAAGCTTCCATCCGAACGTCCCCCGAGCGGCGACGACTGGGCGCGGCTCTCTGCGATGTGGCAGACGCGCATTGACGAGCGGATGGCCGAGCTCACCCGGTTGAAGCGCGGACTCGGCGACTGCATCGGATGCGGCTGCCTGTCGCTCGAACGCTGCAAGATCCTCAATCCCCGGGATCGCGCGGCCCGGCTGGGGCCCGGGCCGCGGTACTGGTTGGGCGATGCGCCGCCGAAGCGCCGCCGGTGACCCCGTCATGACACGGACGCCAGTGTCAGATCGCCGAGCGTCACCGGATCCGCCACCGCCTCGATTTGCGTGATCCGGTCGCCCTCGATGGTCAGGGCGAGCACGAGCAACAGCTTCCCGTTCGGATCAACGATGATGCCGACGTCGCCATCGATGAGCCCGGCGCGCGCGGCACGCGCCCGTCCGGCAAAGCGCTTCGCCACCGCCTCCGCGCCGTGCAGTTCGGCATCGCCCCCCATCTTCGTCGCCACCGTGTCGGACCGCAGTACCACGTCGGGCGCGAGCATTGCGATCAGCGCGCCGAGGTCGCCACCCCGCGCCGCGGCAAGGAATGCGTCCACCACGGCCCGATGCCGCGCCTGCTCGGCGGCGAGCGTCGGCGCCGACCCCTGTACCCGACGTCGGGCCCGGCTCGCCAGTTGACGCGTGGCCACCGGCGTGCGCCCCACGATCGGCGCGATCTCGTCGAACGTCAGGTCGAACATGTCGTGCAGCACGAACACCACGCGCTCGACAGGAGTCAGCGTCTCGAGCACCACCAGCATCGCCGTGCTCACTGAATCGGCAAGCAGCAGGTCGTCCTCCGGGGTTCCCTCGTGGCGCCGTCGGTCGGATGGTTCCGGCTCCTGCCCCTCGAACGGATCCTCCCGGCGGGCCGCGCGACTGCGCAGGATGTCGAGGCACACGCGACTGACGACGGTCGTCAACCATGCCCGCTCGTTGTCGATCGTCGCCGATTCGGCTCGCTCGAGTCGGATCCACGCCTCCTGCACCGCATCCTCCGCCTCGGCTTCCGAGCCGAGCATGCGGAGCGCCACCTTCTGCAGGTGGCTGCGGTGTTCCTCGAATCGCCGTGCCAGAAGGTTCGGTGCTTCCATCGGTCACATCCTCGCGGTCGGTTCCGTCAATACGGTGACGGACCCAACCTACATCGTGTGACAAGGAGCCTGGTAATGAACACGTCCCCCTCGAATTCCCCCGGCGCCGTTTTGGAGCCTGTCCCGCCGGCACGCCTCAAGAACCCCGCGGTGCTCCTCCCCGATGCACTCAAGGGGATTCAGGCGCTGCTCACCGCGATCCACGCAAGTGGCGTGCCCGCAACCATGATCGAGCTGTCGCACCTTCGAGCGAGTCAGATCAACGGCTGCAGCTTCTGCGTGGAATTCGGGGTACGGAGCGCCCGAGCACAGGGGATCGCCGACGAGAAGCTCTTCGCGGTCGCCGCGTGGCGCGAGTCTCCGTATTTCACCGCCGCCGAGCGGGCGGTGCTCTCGTTCACCGAGTCGGCGACGCGGCTTGCCGATCGGGGCGATGCGGTCCCCGACGTCGTCTGGGAGGAAGCGGCCCGCCATTTCGACGACAAGGCACTCGCGGCACTCGTGCTTTCGATCGGGCTGACCAACCTGTTCAACCGGATCAATGTGTCGATCCGCACGCCGGCGGGTGAGGTGAACTGGTAGGCACCATCCTGTGACGGCGGGGGGGGTACGAAACGCGGCGTCCGATGCCCCCACTTCGATGCGGGTCGCGAACGGCGGCTCACTCGATCTCAGGCGCCCGTCTTCGCTGCTCCGCGCAGCATTCGCTCCACCTTGCCGCCAACGAGATTCCGGCCAACGTCGAAGCAGAGGACCGCACTGGGGATGACGTGCACGGTCACGTCGTCAATCATGCGGCTTCCAGATCCGCTGCGCGACGTCGCGGTGGCTTCCTTCAGCCCATTCGTGCGCGCGAACTCGACCACGGCACGCAGGCAGCCGCGACTGTCGGTCAACGGGCGATCACTCCACTTGATCTCGGTGACCCAATAGGGCGATACCGCGCCCTCGACCGAGACCATGTCGACTTCGCCGTCCTTCCAGCGTGCGTAGTGGAGTCCCGTCGCCGCATGGAACCACTGCGCGAAGACCGCCGTCTCCACGAGCGCCCCCATGGCGTCGTCATCGGCGTCTACGGGCCCAAAGAGGGCAGCGCGCATGGACGGGTTGGTCAGGTAGACCTTGAAATGTGTTTCCCTCTTGAAACGCTTCGCCGAGCGGTCCACTCGGTACACACGCCGGATCAGGAATGCCGCTTCCAGGTACTCCAGGTACCTTCGCACGGTATTCTTGGCGATTCCGCGATCCTTGGACAGCGTTTCGAGCGAGACTTCCTGCGCCGTGTTGTACGCGAGCGTGGTGAAGAGGTAGTTCAGTTCCTGGATGTCCTCGATGCCGTACAAGCTGGGCAGGTCCCGGAGCAGCACCTTGTCGATGATATCGTGCTTGACGAATCGCTGCGGGTTCGCCCGAATCTCCGCAGAGAGTGCAACCTCAGGGTACCCGCCGTAGTTGATGTACTCGACGAAGGCGTCGTTGAGCTTCGAGAGGTCCGAGATCGCGCTCCATCCCGACTCGGGCGAGCTGGCGACGCCTGAGTCCGTGCCCGTGAGATCGAGGTACTCATGGAAGGTGAGCGGCGGTAGCAGAAAGTCGGTGAATCGCCCCGCTCCCGATTCCTGACTTCTGAGCCGAAGCGCTGCCGCCGCGGAGCCCGAGACGGTCACCTTGAGCGCGGGCCGGTGATCGACGAGCGACTTCAGGTGGACTTCCCACCGACTCAAGTACTGGATTTCGTCAAAGAAGACGTACTTCGGCGCCGTGCGCGACGCGCCTTCCGCGAGGGTCAGCAGCTCCTCGAGGGCGCGCCCGTTGTAGAGCGGATGATCGACGGAGCAAAAGACGATGGAGCGCGGGTCAACGCCGTCGACGAGCAGTCGCTGAACGACATGGTGGAGCAGCACCGTCTTTCCGACGCGACGGGGCCCCATCACCAGCACCGCGCGCCGCACCGTGCTCTCGGCGACCAGCGAGAGCAGCAACGGGAGGTATGCGCGAGGGCGCATCTCCCGATAAGGCAGCGCGTCGGTGTCGGTCCACCACGGGTTTTCCGAGGTCAGGCGCGTCTGGACTTGAGAATCTGGGATTGTGAACATTCTTAGATTAGTTGACTAACCTTAGTGATTCACCTTTCTCATGTCAAGATCAGCGTACTATGCTTAGCAGTTAGTCACACCGTAACTGTTTGCCTGTACTAGACTTACGAAGCCACTCTGCTTGTCCACTCCGAGCCTAGCAGTTTGATCGCGCATGCTGTTGCTGATATCAAAGTCATGGGTCAATCAAATGAAGTCCACAAAAGTAGTCAAGCGTAAGTCATTGTGAAATATAGACTTACTACGACGGCGATCGAACCGAATTAGAAGGAGATTGCCTTGTTAAGGCAGCGGGGACGTGCCCTTGAGCGCAATTGTCTGGCATGCTGCCGACAGTCCGCAGGGCGACGCTCAAGGGGAACGCAATGAGCACCGTCCGCACGCCGCCTTCGGACGCCCGACCGCCATTGCGACTGCCATGATCGGACATGGCATCTCGGTCACTGACGAAGCCGCTTTGTTTGTCAGCGCAAACTCTGTTTGTCTGATCCAAAACTCATTGCAAGTGAATGACTTAGAATAGAATTTGACTTCTTGCTTTCAAAATGATATCATTTTGCCATCACCCTCCTCGAGTGATCACCCATGTACCGCGAAAGACAAACCACCGCATCCAACGGCTACGTCTGGCTCTTCCTCCTCCTGACGCTCGCCGTCCTCGCCTTCCTCTCCATCATCCGGAACGCGTCGCTTGAGAAGCCGGGGGCCGTCGTCATCTCGGTCCTCGTGCTCATCATCGCGCTCTTCTGCCTCGGTGGGCTCTTCATCGTCAACCCCAACGACGCCAAGGCGCTCGTCCTCTTCGGCAAGTACAAGGGGACGGTGAAGCAGGACGGCTTCTACTGGGCCAATCCGTTCCTCGTGAAGCGCCGCGTCTCGCTGCGCGTGCGCAACTTTGAGACGGCCAAGCTCAAGGTGAACGACATCCACGCCAACCCGATCGAGATCGGCGCGATCGTGGTCTGGAAGGTCGTCGAGACGGCCGAGGCGCTGTTTGAGGTGGACAGCTACGAGAAGTACGTGACGGTGCAGACGGAGTCGGCGCTCCGCGCCACGGCGTCGCAGTTCGCGTACGACGCCCACCAGGAGGGCGAGGAGTCGCTCTCGACGCATGCGGCGCAGGTGAGCAAGCACCTGCAGGCCGCGGTGCAGGAGCGGCTCAGCCGGGCCGGCGTGGAAGTCGTGGAGGCGCGCATCTCGCACCTGGCATACGCCCAGGAGATCGCGGCCGCCATGCTCCAGCGCCAGCAGGCGAGCGCCATCATCGCCGCGCGCTACAAGATCGTCGAGGGCGCCGTCGGCATGGTGGAGAACGCGCTCGAACTGCTCGCCAAGAAGAACATCGTGCAGCTCGATGACGAGCGGAAAGCCACGATGGTGAGCAACCTGCTGGTCGTGCTCTGCAGTGAGCGCTCGACGCAGCCGGTGGTGAATACGGGCAGCCTCTATACCTGAACAGCGACTGGCTGACGGTGGACGGTTGACGGTGGACGGTTGATAACCGCCGCCAGCCGCACGGTCTCCCGTCCACCGTCCACCGTCTACCGTCTACCGTCCACCGTCCACCGTCTTCTCTCCATGCCCCGCAAACCCTTTCTGCTTCGCATCGACGACCAAGTGCTGGCCTCCATCCAGCGCTGGGCCGCCACCGACATGCGCAGCCTGAACGGGCAGATCGAGTACCTCTTGCGTGACGCGCTCCGGCGCCGCGGCCGGCTTCCCCGGAGGGATGCCGCGGACGAGGCGGCGGTGCACGAGTCCGAGCCGGAACAGGAGTAGCCATGGTCTTCATTCGTCCGCCCCACATGCTGCAGGGAAAGGTCGGCAAGGCGCCGAGCCAGCACGACACGACCGTCGGCATGTTCGTGGTCTTTGTCGTCTTCGTTTGCATCTCGCTGTTCGTCTTCATCGCCGGCCCCCGCAGCAATAATCCGCCGCCGTTCGCTGTCGGTCTCGCCGTGTTGGGCCTCACGCTCATCTTCGGCCTCATCGCCTTCTTCTCCTGGATGAAGGAGCAGAGCGAGCCCGACGCCCCCGACGACCATGACCCGAAGTCGGAGCCATGATGTTCATTCCGCATTCTTCGCGCCGCTACCGAACGCCGGCCGCCCGACGCGCCGCGCTGCTCGCCGGCGTGGTCGCCGCGCTGCTCGGCGCCGGGCTCCACGGGAATCGCAACCTGCACCTCAGCACGCCGTGGATCTCCGTCGCCATTGCCGGCGTCGTCATCGCGCTGGCGCTCGTCCTGCTCATTCGCCGCCTGCACTTGCCGGAGTCCGGCGAGGAGTCTTCGATGTCCCCGTCGTCCGGTGAAGCCACCGAACGCGACCGCAACGAGTGGCTCATCATCCTCGTCGTGCTGATTGCGGCCCTGCTTGGGCTCGGCCTCTTTCTCGCGCTGACGCCGCGCGCCGCCGCCAGCCAGGAAACCGCCGCGGCGCCGGCGTCGGTGCCGCAGTCGGCTTACCTGCTGACGAAGGGCAACGACACGCTCGTCGTCGAGCGCATCAATCGCAGCCGCTCGAGCATCAGCGGCGACATCACCATGCGCGGCCAGGGCCGCATGACGTTCGTCGCCGAGGTGGGCCTGGGTCCGTTCGTGCCCACGCTCACGTACAAGGCGTGGGGGGCCGGCGCGAGCATTGACACGCCGCCGCTGCAGAGCGGCACGCAGACGATGAGCGCCGATTCGGCGCACATCACGGTGCAGGCCGGTGCCACCGAGCGGAGGCTGGCCCGCGCCGTGCACGACGCGCCGCTGCCGCTGATGAACAACGAGTTCGCGATGTTCGAGCTCGCCGTGGCGCGCGCCCAGGGACTGCGGCGGACGCTGGCCGCGAACCAGACGCAGGTGATGCTGCCGATGTTCGTGCTCTCGGCGGGCGTGCAGCTCGACGTGACCTTCGACTTCGCCGCGAAGGACACCGTGAGCGTGCGCATCGCGGGGCAGGAGACGCGGTTCAGCCTCGACGCCAGCGGCCAGATCAGCGGCGGCCTGGTGCCGGCGCAGAATATCGTGATCACGCGCGTGGACGGCGCGGCCGCCGACAAGATCGCTATCGGCCGGCCCGACTACGGCGCCCCCGCGGGGGCGCCATATAGCGCCGAGGAAGTGACCGTGAAGACGCCGGCGGGGCACGTGCTCACCGGCACGCTCACCGTCCCGAAGGACGCGACGAAGAAGGTTCCCGCGGTCGTCACCATTACGGGGAGCGGGCAGGAAGATCGCGATGAGTACATCCCGCTCGTGCCGGGGTACCGGATCTTCCGGCAGGTGGCCGACACGCTTGGCCGCCGCGGCATCGCGGTGCTGCGCCTCGACGATCGCGCCAT
>JAJZRK010000344.1 GCA_021802745.1 bacterium
GGGTCGCAGTGCCTTTGAACGCCGACACTACTTCGGCGCCTTCACCGGCGCTGCCGGCATCGGCGGCAGCTTCACCTTCCGCCCGGCAATCTGCTTCATCAACTCGGCCACCGTGCGCTCCAGCTGCGGATCGCGCCCGGCAATCAGCGACTTGGGATCGTTCTCCACGTTGATGTCGGGGTCCACACCGTATCCTTCGATCACCCACTGGCCGTCGGGGCTTGCCAGGCCGGACCCCGGCACGCTGATCGAGCCGCCGTCAATGAGCGGCACGCCGCCGCCGATCCCCACCACGCCGCCCCACGAACGTCGGCCGACCAGCACGCCGAGCCCGGCCTGCTTGAACATGTACGGGAAGATGTCACCGTCGCTCGACGACCGTTCGTCGAGAATCGTCGCCATCGGCCCGATGAACACCCCGTCGGGATACGTGTTCCCCAGGCTGCTCCCCACCCGCCCGTAGTTCACGCCCAGCAGCTTGCGGCGCAGGCGCTCGATGATCATCCGCGACACATTGCCGCCGCCGTTCGCCCGCACGTCCACTACGAGCGCTTCCTTGTCGAGCTGCGGATAGTACCACTTGATGAACTCGCGGATGCCCGGCGCTCCCATGTCGGGAATGTGCAGGTAGCCGACGCGGCCGCCCGACAGCTTGTCCACTATCTGGCGATTGCGCTGCGTCCAGTCGAGGTAGGCGAGGTCGCTCTCGTCGGTGACCGGAGTGAACGTTACCGTGCGCGCGCCGTCGGGCGACGGCCTGCTGTTCACCGTCAGCTGCACCGGGCGATCCGCCTTGCCGCGCAGAAGGGCGTACGGATCTTCATCCGCTCGCAACGCCATCCCATCAATGGCCAGCAGATACTCGCCCTCGGCGACATTCACGCCCGTCTCCGTGAGCGGCGCGCGATAGACGGCCTCCTCGTTCTGGCCTTGATAGATCTTGGCCAGCCGGTACCTTCCGCTCGCCGGATCGAGCGCGATCCGCGCCCCGGGCAGCGCCACCGGCACGCGTGCCGGCAGCGTGAAGTCGCCGCCCGCGATGTAGGTGTGCTGCACCGTGAGCTCGGAAATCATCTCCTGGATCACGTAGTTCAGGTCCGACCGGTGCGCGACGTACGGCAGCCACCCCTCGTAGCGCTTGCCGATCGCCGCCCAGTCGAAGCCGTGCATGTTCCCGACGTAGAAGTAGTCGCGATAGCGGCGCCACACCTCGTGGAAGATCTGGTTCCACTCTTCCGTCGGCACGCGGTCCACCACGAGCCCCGCCGTGCTGATGGCCTTCTTCGCGTTCGCCCCCGCCGGCGTCGCGTCGTAGAGCGCAAACTGCCCGCCCGACGCGGCCGCAATCTTGGTGCCGTCGCCCGACACCGCCCAGCCGCCGACGTTCTCGACGAGGCTGGTCGCCTTGCGGTCCTTGAACGTGAAGAGCTTCAACTGGCGCGGGCGGTCCGGAGCGCGGCCGTTGTACCCGGCTCCGTTCACTCCGTACACGAGCGCGCCCTTGATGGCACTGAGCCCGCCGAGGTTGTCCGACTCCACCGGCACGCGCGTGATGCGCACGGCGAGGTCGTCGAAGTCAATCGTGAACTCTGTGGGGGCGGGCTTCGCGGCTGCAGCGCCAGCGGCCACCGCTGCCCCCGCGGTCCCCGCGGCTCCCGCGGGCGCCTCGGCTGCGGCCACCGTCACCTCATCGCTCTGCGGCGGGAACGGATGCTTCACGTTCTTGCGCAGCGCGGCGGCAAAGATCCCCGTCGTCCGGTTGGCGGCGTAGTTGTACTCGAAGCGCGCGATCTGCGGCGCAAACTCGCGGTCGCTCAGGAAGTACAGGTAATTGCCGTCCGGATCCCACGCCGCGCCGTAGGCGTTGAAGACGCCGTCGGTGACCGGGTGGAGCTGGTTGTCCTTCGGGCTCCAGATGTACACGCGGCCATTGCCGTTGTCGCCGCGAATGCTGAAGGCGAGAAAGCCGCCCTTCACCGACCAGGTGTAGTCGCCAATCTGCCCGCGCACCGTGGACGCGACCGTCGTCACCTTCTTGTCGTCGAAGCCGTACAGGTAGAGCTTGCCGTCCTTGTCGCGGAAGGCAATGCGCTTGCCGTCGGGCGCCCACACCAAGCCAAAGCGCTGCGCGCTGCCGCCGCTCGTGAGCTGCTCCGGCGCGCCGGCGCCGCCCTGGTCCATCACGTACAGCTCTTCTTCGCCCGTCTTGTCGGAAATGAAGGCAATGCGCGCGCCGTCGGGCGACCACGCCGCCTCGCGGTCATGGGCGCTGCTCGACTTCGTGAGGTTGCGCGTCGGCCCCTTGTCAATTGGGAGCGTGAAGATGTCGCCGCGCGCCGTGACGAGCATCCGCTCGCCCTTGGGCGACAGCGAGAACCCCTCGATGTTGCCGGCCACGACAATGCGCGACGGCCGCTTCCACAGCCCGTCGTCGGGGACGGTGATGGCAATGGGGCTGCTCTTCGCGCTCTTCGTGTCGTAGAGTTGCAGCTCGCCATTCAGCTCATACACGATCCGTCCGGCGTGGTCGCTGCTCGGCCATCTCACATCCCACGTCGTGTGCTTGGTGACTTGAGTGGTCTTCGCCGACGGTACGTCGTACGCGTAGAGGTTGAAGGTCCCGCTACGGTCGGAGTTGAAGTAGATCGTGTTGCCCATCCACATCGGGTCGCGGTCGGAGCGCACGTCGTCCACAATGCGCCTGGCGTCGTTGGTCTTCGTGTTGAACACAAAGAGGTCGTTGGCCATGCCGCCGCCGTAGCGCTTCTCGGGGCGGAAGTCGCGAAAGATGGGCGAGTAGACCACCTGCGAGCCGTCGGCGTTCGGGTCGCCTGCGCCCGCTTCGGGCATCG
>JAJZRK010000345.1 GCA_021802745.1 bacterium
CCCGTAACTGGTTCCATGACGTGATAGCCAATCTCGCGCAGGCGCGCGACGTTCTGCCGCGTCTGGGCGTGCGCCCACATCCGGTCGTTCATCGCCGGTACGATGAGCACGGGGGTGTCACCGGCGGCCAGCAGCGACGCCGCCAGCAGGTCGTCAGCCCGCCCCGCTGCGGCGCGCGCAATGAAATCAGCCGTCGCCGGCGCCACGACGAGGACATCGGCCTCACGCGGGAGGCGGATGTGATCGAGCGCGTGGCCCGCGGCGACCAGTTGATCATGCACCGGACGGCCGGTCAGCGCCTCAAACGTGATGGTGCCGACGAACTCGCGCGCCGAGCGCGTGAGCACGACGTCCACCGCGGCGCCGGCGACGGTGAGGTCCCGCGCCAATGCCGCCGACTTGTAGGCCGCGATGCCCCCGGTGACCCCCAGGAGGACGCGCCGCCCGTCAAAGGGGCGCATCGATCGCTCTCGCGCGGCGCCGCTACTCGGCGGCGCGACGGCGCGGCACCACGCGGTACTCGATGCGCCCGTCCGTGAGCTCCTCGAGTGCGCGCGTGGTCAGCTTCTTTTCACCGGCCTTCGAGCCGGTGCGCGGGAACTCGTTGAGCACGCGCGCGTACTTGGCGGCCACCAGCACCGAGAGGTACTTGTTGGTCGCGTGGGCAGTGACTTCCAGGGGGGTGAAGACTCGCATGTTCGCCTTCCAGGTTAGACGTAATTCGCAATCTCGTGCTCGAGGCGGGCGATGAGCCCCGCCACCTGCTCGTCCAGCATCGGCGCGCGCTCGCGCCGCGTCATTTCGGCGTCCACGATGGCTGAGACGCGCGCGACGGCGCGGTCGAGGTCATCGTTCTCCACCACATAGTGGTACCGGCCGATTTCGTGCAACTCGCCCTGCGCATTGCGGAGCCGCGTCAGGAGCACGTCGCGACTCTCCGTCCCACGCCGATTCAGGCGCTCGACCAGCACGTCGATGGAGGGAGGAATGATGAAGATGAGCACCGACTGCGGGAAGGCGCGGGCAAACTGCGCCGCCCCCTGCACGTCGATGTCCATGATCACGTGCTTACCCCCCGACAAGACGTGCTGCACTTCACTGCGCAGCGTCCCATAGGAGTGGTCGTGCACGGTGGCGCTCTCGGCGAACTCGCCCGCCGCGCGCCGTCGCTCGAACTCCGCCGGCGAAAGGAAGTGGTAGTCCACGCCGTCCACCTCGCCGGGGCGCGGCGTGCGCGTCGTGCACGAGACCGAGTAGCCGATGTCCGTGCGGTCGGCCATCAAACGGCGGTAGATGGTCGTCTTGCCCGCGCCCGACGGCGCCGAAAGCACGATGGGGAACGTGATCATTCGATGTTCTCCACCTGCTCGCGAATGCGCTCCAACTCCTCCTTGATGGCGATGACGTCGCGCTGGATGTCGGCGTCGTTCGCCTTGCTGCCGGTGGTGTTGGCCTCGCGAAGCATCTCCTGCAGCAGGAAGCCAAGCCGCTTCCCCACCGCCTCGCCCCGACCGTCGCGCAACGTCTCGCCGAACGCGGCGATGTGCGTGCGGAAGCGGTCGATCTCCTCGCCGACGTCGAGCCGGTCGGCGAGAATGGCGATTTCCTGCGCAAGGCGCTGCTCGTCGAGCGCCACCCCATTGGCGAGCTTGGCGACATTCTCCAGCAGACGATCACGCTGGGCAATCACGCGCTCCGGAGCGCGGGCGGCGATGCGCGACACGGCCACCTCGACGAGCGCGAGACGCTCCTGGATGACGGCCGCCAGCCGGGCTCCCTCACGCTCGCGCATCTCGGAGAGGGCCGCGATGGCGCGGTCCACGATGGCCACGAGTGCCGAAGCGCCCTCGTCCGGCACCTCATCTTCCGCCCCGATTCGCACGACCTCGGGAAGGCGCAGCACGGTGGCCACGTCGACTTCGCCGCCGAGCCCGTTGGCATCGCGCAACGCCTTCAGCTGGGCCGCATAGTCGGCGAATCTCACCTCGTCGATGCTTGCGCCCGGTGCGACTTCGCGCTCGAGGCGCGCCGAGACTGTGACGTGTCCGCGGGCGATCTGCTTGCGCAGTGCCTCGCGTACCTCGCCCTCCCATCGGCTCAGCGCCGCGGGGAGCTTCAGACTGGGGCTGAAGAAACGATGGTTGACGGTGCGCAACTCGAGGCTGACGTGGAGGGAACCCACGAGGCCGTCGGCCGCACCGAACCCGGTCATCGAACGAATCATAAAGAACCAGGTAAGTTATTGAAAATCAGTGGCTTTGGCAAGGTCACCCTGCAACGTGCCTAGTTCCAGAAGTTCCACCGCAAGCCGTAGTACTGAAGACGGCGCGGCATCAGGTAGCCGGGGGCCGTTTCGTAGGGTTTGCCGACCGTGTTTTCTGCCTGGAAGAAGACCGTCCCGCTCTCGATGCGGATTTCGAGCCGGGCGCCAATGATGTCGGTGGGCCCTGTCTGCTCGCCGACTTGGCCGGCGGTCGTCGGGAAGAACATCGGCGTGCGATGGTTGTAGGTGCCCATCGCAAGGATATGGAAGTTGTCGCGCGGAAACCGGCTGAGCCACGCCGTGCTGACGAGCAGCGCGCTGTGCACTTCCATCTGCGGCCGATACGCGCCGGCGCTCTCCCAGCGCACACCGTTGATGTCGAACTGCAGGTTCTTGTACAGCCGGCCGCGGCCGCCGAACACGACGCCCTTCACCGCCCCCGTGCCGACGCGGACCAGGCTGCTGTCGAGTGCGATGGGCGCGGCGAGCGTGGTGACGTCACGCGAGAGCAGGCCCCCCGTCAGCGTGACGCCGAGCCAGGTGGTGGAGGCCTCCAGTCGCGACGCGGTGAACGCGGGT
>JAJZRK010000346.1 GCA_021802745.1 bacterium
ACCACGTGGCGCTCGCGCTCGCCGACGCGCGGTTCATCCCACGCTCGGTGATGCTCAAGCTCGCCGATCGCCCGACGTCGGACTTCGCCTACCTGCGCTGGATGGGGCCCGACCGCGAGATCGTGGATTACTCACGTGTGCAGCACGACCGCACGAAGGAACTCGACGCCTGGCGCCAGGCCATTGCCATCATCGCGGCGCGCGTGCAGACGGTGTACGGCTATGTGAACAACCATTTCAGCGGGCATGCACCGGAGAACGTGCGCACGCTCCAGCACGCCCTCGGGCAGCGCGCGGTGGATCCGTCGCAACTCGGCGATCAGCTCCGATTGTTCTGACGAACCTCGACCGTCGTTACCGCTTCGCCGTCGCCGTGAAGATGACAGGCGACCCGAGCACGTCAGGGACCGACGCCGAAACGGACTGCGCGCCAAGCAGCGAACCGAGCGTCCACGCAGCGCTGGCCTGTCCCTGCGCGTCGGAGGTGGACGTGGCCACGATGGTTCCTCCGCCAGTCAGCACGCGCCAGGTCACGGTGATTCCGGCGAGGCCGCGGTGCCGGGCGTCCTCCACGACGACCACGAGATCCTTCTTGAGTGTCGTGCCGGGCTTGGCCTGCTGACCGTCGCCGCTGCGCAGTGACAGTGCCGCCGGCGGGTTCGACACCGCGAAGGGCTTCGACGTCGCGGACTCGAGGCCGGTCGCCGACGCCACCAACACCAGCGCATCCGCGGTCGCATCGATTTGCAGTCGGTCGAAGACGGCGAGGCCCGCCACTGCGGTGGCCGACGTGGTGCCGCCGAGTCGAATCGCGGCGCTGGCCGTCCCCCCGAGATCGAGACTGACGCGCCCAACGAAGGTGGAGTCGAGTCGACCCTGGGCGTCGAACGCACCGACCACAACGGCGGGTTGCAGGGCGATGCCAAGCGTCGCCGCGGACGGTTCGGTCACGAAGCGGAGCTGACGTGGCGGCGCGCCGGCGTCGGAGAGGGCGGTGGCGCTGAACGTCACGCTGACACCGCCCGCACGATCGAGCGAGGCCTTGAGCGACTGCACGCCGGCGCGCGCGCCCAGCGTCCACTTGTTGCTGCTTCGGCCGGTTGCATCGGTGATCGTCGAGTCGGCCGACGCCGTTCCGTCCTGGCCAACCGGCCGCCACTTGATGGCGACATCGGCGAGCGGCTTGCCATTCTCGTCGCTGACATTCACCACGAGCGGCATTTCGAGCGCGGTGCGCACACGCGCCGACTGGCTGTCACCGCTCACGATGGTCATCACGGCCTTCGAGAGATCGGCCGAGCCGCCGCCCTGACCGCCGTGCCCCGACGTGTCGTTCGGCGGCCGACCGGAGGACGCCGTCGCGGCGACAGTGAACGGCGAGCCCAACAGCTTCCCGGACGACACCTCGAGCGTCTGTTCGCCACTCTTGTTGCCCAGCCGCCAGGTACTCCGTGCGTAGCCTTCCGCATCGGTCGACACGACGGAAGCAGGAACGTCCCCGCCAGCGCGCGCCCGAAAGTGCACCTCCACATCCGGCACGCCGACGTTCGTGGCATCCACGACGCGGGCCACGATGGGCTGCGCGAGTACCGCGCCCGGCTCCCCTGTCTGTCCGCCCCCGGAGAGCACCTGCAGTCGAGCGGCCAGCGGGCGAATGACCAGCAGTGCGGTATCGGCGGCACCGGTCAGCAGGCTCGCGACGATGCCAACGGTACCGCGCGACCCGGTGGCCCGCCCGACGCCGGAGGTGAAACGCAGCAACTCGGCGGCGACCGAGTTGAGGGACCGATAGATGATCGGCGCGTTCGCCACATCGCTGCCGCGTGCGTCGCCGGCGCGGGCCTCGAAGGTGAAGAGGTCGCCGGCAACGACATCCAGCCGGTGTGGCGAGAGACGCACGCTCGTCGCATGGGCGCCCGGCCCGGAGTAGCGGACGGGCACCTGCACCGGCGGGGCCGACTGTCCTCCCTCAGCAGTCTGGAGGCGTGCCACCACGGTGGCAGGTCCGCCCCGGAAGACGGTGTCACCCTCAGCGTTGATGTACGCGAGGGCGAGCTGCAGCGTCTCACCGAACGCCGAGGCCGCGGGACCCAAGCGGACGCCGATGCGCAGCGCAAGCGAGTCGTTGACCGAGTCGAAGTCGTACGTGGAGTCGAACGCCACCGTGCTATCGGCGCGTGTCAGCAGCAGGCGCACGCGGCTGAACGGCACCACGGCACTCGCGCTGACGCCAGCAGTCAGCAGGGCGCGCGGGAACTCCGGCCTGAACGCCGATACGTCGGCGACGGGATTGACCGGAGGTGACGTGCTCGTCGGGGCGCGTTCGCAACCGACGACGGCTGCGAACGAAAGCACGGTGGCGAGCGAGAGACGCGGGCCGCCGGAACGACGGGCAGTGCGCGGGCACATCGGGGGCCCTTGTAATTGCCAGCTTTTCGCTCCGCGCACAAGCGGCTTGGCGCGCTTTATTCCTCCGTCGCTATGGCCAGGACCGACGTCCCAGTCCGCCCAAGCCCCGGCGCGCGCGCTCCAGCGCGCCGACTACGGTCGGCGCGGCGGAGTGGGCGGAACCGGAGGAGGCGCGAATCGCGCAACCAGGCCGCCGCGATCGCGGCAGCTCTCGTCGTTGACCGGCGCGAAGAGATACGATCCGTCCTTGCACCGCGCGGTCGCTCCGGTGGGCGGCGGACCGTCTGGCGTGGGCGCGACCTCCGTTGTGCGCTGCGCCTGACGCTGCGCCGACGGAGCGGGTGGCGGCGGGGCTGACGCGCGGTCATCCACGAGCGGACTCGGCGCCGGCCGGATCGCGGGTCGCACCGAATCGTCCGGTTCCC
>JAJZRK010000060.1 GCA_021802745.1 bacterium
ACGGCCGTTGTAACTAGGTGGATCGTGCGCGAGCTCGGCCCCGACACTCCACTGCACTTCTCAGCCTTTCATCCGGATTGGAAGATGATGGACGTGCCGCCGACGCCGCCGTCCACGCTCACGCGCGCACGCGACATCGCCAGGAACGCCGGCCTGCACTACGTCTACACCGGCAACGTGCACGACCGCGCCGGCGGCACGACGCCGTGCCCGGGTTGCCAGGCCGCACTGGTCGAGCGTGACTGGTACGACATCCGTACGTATCGAGTAACGCCTGACGGGCGCTGTTCGCAGTGCGGCACAGCCATCGCCGGGCGCTTCGGTGTCTATCGCGGAGCGTACGGCAACCGCCGGATGCCGGTCGCCATGCATCGGTAGCCTCTCGGTCGCCGACGGCGATGCGCTGGCTCGTCGCGCGCGCTGGCATCGCAGTGGTCGCGGCGCGCCGCGCGCTTGCCGCCGGAGCACATCGCCCCTATGCTCGAATTGCGGCCCCGACGGACCATCACGCGTGTTGCTTGCGGTATCACACCTTCGCAAGGCACGCCTGAACCGCCTGCCGCGCCACGCGTGCGCCTCGGGCCGTTCGGTGTGCCGGAGAGAGGACCATTCATGCCATCCAATAAAGTCGCCGATCTCGCCGGACCGGGTGTCAGCACCTATCCGGAAGTCGAGAAGATCCTCCCCACAGACTACCAGCCGCTGCTGGGCCCCAAGGAGACCCAGCACGCCGTCACGGCGGTCAAGCGCTTCATCGAGGACGGGCTCTGTCGCGAATTGAACCTGTTTCGCGTCGAAGTCCCGCTGATCGTCTCCGCGGCAAGCGGGGTCAACGACTACCTCGACCGCGACGGGTCCCGCACGCCGATCGAGTTCCCGTGCGGCCTTGGCCTCGACAAGCGCATCACCGCGCAGGTGGTGCAGGCCGCCACCAAGTGGAAGCGGATGGCGCTCAGGCAGTTCGAGTGTGACGTCGGCGAGGGGATCGTCACCGACATGCGCGCCGTGCGCAAGGACTACTTCCTCGACCACGACCACTCGGCGTACGTGGACCAGTGGGACTGGGAAAAGCGCATCACCGCCGACATGCGCAACCTCGACTTCCTCAAGCAGACCGTCCGCGGCATCTGGACGGTGATCAAGGGGGCCGAGGAGTTCGCGCTGAAGGAGTTCCCGAAGCTCAAGACCAAGAATTACCCCGAACTGCCGGACGAGCTGGTCTTCCTGCACGCCGAAGAGATCCTCGACATGTATCCGGACCTGCCGCGCAAGCAGCGCGAGACGGCCATTCTCCAGCGGTATCCGGCCGTCTTCATCATCGGCATCGGCTGGGTGCTCGAGGACGGCTATCCGCACGAGATGCGCGCCGCCGACTACGACGACTGGGCAACCGAAACGCGGAGCGCCGACGGACGCGTCATGCACGGCCTGAACGGCGACATTCTCGTCTGGAATGCCGTGACCAGGCGCCGGCACGAGCTCAGCTCCATGGGCATCCGCGTCACCAAGGAGACGCTGAAGCAGCAGCTCGAGATCACGAAGCAGCTCGACTTCCTGAAGCTGCCGTATCATCAGGCGATCCTGAACGACCAGATCCCGCTGAGCATCGGCGGCGGCATCGGGCAGTCGCGCACCGTGATGCACCTGCTCAAGAAGGCCCACCTTGGCGAGGTGAGCGTCACCGTGTGGCCGAAGGAGTTGAACGCGGTGTGCGAGAGGAAGAATATTCACGTGCTGGAGTAGATCGCGACGAATGAGGATGAGCCCCCCACCCATGAGGTTTGAGTGTTGGCGCATGCCTTGATGTCCCGGCGGTCCGTGCGAATGGCGGCCGCCGGGATCGTGCTGCTGGTGCTCGGCGGCATCGCGTGGCTGCTGCGGAACCCGGAGCCGGTCTTCGCGGCGCGAACCGGACCGCTCGTGCGCGTGGACACGCTCGCCGTCCGGCACGACGGAGGCATGCTCGAGCAGGAGCTGGCGCTCACGTCAGCCACGGGACTGCGCGTCCGCATCGCCGTGCGGCGGCCGGCCCCTGCGCCTGGTGACACGGCGCGCCGCATCCTCTTCCTGCTACTCGGTGGCCATGAGCGCGGTCGCGGCGCGGCCGCGCTCATCGACGACACACGAGGCACCATCGTCGCGTCCTTCGACTACCCGTTCGACGGCGACCACCGTGCCAAGGGGCCCGCCGTCGTCGCGCAGGTTCCGTCCATTCGGCGTGCGCTGTACGACAGTCCCCCTGCGGTAACGCTCGCCCTCGATTACCTGCTGGGGCGCCGCGACGTGAATAGCGCACGTGTCGAGCTGGTCGGCGCGAGCTTTGGCGCGTCGTTCGCAACGATCGCCGCCGCACGGGATCCGCGGGTCACGCGGCTCTGGATCGCGCACGGCGGCGGCAAGCCGCTGGCGATGATCAACGCCGGGCTCAAGCGGGAGATTCCCTTCGCGCCACTTCGGTGGCCGGTGGCGGGCCTCGCCACCCTGCTCGCCTCGGGCCCCCGCTTTGCCGCCGAGCGTTGGGTGGGGCGAGTGTCACCGCGGCCGGTCGTGATGCTGAACGCCCTGGAGGACGAGCGCATTCCGCGTGCGAGCGTCGAGGCCCTCTGGAACGCGGCGCGAAAGCCGAAATCGCAGGTGTGGCTCCCGGGACCCCACATGCAGGGCAATCGCCAGGAAGTGCTGCGCGCCCTCGTCGACACCGTGATGGTGCGGGCAGGCGTGCCGTTCGGCGCGCTGGGCAGCACTGCGATATCGCGGTAACTTCCACGCATGACTCAAGCCTCCTCCTTCTGTGGCGTGGATCTTCAGCTTCACGAACGCGGCGTACAACATTCTGCCGATGCGCACGCTGATCCGCGCCGGCGTGTGCGCATGAGCGCCGTTGCACGCCGGGCGCGGTCCACACGATGCAGGGCATCGCGAGCAGGCGATCCCACGGACCCAAGATTCTTATCTACCATTCTCGCTTGACAGGCAGTCGCTGATGTATCAGCATGTGCGTAGACCTGTGCTTGAGGAGGAAGTATGGGATCGCGTGGCCTTCTGCGTTGTTTCACTCTCGCATTTCTCGCGTGTCCCACGTTGGCTGCAGCGCAGGGGGCCGGCACTATCCGGGGTCGGGTAACCGACGCGGCAACGGGAGCCTCTCTTCCGGGCGCTCAAATACGCGTTGACGGAACCCAACTGGGTACTCAGGCCGGAGCGGACGGCTCCTACGCAATCACTGGCGTTCCCGCTGGAACGCACTCACTCAGCGCGCGGCGCGTGGGCTCTGCACCCGAGAGAGCGACCGTTGCGGTTACGGCGGGTGGAACCTTTACGCAGAACTTCACGCTCCGTGCCGCGGCAGTCACGTTGAGCGAAGTCGTGGTCAGCGGTGTTGGCGCTCCGACTACCAAACGCCAGGTCGGCAACACCATTGAAACCGTGTCGGGAGAAAGCGTCGGGCGCGCACCCGGAGTTTCCTCCATCGATCAGGCGCTCCAGGGCCGCGTCACCGGCGCGGTGATTTCGGAGAACTCCGGACAGCCCGGCGGCGGAATCAGCATTCGCCTGCGAGGAACGAACTCGATTCTCGGCGGCGCGGAGCCGCTCTATGTGATCGACGGCGTCCTGGTGGACAACTCGTCGGAGGCACTGGTCAGCCTCAGCGGCAATGCACCGCGCGGCAACCAGGCGTTGAGCAACCGCATGGCGGATTTCGACCCAGGAGATGTTGAGCGGATCGAGGTTCTCAAAGGGGCCGCGGCGGCAGCGTTGTATGGCGCGCGAGCGAATAACGGGGTCATTCAGATCTTCACGAAACGCGGGCGATCGGGCCGGCCCAATATCACGGCGAGCACCGACATGACGTGGGGCAAGACCCCGAGGCGCTACGACCTCAACATGCACCCCAACGCCGGATACACGGATGTTCTGTACGGTGGCGCGTCGGCGCTCGGCGTTCCGATACAACGGTATGACATTCAGGATCAGGTCTTTCGCACCGCATTGAGCAACAATACGAGGTTCTCGGTGTCGGGGGGCAACGCCGGCACCAGCTACTACATGGGCGGCGGCTACCAGCGCGAACAGGGTATCTTGCGCACGACCGATTACGAGCGGACCAACGTCCGCGTCAATCTGTTGCAGCGGCTTTCGAATCAGCTGGAAGTAGGGCTGCGTGGCACCTATATCCGGTCCCAGGCGGACTACATCCCAGAAGGCGAGCAATCTCAGGGCGTCCTTACGAGCGTGATCTTCACGCCGACTTCGGTGAACCCCGCCTTCAATCCGAACACCGGACGGTACCCGTACAACCCCCTGCTGGGGGCAAACCCACTCGACGTGCTCGAGAACTGGTCGGCTCCGGAGAAGGTCACGCGGATGCTCGGCGGTCTCGAAGCGACGTGGCGGCCAATGGCGAGCCTGTCGATCAAGTATGTCGCGGGACTGGACGACTACCGGCGTGAAGCCCGTTACTTTGTCCCCCCGTTCTCGACGGGCCCGAATTTCACCGGATCGATCCAGAACCCGGTGCAGTTCAGCCGATTGTTCAACAACGATCTCACCGCCAACCATACCTGGGCGGCCGGTCCCTCGCTTGGGCTGAACACGTCGCTTGGGTTCCGGTACACCTCGGACAAGAGCGAGAGCGTTCGTGCGGCGGGCGCGGATCTCGGCCCCGGCCAGACGCTCGTCGGTGGAGCGACGCAAACCGCGTCGCAGAGCCTGTCGGAGCTTCGCACTGTCGGTTGGTACATCGAAGAGCGTGCCAGCATCGCGGACCGGCTCTTCCTTACGGGCGGCGTGAACTGGGATGCATCGTCTGCATTCGGTGCCGACAAGCGCGTGCAGATGTTCCCGCGATTCGGCCTCTCGTACGTGCTCGATCGCGAATCGTGGTGGCAGGATCGCATCGGCAACGTGCTGAACTCGTTCCGGCTCCGTGCGGCCTACGGCCAGACCGGCGGTCAGCCGCCGGGGCTCTACTCCAGATTCGCGAACTATGTCAACACGGCTTTCAGCGGCAAGCCGGGGCTTGTCTCGAGCACCACTGCCGGGAACCCCGGACTGGAGCCCGAGCGTCAACGCGAATATGAGGGCGGGTTCGACGTCGGCTTCCTCCATGATCGCGCGCAAATCGAGTTCAGTTATTACGACAAGAAGACCACTGATCTCGTGCTTCCCACTCCCCTTCCGCCAAGCAGCGGGTTCCAGCGGCAGTTCCAGAACATCGGGAGCCTGACGAACAAGGGCGTCGAGATTGCCCTGAACACGATCAACATCTATCGCGGGAACTTCGGGTGGCGGACGCGCTTTTCCTATTCGGCGAATCGCAACAAGATCGACAAGCTCGTCACCGCGGCGGACACACTCGTCTTCGATTATCTCAACGCCGTGATAATCGGACAGCCGATCGGCGTGTTTTTCGGAGGAACGTACGCTCGGACGCCGGAGGGTGCCATAGCGTACAAAGAGGTCACGGTCGGCGGCAAAGCACTGCTGCTACCCTATCGCGAAACCGTGACATTATCCAATGGACGGATTGTTCCGGCCCGACGCGTCATCGGCAATCCAAACCCGAAGTTCATCGCCACCCTCGGCAACGAGTTCGATCTCGGCGACCGACTGAAGGTGAGCGTGCTGTTCGATGGCCGCTTCGGAAACGACGTGGCAAACTTTACGCGCAGGATTTCGGAACTGTTCGGCGTGGCAAAGGTGAATGAACGCGAGATCAGCGCCGACACGGTGTTCCGAACCTTCTCGCTGAACCCCGCAGGCAGGAGTCTCATCTACGAGGAGTACATCGAGGATGGGAGTTATGTGAAGCTGCGTGAGCTCGCCATCCAGTTCACGCTGGGTCCTGCTCTGGTGCGGCGCCTCGGCGTCCAGAACGGATCCGTCCGCTTGGCGGGACGCAATCTCGCGACCTGGACCAAGTACAGGGGTCTCGATCCGGAAACCAACATGTTCTCAGCCAGTACGGTGTCGCGAGGTGTGGACTTCGCTACAACTCCACTGCCTCGTCAGTTCAGCATCGGCCTGTCCTTCGACCATTAAGGTGCGCGAATGACTTCAATCGACGGACGCATCAGTGACGCGCGCGGGCTGCAGCAAGCGCCGAGGCGAGCCGGCACGATGAACCTCGGGGTATCCTGGTCCAGTCTGGCGCTTGCTGCCGTGATGGCGCTTGGCATCAGCGCGTGCGATCTCGAGCTGACCAATCCCAACGCGCCGACCGAAGAAGCGGTCATCACCGACCGCGACGGGCTGCTCGCGGTCGCGGTCGGAATGCAGGGACAATTCGCGCAGGCCATCGACGACTACATGGTAACGAACTCGCTCGTCACTGATGAGTGGGGAACGCAGACCAAGGCGCTCATCTCGTATCAGTCGCTGCTCACGGGCCAGAATTTCGACCGCTCGTACGGAGTCGTTGAAGCACCATGGGCGGCATCGTATTCGGTAATCAAATCCGCAAATACGGTGCTTGCTGGTGCTGACCAGGTGGAACTCGGCGCGGGATTGCGCGCGGGTACCATGGCGCTGGCCAAGCTGTTCAAGGCCATGGCATATGGCATGTTGATCCAGCAGTACGAGAAGGTACCGGTCGTGATGACCACCGGAGGCTCCATACCGCAGACGCGCGCGGTGGCGCTCGACACGATTCTGACGTTGCTCGAGTCCGCGCGTGCCGATGTGGCCAACGTCTCCGACGCAGACCTGGCCGGGTTCCGTGCCCGTGTCGCGGGAACCGGATTCGATCTTCGCAACATGATCGACGCCATGCTAGCGCGTTACTACCTGATGGCGGCGCGATACACCGACGCGGTGACCGCGTCCGATCGGGTCAGCAGAACCATCCTCTCGGTCCTGTCGTACCCGACGCCGAGCCGGAACCCGATCGAGAACCTTGCGTTCCAGCTTGGCTACGTGGCGGGACTTCGGAGCTTTGTCACTCAGGCGGAGAGCGGTGACCGGAGACCAGCCTACTGGCTCAATACCGCAATCGCCGGACCGAAGGGAAATCCCGATTCGCTCCTTGTCTTCCTTCGGAAGTATTCTACGCCCGACGCAGCCTTCCCACTCTACCTGCCCGACGAAATGAAGCTGATCAAGGCGGAAGCATATGCCCGGACGAATCAGCTGGTTCCGGCGCTGGTCCTGGTCAACGAGGTGCGAACCCAAACAAGCTCTTCCATAGATGAGCCGGTCGCGGGGCTTCCGCCGATCGTGCTTGCGACACAGGCGGAGATTCTGGCGGAGATCGCGAGACAGCGACGTTATGAGCTGTACGAGCAGGGGCTGCGGTGGGAAGACACGCGCCGGTTCGGCACAGCCGTCACGACCGCGCCGACGGTCACGTGGCTGCCGATTCCGCAGCAGGAATGCGACGTGAATCCGGCCAACCCGTGCGGCTAAGGCGCTGGCAGTTGTTGACTGTTGGGCACTGCGACCGCGTGTTCAGGGCCGCACGGTTCGCGGCGTGCGCGCTTCTGGTGACGTTCGCGGTATCGCCCGCGACCCTCGCCGCCCAATCGACCGAAAAACTGTTCTATTACGTCGACAACCAGCAGAGCTACGACAGCTTCGTGACGAACGTCTCGCGGATGAGTATCGTCGCGCCGAGCTCGTTCCGGATCGACAGCTTGGGCATCATCTGGGGTGACCTGGACCGGCGCGTGCTGAAGCTCGCACGCGCCAACGGCGTCAAGGTCATGCCCCTGATCGTGAACGAGTCGTTCCACCAGCCGTCCCTGCGGCGACTGCTCGCGGACAGCGCGGCCCGGAACCGCTCAGTCCGGGCGATGGCCGAGCTGTGCCGGCGCCATCGGCTGTGGGGGATGCAGTTCGACATCGAGAACGTCCCGGTCGACGACCGGGACCGCTTGACGAGCTGGTACGCCGAGGCAGCGCGCGCGCTGCATGGCGCCGGGTGCACGATAAGTATCGCGGTCGTGCACAGGCCTGACGAGCTGGCTGGGCCGCTCGGATACCATCGCTTCCTGTTCGACAGCTGGCGCGCCGCGTACGACCTGCCGGCGCTCGCGCGAATTGGCGACTTCATCACGCTGATGTCCTACAGCCAGCACACGCGCCGGACGCCGCCCGGTCCGCAGGCGGGATTGACCTGGCTCGCTGCGGTCGTCGATTACGCTCTGCAATCGGTGCCCCCCGAGAAGCTCTCGCTCGGCATTCCGACGCAGGGACTCCATTGGTTTACACGCGAGGACAACGCCTTGCCGGAGCGCGCGCGCTCCTGGGCGGAGACGGTGAGCTGGCGATGGGGCTCGGGTCTCGCCGAGCGTCACGGAGCGACCTTGCAATGGGACCCGGCGGAAGCGGTCACCATGGGTCATTACTCCAACGGGGGCACGTACGAGTGGCTGTTCCTCGAGGACGTGCGCAGCTTCGAGGCGAAACTCGACTTCCTTCGCGCCCGAAAACTGCGCGGGTTCTCGGCTTGGGTGCTCGGGCAGGAAGACGAGAGAATCTGGGGATTGTTGAGGTAGGAGAACACACGATATAAGACGCTTTGCAAACGTGTCCAACTTCTGTACTCTTTCAAATTGCGTTACACGGTGCCAATTGGAGCGGCTGACGTATGACGGCGCCGCGCAGGCCGTGACCTATCGCTCCGACAAGTCCTTGGGCCCCACCACCGGCACCGAGACCGCCGACCCGCTGGAGTTCCTGGCGCGGATCCTGACCCACATTCCTGATATGGGACAGGTGACCACGCGGTACTACGGCTGGTATGCCAACCGACCCCGCAGGATGCGCCGACTCGCTTCGCCGATTGACGCGGCGGCGCCAGTGCCCATCGTGACTCCGCCGCGACTGGCTCCCACGGACACCGCGTACCCCGGCGCACCGGCCGGGACCGTTCGGTGTGCCCGATAGTCCCGCATCGAACCCGTATCGGACCCGCGTCAAGAGGCCAAGGGGCGACGACCGGCAGCTGAGAGACGACCCGCAGCGGGGCGGCCCGGGACCGCCTGCGAGCCGAGCAGACGGCCGAACAACCCCACCCGATCACCCTCGGCGTTGCGTCGCGGCGTCTCGCGTCGCACCATACTTCGACAGCCCTGGTTGGAATTCCCATGCCGATCCGCGTGGTGGCGGAACCGTCATTGAACTGACAGGGGAACTGGAGCGACTCCGAAGGCAGTACAAGGATACCGATGACAAGCGGTTTCTCCCCGCACCGAAAGATCCGATAAGACGCAACGGGCGCACCGGATTGTCCCAGGAGGATACAGGTTCCGATGAAACAGACTCGAAGGGTTTTTCTCAAATCAGTTGGAGTGGGCGCTTCCGCGATCGCTCTGGCGGGCGGTCGCCTTGGCGCGTTGCCCGCAAGACCGCCGAACATCATCCTCATCTTCACCGACGACCAGGGTTATGGCGATCTTGGCTGTTACGGCGCAAAGGGATTCACCACACCCAATATCGACAGGATGGCGGCGGAAGGAATCCGATTCACGAATTTCTATGTCTCGCAGGCGGTGTGCAGTGCGTCTCGCGCCGCGCTCCTCACGGGCTGCTATTCCGAGCGGGTTGGAATCCAGGGCGCGCTCGGCCCCACTGCCGTCATCGGGATTTCCGACGGCGAGGAAACCATCGCGACGCTGCTCAGGAAACGAGGCTACGCCACAGGCATCTTCGGAAAGTGGCATTTGGGACATCATCGCGAATTCCTTCCCTTGCAGCATGGGTTCGACGAATTTTTCGGATTGCCGTACTCGAATGACATGTGGCCGGTCGGGTACGATGGAACACCCGCTGTGCAGGGCCGGAAAAGCACCACTCCACCGTTGCCGCTGATCGATGGAAACGAGAAGGTGGATGAGGTGGCAACGCTGGCCGACCAGGACAGGCTGACGACACGATACACGGAGCGGGCGGTTCGTTTCATCGAGAAAAACAGAGACAAACCATTTTTCCTCTATTTGCCGCACTCCATGCCTCATGTTCCGCTTGGGGTCTCCGGGAAATTCCGCGGGAAAAGTGCGCAGGGGAAATACGGAGACGTGATCATGGAGATTGACTGGTCCGTCGGAGAGATTCTCAAGACTGTGCAACGGCTCGATCTGGATAGTGACACGCTGATCATCTATGCGAGTGACAACGGGCCGTGGTTGAATTTTGGCAACCACGCCGGCTCGACCGGGCCGTTGAGGGAGGGAAAGGGAACCACATGGGAGGGTGGAGCACGAGTTCCCTGTGTCATGCGATTCCCGGGCCGCATTCCACGCGCACAGGTGTGTGCCAACATCGCATCGACAATCGATCTGCTGCCGACGATCGCCGCCATAGCCGGTTCACCGCTCCCCAGGAACCGGATTGACGGCGTCGACCTCTCACCGTTGCTTGCAGGGGTTCAAGGCGCCAATCCTCGGGATCACTTCTTCTACTATTATGGGGGTGCGCTGCAGGCCGTGCGAGAAGGACAATGGAAACTTCATTTTCCCCATCCCTATCGGTCCTACAAGGGTGTCGCCGCCGGGAATGATGGCCAGCCGGGACTGTATACCACCGGCGAAACCGGGCTCGAGCTCTATGATCTCGCGAGCGATGTTGGAGAATCGGTCAATGTTGCCACCAAGCACCCGGATGTTGTGGAACGCCTCCAGGCATTGGGACAAATGGAACGCGAGGAACTGGGAGACAAATTGACCGGTACCATCGGCCGAGGGGTTCGGCAGCCCGGCCGTGTGGGACGATAGCACACCCCGCGGGCGGTTCGGCGAGCGCAATGGGTGCGTTCGTCAACAGACAACTTCCGTCCAGCTCTCGCTGCCACGGCGAGGGCAATAGTTTCGGCTGCGTACGTCTCGCCGTGCTGACGATGAAACGCGCTATGCGCGAGCGCGCCGGCATCATTGCCGTTCCGCCGCCTTGTCCTGTGCGTTCGCCATGGCCATGACCTCCGCCGGCGCCTGCCCCCGCTTCAGTTGTTCCGCCATGAACGTCATGTACGGCGCCACGTGGTGGAAGAAACGCTTGTAGCCCCGGCAGAGGTAGTTCAGCCCCGCCTCACCATCGGGTGTCCTGGCGAAGCGGTGCTTGGGACATTCGCCGTTGCAGGCGAACCGCACGTCACACTGCTGGCAATAGCGTGGAAGGGCTTTGCGCTTGGCGGCACCGAACCTCCGCTGCCGCGGCGAATGCGCGAGCGCGGCAATCCCTTCCTCAACGATGTTGCCAAGCCTGCTCTCCGGGTAGACGAAGTGATCACACGAATAGAGATCGCCGTTGTGCTCGAGCGCGAGCGCGTCGCCGCACTCCTCCCTGAACACACAGAGGCTGGGCGCAAGACCCGCCCAGATCTCCAGCGACACGTCGAAGAGCTGCACGAAGACCCGGCCGACGTCGTGCCGCACCCATTCGTCGAAGATCGTGGTGAGGAAGCTGCCGTATTGCTCCGGCTCCACCGACCACTCGGCCACGCGCGCACGCCCCGTGAAGGCGGGAGGAACCAGTTCATGCGGACCGGACGCCCTGACCCGCCGGCGTTCGGCGATCGGGATGAACTGCATGAAACCGCTGCCGATCTCCTTGAGGAACCGATAGACCTCGAGCGGCGCTCCGGAGTTCCTGTGATGCACGCAGGTGAGGGTGTTGAATTCGACCGCATGCGCCTGCAACAGGCGGATCCCCTTCATCACACGCTCGAACGTCGGCTGGCCACCTTTCCCCACGCGAAAGGCGTCGTGCAGCTCGCCCGGGCCGTCGATGGAGACGCCGATGAGGAACTTCTCCTGCGCCAGGAAGTCGCCCCAGGCGTCATCGAGGAGGATTCCGTTGGTCTGGAGGGTGTTGGTGATCGTCCGTCCGGCGGCATACTGCTTCTGCAGGGACACGGCGCGCCTGAAGAAGTCCACGCCGAGAAGCGTCGGTTCGCCCCCCTGCCACGCGAACGTGACGTTCGCGCCGGCTTGCGCCGCGATGAAGTCGCGCGTGTATCGCTCCAGGACGTCGTCCGCCATCCTGACGCCACCCGACTCCTTCGGGTAGAAGCGCTGCTTCTCCAGGTAGAAGCAGTAGGCGCAGTCGAGGTTGCAGATGGCCCCCGACGGCTTCGCCAGGATGTGGATGTCGGAAGTCTTCTCCGGCAGCGGCGCGCGCGGCATCGCCCGGCCGCCTATCCCGGGTAGTTCGGCGAGTGCAACTGCCGCGAGGTGCGGAGGCCGAGCTTGCCCTCCACGACCCACGGAGCGCCGCGCGGGGCGAGGTGCGCGATCATCCGGTCGCGCCAGGCGCGCAGTTCGTCGCTCCACCCGGGATCGCCGGCGCGATCAACCACTTCCTGCGGATCGTGTTCGAGGTCGAACAACTGCTCGCGTCCGGTCATCGCATGGAAGATGTACTTCCGCTTGCCGTCGGTCAGCGCGTTCCAGTGGTTCTCCGCGCTGTAGGTCACGTCGTGCTCGAGGTCGATCCACGGGCGCCAGGATGCGGCGGGATCGCGCGCCAGTGTGAGGAGTGACCGCCCATCCACCTGCGGGGGAATCGCCGCGCCGGCCGCGTCGAGCAGTGTCGGGAGTACGTCGCGAATCTCGACCGGGTTCGGCAGCACGCGCCCGCGCGCCCCCGTCCACCCGGCCGGCCAGTGCACGATCATCGGAATGCGCGCGGAGCCCTGATAGGCGTAGCTCTTCCTCCAGAGATGATGATCCCCGAGCATGTCGCCGTGATCGGAGAGATAGACCACGAGCGTGTTGTCGAGCCAACCGCGATCCCGCAGCGTGGCCAGCACGCGCCCGATCTGTTCGTCCACGAAGCTGACCGAGCCGCAGTAGCCCTGCCGCGAGCTGCGTACCTGCGCCGGTCCGAACTCGCCGTGCCATGGCGCCCGGCCGTTGTCGGAAGGCACGCGATATGCGTCGGCCCAGGCGCCTTCGGCCGCCGGCGGAATGCTGGCGTCGTCGTAGCGGTCCATCCACCGTTTCGGTGGATCGTACGGGCTGTGCGGCCGCGAGAACGACACCTTGAGGAAGAACGGCTCCCGGCGCTCGTAGTCGCGAAGGAAACGGACCGCGGTGTCGCCGGTCCAGGTGGTGGGATGGAGGCGTTCCGGCAGCGCATACGGGCGCGCCTCGTATCCGTTCCAGTTGAGCCCCGTTGCATCGGGATCGTCGTCAGGCGCCTCGGACCAGAACCATGAACGGTAGTCGCTGCGGAACTCCGGGGACTCGACGCGTCCGGACTCATCGAGCAGCGTCTCGTTGAACCCGTGTGTGGAGCGCTGGGGATGCCAGTGCATCTTGCCGATGCCGGCCGTGTAGTAGCCGGCCTCGCGCAGCAGGCGGGGCATTTCCACCGGATACCGTTCGGCGACAGTACCGTACCCGAGGAGGCCGTGGTTCCACGGGGACATCCCCGTCAGCAGGGCTGCGCGCGCCGGGGTGCACGTCGGCGTCGATGAGTAGGCGTTGCCGAACCGCACGCCGCCGCTCGCAAGCCGGTCGAGGTTCGGCGTGATGACCGGCGTCGTTCCCTCGGCACCGATCCAGTCGCCGCGGTGCTGGTCGGCCATCAGCAGCAGGATGTGCGGACGGCCTGCCGCCGTTGCCGCTCTGTCTGGCCAGGTGAACGCCGGCGCGCACGCCGCGGCGATTCCTGCCTTGACGAAGTCGCGCCGTCGTATCATTCGTCCGGCTCCGGATTTCGGTAGGTTCACCAGAGGGAGGCGCTTGGTTCTCATCCGCGCCCGCATGAATCTCCGGCTGGATGCGCCGCGAGTCAAGCGAGTGGCAGTCGTCCCATCAAACTTCCTTCTGCAGGCGACGGGATGTATGATGCTTCTACCATGACGCTGGCGCGGCCGCCGGGCGCCGACAGGCGCTCGCCAAACTAGCCGCTGGTGCACGCGGGAACCGATCGATCCGGGGGGACTCATGAAACGTAGGACGCTCGTACTCTGCCTTGCGCTCGCCTTTCCCGCCATCGTCTCTCCGCAGGCACGCCGGGCGGCGCGGCCGAACATCATCTACATCATGTCAGACGATCACGCGGCGCACGCCATCGGCGCCTACGGATCGAAGGTCAACACCACGCCGCATCTCGACCGCCTGGCGGCCGAGGGGGCGCTGCTCACGAACGTGTTCGCCACCAATGCGATCTGCACGCCGAGCCGGGCCGCCATTCTCACCGGCCAGTACGCACACATCAATGGCGTGACGATGTTCAACCGCTTCGACAGTTCGCGGCAGACCGTCGCGCAACTACTGCAGCAGGGCGGCTACTACACGGGAATGGTCGGCAAGTGGCACCTCGGAAGCGATCCGCAGGGCTTCGACCGGTGGGAAATTCTTCCCGGCCAGGGCGCGTACAACGATCCCGTGATGTACACCGCGACCTCCGAGACGACGTACACCGGGCGCTATGTCACCGACGTCATCACCGACCGGGCCCTCGACTTCCTGAACAACCGTCCGCGTGGCAAGCCGTTCTTCCTGATGATGCACCACAAGGCGCCGCACCGACCGTGGGAACCGAACGCCGAACAGGCCAGACGCTTTGCCGGCCGGTGGATTCCCGAGCCGGTCACGTTCTGGGACAACTACGAGACGCGCACCGATGCGCTGCACGAGAACCAGCAGCGCGTCGCGAAGGACATGACCAACCGCGACCTCAAGCTGGCGCCGCCGGCCGGACTCGGCGGGAAGGACCTCGCCCGGTGGTACCGCATCAGGCCTGACACGGTGACGATCGAGCGTGACGGCAAGCCGGTGATGCTCACCGGCGAGGCGCTCGTGCGCTGGAAGTATCAGCGGTACATGCAGGACTACCTGGCCACCGTGCAGTCGGTGGACGAGAGCGTCGGCCAAGTGCTGGCGTACCTCGACAAGGCCGGGCTCGCGCAGAACACGATGGTGATCTACTCCAGCGACCAGGGGTTCTTCCTTGGCGACCACGGACTGTTCGACAAGCGCTTCATGTATGAAGAGTCCATGCGCATGCCGTTCCTCGTGCGCTGGCCAGCGGGCATCAAGCCGGGCACGAAGAGCAGTGCGATGGGACTGAACATCGACTTCGCGCCGACGTTTCTCGACGCGGCAGGCCTGCCGGTCTCTCCGGAGATGCAGGGGCGCAGCCTGATGCCGGTGCTCCGCGGGCGCATCCCGACCGATTGGCGTACATCCATGTATTACCGCTACTACCACGATCCGGGCGACCACAACACGCGTGCGCACTACGGCGTGCGGACGCGGACGCATAAGCTGATCTACTTCTGGAAGGAGGATCAGTGGGAGCTGTTCGATCTGGTCAACGACCCGTACGAGCTGCACAACCTCTACGGTCAACCGGGACTGGAGGGGTTCACGGCTACGCTGAAGGCCGAGTTGGCACGGCTGAAGCGTGCGGTGCGGGACGATGACCGGCTGGCGGACGTCCAGCTGCCGAATGGGGTAGATGGCGCCGTGGCGAAGCTGCGGGGAAGGTAGGGAGCGTACGCTCGAGGCGTGGTGGCTGGCGCAGTCCTCGACCACGCCATTGACCCGGGCAAGGATATCGAACCGCGCGAACACGGCAGGGTCTTCCTCTTTGCGCCCGAACTTCCAACGCCCCTTCGACTTCTCAATGAAACGAGCCACGCTCTTGCTTGTCGCGGTGCCAATACTCACTGGCGTGGGTGCGCTGCTGGTGCAAGCGTGTGCTCCGGGAACCGATGACGAACGAAGCG
>JAJZRK010000347.1 GCA_021802745.1 bacterium
CCGTACTCGTTTCCTCTCGCGTCCCCCCGCACCAAACCCCCTCACCTCGCTCACTTGTCTCACGTTTTCACCGATCCTTCCGGCCGACGCTGGCGAAGGGTGCGCCGGGTAGCACTCGGGTTCGGGATCGTATCGTCCCTCCTCGCACTGGGACTCGTCGCCAGCATCGTCGTGCCGCCGCTCCTGCCGTCCATGCGGGAAGCACGGCGCGTCGTCGGCGGCCAAAGACGCGACGGCTTCACCAATTCACGTCGGGAACGTGAGCGACTCAGCGCCCGGCGCCGTCTGATGGCCGCACTCGCGTTGCACCCCGCGCCCCGCGGCGCGCACCCCGAACGCCTGGCCTTGGCGCCGGGACGGCGCGCCGAGGCCCGCCGCGCGACGGCCCCGGCGGCCGCCAACCCCGTGCGTCCGCCGCTTGTCGTCGGCTTCAACGTCAAGTGGGACGACAACTCGTTTGCCGCGTACAAGGCGCACACGGCCGAATTGGACTGGGTCGTGAGCGAATGGGTCTTCGTTGCGAGTCGCGGTGACTCGCTGCGCTTCGACGTGGATCCACGCGTGCTCTTTGCCAACAACCTCCTCCCCGCCAAGGCGCGGCCGCGCATTCTGGCGATGGTCAGCAACTTCGACTCGCAGTCGGGGGTGTTCGCCACGGAGGACCTGCGACGACTCCTCACGCATGCCGCCGCACGCCGCAAGGCGATTTCGCAGCTTGCCGCCGCCGCCGAGCGGTATGGACTCGCTGGTGTCACCATCGACTTTGAGGAAGTGCCGGACGACCTCGTCGACGACTGGGTGGCCTTCCTCCGCGACCTCCGGGCGGAGATGGCGCCGGCGCGGCGGCTGGTGACGGCCACGATCGCCGCCTCCACCGATGCGGCCACGGCACGCGCGGTGACCGCCCCGTGCGACTACGTCTTCGTGATGCTCTACGACGAGCACTTCGGACGCGGCGACCCCGGACCCGTGGCCAGCCAGACGTGGTACGACGAGCGCGCCGCGGCGTTGACGGCCGTCGTCGGGCCGGTTAAGGCCATTCTCGCGCTTGGCACGTTTGGCTACGACTGGAACGACGCCGGCGGCCGTGTCCGCGGCCACGCGGTCACCTTCCAGGAGATGATCAGCAAGGTGCGTGACGCGCAGGCCGTCGTGCAATTCGACTCGGTCACGCGCAATCCGTACGCGACATGGGACGACCCCGACAGCACGAGCCACGTGGCCTGGTTTCTCGATGCCGCGACGGGCTGGAACTCGCTCGGCACCGTGGCGCGGCTCAAGGCCGCCGGCGCAGCGCTCTGGCGACTCGGCGCCGAGGACCCGTCGCTCTGGGCCCTCCTTGACCGGAGCCCGACGCCGCCGTCACCACGCGAGATCACGTCCATCCCGCCGGGGTACCAGGTGGAGTTCGAGGGCGACGGCGAACTGCTCCGACTGCGCTCGCCACCCGCCGGCGGTCTCCGCACCCTGCGCCTCGATGCCGCGCGCGGCGTCATCGTGGCCGAATCGCTCGCCGTCCTGCCGTCGCCCTGGGTGATCGAGCGCTTCGGTGAAGCGGCCGGGAAGGTGGCGCTGACGTTCGACGACGGTCCCGACGCGCGCTGGACCCCCGCGATTCTCGACACACTGAAGAGTCGCGGAGTGCCCGCCACCTTCTTCATTGTCGGTCGCGACGCCGACGACCGCCCGGGACTGCTGCGCCGCATCTATCGTGAAGGGCACGAGGTGGGCAACCACACGTACACCCATCGCAATCTCTCGCTCACTGCGCCGTGGGTGGGGCACCTCGAACTCGTCGCCACCGAACGCCTCATCGAGACGCTGCTCGGGCGGCGCACGGTGCTCTTCCGACCGCCGTACTTCGGCGACGCCGAGCCCACCACGACGGACGAACTCGATCCCGTCGCCATGGCGACGCAGCTGGGCTACGTCTCCGTCGGCGTCCGCATCGACTCGGAGGACTGGCGACTCCGGGATCCGGCGCTCATCATCGCGGAGACGATGCGCAAGCGCCGCGACGGCAACAACGTCGTGCTGATGCACGACGGCGGCGGCGACCGTTCCGCCACCGTCGCCGCGCTCGGGCCCGTCATTGACTCGTTGCGCGCCCACGGGGACACTCTCGTGCTCGTCTCGGCGCTCGCCGGCGTCTCTCGCGACTCGGCGATGCCGCCGCTCCCCCCGCGCTCCGCTGTCGAGCGGTCGGTGGACCTGCTCGCGTTCGGCACGATCGGCGCCGTGGACTGGGGGTTGTACTGGCTCTTCTTCGCCGCGGTCATCCTCGGCGTCGGACGGCTCCTGTTCATCCTCGCCCTCGCCGCCGTGCAGCGGTGGCGCGCACGCCCCGCGCGCCGGGCAGGATTTGCGCCGCCCGTCACGGTCATCGTCCCGGCGTTTCGCGAGGCCAAGGTGATCGAGCGCACCGTGACGTCGCTACTCGCCCAGCAGTACGACGGCCCGCTCGACGTCGTCGTGGTGGACGACGGCTCGCCCGACGACACGTACGCGGTGGCGCGCCGCGCGTTCGACGGCAATCCGCGGGTCACGGTGCTCAGCAAGCCGAACGGCGGCAAGGCGACCGCGCTGAACGTTGGCATCGCGCGGGCGCGCGCCGACATCATCGTCTGCCTCGATGCCGACACGCAGTTCGAGCCGCAAACGGTCGCGGAGCTCGTGGCGCCGCTGGCCGATCCGCACGTCGGCGCCGTGGCGGGCAATGCGAAGGTCGGCAACCGCCTCAACCTGGTCACGCGATGGCAGGCGCTGGAATACGTGACCAGCCAGAATCTCGATCGCCGCGCCTTCGCCCTGCT
>JAJZRK010000348.1 GCA_021802745.1 bacterium
GCACGCGTTCGGGAAGGGCGCGAGCGATTCGCAGCTCATCACCCGGTACGCCACCGACCCACTCATGGGCGGCACCGGGATGAACATCAACTTCGTCACCCTCGAACCGGAGGCGACCCGTGGCTAGTACTACAGTTGCACCGTCCGTAGACGGCTGGTTCTGTACTGGGCGGTCTGCGCCGCTTGATGGTGACGGCGCCAGTAGGATCAACGGAACGCGCGTGCGGAGCGCATGATCGGACGGTGCGCGAACGATGGCCTCTCCTACTCCCTATCCTGATCGGGACCCCGATTGATGCCTACCCCGTCTGCGGGATGGTGAGCGCGCCGGTGCCGTACACCAGCGCGTTCGGCAACGCCCCCCACCGGCAACATGAACGCGCAGTTCGCCGCGAGTGCGGTGGGGATGGCCAGCAGCATCGGGTCCGCGCCTATGCCAACCGCCAGCGAACCGGCGACCGGAAGGAATGCCGCGACCGCCTCGCAAACGGCACGATGTAAGGTGAAGCCGAACCGGCTCACGCGCCGCCGTCGGCCTCGGCTCAGTCGACCGCTTTGTTCGATCTAGCCTACCGAACGACAGAGGCGAGCACGTTCTTGAATCGCGAGTCGAAAACGGTATAGGGCGTCCACTCGCCCACCTTGTACTTAGGATCGCTCACGACGAAGACGGTCCCAACGCGGATCACCAGCACGTCACGCAGGCCTTCTGAGTGTGACCGGTTCTGGTCCCGGTTCAGCGCGCGCAACGCCTGCGCGCAGTCGCGCGCGTCCTGCACAATTACCACAGCCGAGTCCGCGACGGCCGGCAGCCTGTACAAAAGCCGCAAGCTTGCTGACTCAGCATCGGTACCCGTCGCGATGTCCGAAAACGTCTGCCGCTCATCTAGCGACACCGCGTCGATCGGGACGCACGCTGAGGTCTTTTGCGCGTCCGCGAACGCGAACGGCGCCGCCAACGCAATGCAGATCACGCCAATTCGCAACGCCATGAGTTTCTCCCCTTGTCTACCGGCAAGACAATCCGTAGGACAACCGACGGACGGCCGCCCGTCGGGCACGATTACTGGTCGCAATACCGGGTCCGCCTCGATACACGTTGTCCCTATCCATGACATATACCTGCACACCCTCGCCTGTGTTCGCATAGGACCAGTCGGCGGGGCTCAGGCCGCCGGTCGAAATGGCGTCGTATGCACGTACTCTCGGGTCATTTGGTGGGTTACAAACGGTCGGCAGGAGCTCCCCGTGGCTAAAGGGATGAGTATGGAATGCGCCGACGATGCGGCTGTTCGGCGGTTGCTGCGACGGTGTCGGCACCGGCGGGACGTTCATGCATGGTGTGGCGGTCGGGTCGAACGACGTCATCGCCGACACGACACCGGTGAGCGTATCCTGGAAGATGAATCCCCCTCGCTCGCGCCGAACGGACGCAGGAATTGAGTCGGCGTACGAGTCGTGCCATGCGCGACTGAGCGCCGTGCGCACTGCAATGGAATCGAGAAACGCGTCACCCGTTGGTGGGCAGGTGTCCGCGGGCGAGAAGGACAATCCGCTGTAGGCAACGTAGTCCGCTGCGGCCGGCACGAGTCTGATTGACTTGATCTGCGACACCGAGAGCACCCTCGTGCTCACACTGAACGAGCCCGGAACTCCGGAAAACGCGAAGTCGGATCTCGTGATCTCGTTGCCCGCACTGTCGAACGCGATCACCAGGTTCCCTGCAAATGTCGGGTCAGCCGCGGTTACTGATAGGTTTCGGACCGGGCGCGAGAACGTCACCGTGATCGGGTTGGACGCACCTGTGCCAGGATCGCTCTGAAATTCTCCAAATGGGTCACCAGGGGCATACGGGGTGAACGCAACCGAGATGTCAGGGCATGTGGACGGTCCAGGGGCGCTGGCCGTACAGGTTGCCGAGATACTCGCCACCGGTGCCGAAAACCCGGTCGCTGCCGCGAGTACAGTTGCCGTCGCAGCGACCTGCTCGACGCGCATCGTTCGAAGTAACGGATGCGGTGAGCGTGATCGCTTGAGGTCATATCGGATCGACACGGTGTCGGCACGCTCGAACACGTATAGCTGAGCCGCTGTCGCGAGCTCCCGAAGCGAGAAAGCGTACGATTGGTCGCCAAATGTGGCAATCAGGCTTCCAGTGGCAGGCAAGAACCCACGCTCGGTATCTGATCCCGTCACGCGCACCCAGACCGTATCGCCCACCTTGCCGGCAATCACCACTTCGGCGATGTGCACGAGAGCAGCACTGTCGGACGCCAACGCCATGCTGATCCCTTGTGGCCCAGCAAGGACAGTGCAGCCGGACCCGCAGGACGCAGCGGCCGCGGCGAGAATGTCGCGGCTTGCTGCGACGATGTGAGTGCCGGGCACCGGAGCTACCTGTTCGCTACATCCAGCCGCCGTCGCCGCGAATGCAAATGCACACATTGCCCTGCAGGACAATGCGTAGGTGAACTCGCTTCTTGTCATCGCTGAACCACCAAGGACTTCGCTCGTCGAGAGAGTAGGTCGCCGAAGGTGACGCGAGCGCCCCCATCATTCGATCCGCCTGGAACGGCGGTGCACGACGCTTCTATAGTAAGCACGCTCGTGCGTAAACCGCAACAGCCAAATGCTTGCGCGCGGCGCCAAGTCATGTCGTGGCAGCCAACTATCGCAGCACCATGCGAGGAGCATCTCCCGCCGGCCCGCCTCTGCCGCCCGAACCAAGCCTCCAGCCGTGGCGCATGCTCTACTACAAGTTGCGGCTCATCGCCGACGGACGCGGTAGTGCCCACGGCGAGCGTTCTCTTG
>JAJZRK010000061.1 GCA_021802745.1 bacterium
GAGAAACAACAGAGGCCCACCGCGATGTCTGCGCCGGGCCTCTGTTGTTTCTCTGTTGTCTCTCTGTTGTCTCTCTGTTGTTTCTCTCTCTTTCATTCCTGCCGCGCGATTTCCTCGCCCGGATTGATAAACTGGTCCATCTCGGCGTGGTACTGCGTGTCGTAGAGCTGCTTGTACCGGCCGCCGAGCCGCAGCAGTTCGTGGTGCGTGCCGCGCTCGACGATCTCGCCGTGCTCGAGCACGAGGATCTGGCTGGAGCTCTGGATGGTGCTGAGGCGGTGGGCGATGACGAAGGTCGTGCGCCCGCTGCGCAGGGCGCGGAGGCCTTCCTTGATCTGCTGCTCGCTCTCGCTGTCGAGCGACGACGTCGCTTCGTCGAGCAGGAGGATGCGCGGGTCGCTGAGGATGGCGCGGGCGATGGCGACGCGCTGGCGCTGGCCACCGGACAGTTTCACGCCGCGCTCGCCGACCACCGTGTCGTAGCCGTCGGGGAACTGCCGCACGAACTCATCGCAGTGCGCGACCCGCGCCGCCGCGAGGACCTCCTCCTTGGTAGCGCCGGGCTTGGAGAACGCGATGTTGTCGAGCACCGTGCCGTCGAACAGGAAGTTGTCCTGCAACACGACGCCGAGGTTGGCGCGATAGTCGCGCAGGCGCAGCGAGGCGAGGTCCTTGCCGTCCACGAGAATCCGCCCGCCCTTGGGGCGCGCAAACGCCATGATGAGCGAGATCAGCGTGCTCTTGCCCGATCCGCTCGACCCGACGAGCGCCGTCGTCGTCCCCGCCGGCGCGTGGAAGGACACGCCGTTGAGCACCGGAATCCCCTCGCGGTACTCGAAGCTCACATTGTCGAAGGCGATCTCGCCGCGCAGTACGCGCACCCGCTCGCGCGACGCATCATGTTCGTCCTCCGTCGGCGTCTGCATGATCTCGCGGATGCGGTCGAGCCCGGCGAAGGCCTCGGTGATCTGCGTGCCGATGCTCGCGATCTGCACCACGGGGAAGGCGACGAGGACGACCATGAACACGTACATGAAGAGGTCGCCCACCGTCATCTGGTGGCTCAGGATGGCGCGCCCGCCGAAGACGATCAGCACCACGTAGATGGCGCCGATGACCACGGTGCTGAGCGCGCCGATCGCCGACGTGCCGGTGATGGTCCGGGCGATGTTGCGGAACAGCCGGTGTGCGCCGAGAGTGAAGACCTTCTCCTCGCGCTTCTCGGCGGTATAGACCTTCACGACGCGGGCGCCGCCGAACGCCTGCCCGAGGCGGCCGCTCACCTCGGCGCTGATGACGCTTCGCTCGCGAAAGACGGGGCGCAAGGTGATGAACGCGTACGCCATGCCCGCGCCGAAGACCGCGAGGAACAGCAGCGTCGCCAGCGTCATTTGCCAGTTGAGGTAGAACAGCACGCCGAGGGCGACGATGGCGGTGAGCAGTCCGCCCACCAGCTGGATGATCCCCGTGCCGATGAGGTTGCGGATTCCCTCGGCGTCGTTCATCACCCGGTTGATGAGCACGCCGCTCTGCGTTTCATCGAAGAACGAGACGGGCAGGCGCAGCAGGCGCGCGTGCACCCGCCGGCGCAGTTCGGTGATGGCGCGCTGGCCGGCCACGCTGATCACCTGCGACAGCCCGAACGACGTGGCGGCCTGCACAAGCGCGGCGGCGCCGACGGCAAGTGCGAGCGGCCAGAGCAGCTCGTACCGGCCCTTGCCGACCACCTCGTCCATCAGCCACTTGGTGCTCGCCGGGCCGACGAACCCTGCGGCGCGGCTCAGCAGCATCAATGCGAACCCGATGCCGAGCGTGCGGCGATGCGTCCACATCAGCGCCTTCGTCTCGCCCCAGGCCAGCTTGTAGTTCGTCTTCTTCTTCTCGCGAGGCATTGGCGCCGTCATCGGGTCTCCTCGGCGGAACAGGCCGAGCGGGGGCGCCCACGCAGTGCGAGCATCGGCCCCGGGTCATCGGAAAGTATCGCGTTGACGCCGCCATCCCAAAGGTCCCGCGCGACGGACGGGTCGTTGACGGTCCAGCAATGGGTGGGAATGCCGCGCCGATGGAGCATGCGTGCGAAGCGTTTCACCGGGAGACGAAGCCGCTTCCAGTGCGGCGGTACGCTGCACGCCTGATACGCGACGGCGCCGGCCGGCAGCCTCACCAGCGCCCGCAGAAAAAGGCGCTCGATGTCACGCCGGGAGGCGGTGACGTGGAACCCGCGGCCATCGAGCCGCTCGTGCGCCTCGGGGCTGAAGCTGCCGATCAGCACCCGGTCCTTCGCGCCGTGCCGGTCGATGGTCACCATCACCGGCTCCGTCGCCGCCGGCGCCTTGATCTCGAGGATGCACGGGACGTCCGGGAAGCTCTCGAAGACCTCATCGAGCGTGGGGATGCGCATGCCGCGGCCGCGATAGGGGTAGGTGCGCCCGCCGTCCCGCGTAAACTGGTAGCCGGCATCGAGTCGCCGCAGCTCCGCCGCGGTCCGCTGCGCCACGGGGCCATGGCCGTCGGTGGTGCGCTCGAGCGTCGCGTCGTGCAGCAGCACGGGGACGCCGTCGGCGCTCAGGTGGACGTCGAATTCGATGCCGTCCGCGCCGAGCGCGACGCCCTGCCGCAACGATTCGAGAGTGTCTTCGGGGGCATGCATGGAATTGCCGCGGTGCGCAATCACCAGCCGGGCCGAGGGATCGAGCAGGCAGAGCATGCGAGGAACTTAACGGGGGACGGGGACGGGGTGCGGGGTGTGGTACGGAGGAACGAGTGTGGGCACGGGACGGAGCTGCGGCGCGCAAGTGCGGGCTGGAGTACGCTCCAGGCCAAAGCAAAACGGCGGCGCAACCCTCGCCCCGCCGTCCTGTTGTCTCTCTGTTGTCTTTCTGTTGTTTCTCTGTTGTCTCTCTGTTGTCTCTCTGTTGTCTCTCTGTTGTTTCTCTGTTGTTTCTCTGTTGTTTCTCTGTTGTTTCTCTGTTGTTTCTCTGTTGTCTCTCTGCGGTTAGAACGAGTACTGGATGCGCGTCATGACCAGCCGCCCCAGCGGCGCGCCGCCGACGAACTCGGCGTGACGCGTGTCGAGGACGTTCTGGGCCATCACTGACAGCATGGCGCCGCCCAGGAAGTTCGGGCGGAACGTCATGGAGGCGTCATACAGGTTGTACGCGTGCACGTCGCCGATGTACACGCCCGAGTTTCCCGGGAAGCGCGCCGCATGACGGAAACGCGCCTCGGCGTTGAAGCCGCGCGTATCATCGCGCCAGCGGATGGAGACGGTGCTCTTGCGGCGCGGGGCGTTCAGCGCGATGTCCGACACGCCGCCCACCTCGGCACGCGAGAAGTAGTCCTTGCTGACCCAGCTGTACGTGCCGTACAGCGACAACCGGTCGCTCACCAGGTAGTTGCCGCTGAGGTCCCAGCCATTCAGGCGCACGCGGCCGAAGTTGCGGTAGGTGAGCACGATGTCCGTGCTGCCGGAGAGCGGGTTGTCCGGATTCACCACGCCAAGCGGCACGCCGGTGGTGGCCGAGCCGGAGACGCCGCCCATGCCGCCGGCGAGCGTCGGCGCGAGCTTTCCGGCCAGCGCCGTCGCGGTCGGGCCTGCCGCCGGACCGAGGACCGGCGTGAGGGCCGCGGTGAGGGCCGGCACGAGGTTCGGACCGATGAAACCGGCGAGCGTGGTGGCGTCGAGGAAGACGTTCGGGGTCTCGACGATCAGCGGGCCGACGAAGTCGGTGCGCTCCGAGTACCACCAGTCCACCGTGCCGTAGAACTTCTTGCCGATCTCGCCCTTCCAGCCCGCTTCCCAGCTCGTGGTGAGCGTCGGGCGGATCTGGTCAATGTCGCGCACATCACCCGCGGCGACGTCCGTGAAGCGGGCCGTTGTCGGGTTGAGGACGCGAAGCTTCGTGCCGACCTGTGCCGACGTCGGCTGCAGGGACGCCAGTGTGGACATGACGAGCGCCGACAGCTGCGCCGCCGTGGCCGACCCGAAGCTCGGCGCGAGAGCCGCCGTCACCGCGTTGCCCATGCCGCCGGCCGCCGCGGCCGCCACCGCCGCCTTGTAGTACAGCGACGCGTTGGCGGGCGTGAACGCGCCCTTGCCGCCCGGGTTGAACGGCGACTTCATGCACAGGTTGCCGATGCCGCCGACGCAGTCGCGCCGGAACTGGAAGCCATCGGCCGGTGTGCCGAGGGCCCGCACCGTGTAGAGCGAATTCGACGCGTTGGTGCCGCCGACGTAGCCGGCCGCGAGGTCGAGGAACTGGTTGTTGGTGGACGGATTGGAGAAGCCGCGGTTGTACGAGACGCGGAAGCTCTGCACGTCGTTCGGGTTGTAGACCAGCGCCGCACGCGGCGACCAATTGCCTTCGCTCAACCGGCTGTGCTTGTCGTAGCGGATGGCGGCAACGGCCTGCCAGTACTTGTTCAGGTGCGTGATGGAGTGGACGTAGCCGCCCGTCTCCGTGAAGTTGTCGTCACCCTCGTTGCGGCCATTGATCGTGCCGCCGGTCACGGGGTTGGTGAACAGGTAGTCGCCGCCGTAGACGAATGTCTGCTTGCCGTCCGGCCCGAAGCTGACGCTGTGCTGCACCTGCGCCACGGTCTGGCTCGACTTGTCCACGATGGGCGCGCCGGTGCGCAGCAGGAACGTCTTGCCCGCGTCGCTCTCGTTGCGGAAGACCTGCGCAAACAGGCGGCCGCGCTTGGCGCGCAGCTGATACGCGCGGAAGGTCCAGTCCTTCACCTGCGCGGCGCCGAGGCCCGTGGGCTCGACGGCGTTGCCGATGAGCGTCTGGCCGAAGTTGGCCACGATTTCCGTCTTCTTGTCGGGGCGGAAATCGGCGCGGAAATCCATCGCCGTGCGCTCGATGTCGAAGTTGCGCTGGCGGCCGGCCTTCAGTTCGACGCTGTCCACGCTGGTGAAGTCCGTCGCCGTGAGGCGCTCGGCCGACAGCTTGTAGCCGAACTTCTCGCCGATGGTGTTCGCGTAGCGCGCCGAGAGGCGGCGCATGCTCTGCTCGCCCACATCCGCCGTGAGGATGCCGCCCTTCGAGGTGAACGGCGACTTCGTGATGACGTGCATCACGCCCTGCGTCGCGTTGGGGCCGTACAGTGCGGCAGCGGGGCCGAGGACGACTTCGATGCGCTCGATGTCCTCGTTGCTCGTCGGCGCCATGTACGAGATGTTCACGCGCAGCGACGGCACGAAATTGAAGCGGTTGTCCGTCAGCGTCAGCAGCGAGCCGGAGAAGATATTGTTGAAGCCGCGGGCCACTACGTTCGTCTGCACCACGCCGCCGGCGGTGATGTCAATGCCGGGTACGTCGCGGAGCTGGTCGGTCGGCGTCGCCGTGACCGTCTCGTTGATCTTCTCCTGGCTCAGCACGCTGATCGCGGCCGGCGCCTTGTTGATCTTCTCTTCCTCGGCGATGCCGGTGACCGCCACAGTATTCAATTGCGTGGGCATCTCGCTGAGCTTGAAGTCGGCCGTTGCGGCGGCGGCGCCCACCACGAGGTTGTCCTTGCGCGCGGGCTTGAAGCCAATGCGCGTGATGCGGACCGTGTACGACCCTGCCTTCAGCTTGGCGAGCGCATAGGTCCCATCCTCGCCCGTCGTCGCCACCGCCACCGTGCGCAGGCCCTCGATCGCCTGGACCGTCGCCGATGACACGGCCGCACCGGCCTCGTCGGTCACCTTGCCGACAATGCGTCCCTGCTGCGCCGCCGCGGTTCCTGCCGCGGCGACGAACCCGATTGCCGCAAGCAACCTGCCGACGAATCGAACAACCATAGTGGCACCTCGTGGAGGAGTGTGTTGCATCAAGCGCAACATTCCCGCCGCCATCATAGGCGAAGGGAAAGCAGTACATCGAAGTCCGCTAAATCTTTGGCGCGTCGCCAGCAAACGTCAATAAGGCCGTCCGGGGATTCTCGGAGGAGGACCGGACGCTCGCTCCCAAGAAAGACGCCCGACGTTCGCCGGGCGCAATGGGGAATGACCGCTCGAGCTAGTCGGAGCCGCTGCGACCTGTGGTGGAATCCCTGAGGACGCGACGCACGGAACGCAGCGTGAGCGCCGATGCGCGCGACGGGACCTTGGTTTCCACGACGCGGCGCTGGCTCGTGCTCGCATGGATCATCTTGCCGTCGCCCACATAGATCCCGACATGCGAGATGTGCGTGCTGCGCCCGCGCCCGAACAGCAGCAGATCCCCCGGCCGCAGGGCGGAGGAATCTGGATTGACCGCCTCACCCTCGCGGGCAATGCGCGCGGCGTTGTGAGGCAGCTCCACGCCGACCGAATGCAGCACGTATTTCACCAGTCCGCTGCAGTCGAACCCGCGTTCGGGAGAGGACGCCGCGTACCGATAGCGCCGGCCGAGCTGCTCGCGGGCGCGCTGCACCACCGAATCCGCCGTGAGCAGCCCATGCCTGGCGAACGGGCCGTCCGGATTTGAACCGCGCGCCAGGAGATCGGCCAGCGGACCGGCGCCGCCACGCTGCGCCGCCGCCGGTTGGGCGGTGGCGATGCAGGCGATCGCGAGGAGGAGGCGGGTGACGGCGCGCATTCAGGAAGCAAGTTAGACCGGGTGACGGCGTTCTGGAACCGCGAGCGCTCCGCGGGAGGCTCTCAAATTGTCGCGCCCGCGTAGCGCCAGCGCGTCGCCCACGTAGCGCCAGCGCGGCTCAGCCGCGATACCGCACACCTGACGCGCCGGTTTCCGTGATCTCTACCGCGGTGAGCCCGGGAAGCGATGCCGCGAGGTGGTTCCAGATCCAGATGGCGAGATGCTCGCTGGTCGGATTCTCCAGGCCCGCGATGTCGTTGAGGAAGCGATGGTCCAGCGCCTCGTGCAGGGGCGCGAAGGCGCGCTGCACGTCGGCGAAGTCCATCACGAATCCCGTGGTGGCGTCCACCGGGCCGGAGACCGTGAGCCGCACCCGGAAGGTGTGTCCGTGCACGCGTGCGCACGGATGATCAGGGGCGACCCCGGTAAGGCGGCGGCCGGCGGCGAACGAGAATTCTGTGAAGAGGTCCACGAGTGCGGGGAAGGAGTGCGGGGCCTGGTGCGCAGGGACGGGGCTAACGCAGCCCCAGCAGCTTGTGTGTCTGGAGGCTCAGGCGCCAGCGCGGGTGCGTGAGGCAGTAGGCCACCGCCTCCCGCGTGTTGGCTTCGCGCGAGGGGCCATCCATGGGCTGCAGCAGGAAATGCCGGAAGGCGAGCTGCGCGAAACGCTCCGGCTCGGCGCCCGGCTGCGGATAGACCAGCTTGAGCTCGTCGCCGCCGCTGATGGCGAGCGGAGCGCCGGCCTTGGGGCTGACGCAGATCCAGTCGAACCCGCGCGGCGCGGCGATGGTGCCATTCGTCTCCACCGCCACCGTGAATCCGCGTTGATGCAGCGCGTCAATCAATGCCCCGTCGAGCTGCAGGAGCGGCTCGCCCCCGGTGCAGACGACATAGCGGGTGCCGGCTCCCTCCTGCTCGACCGGCCAGGCCGCCTCGACGGCGCGGGCCAGCCCGTCCGCCGTCGGGAAACGGCCGCCGTCGGGGCCAACGCCAAAGAAGTCAGTGTCGCAGAACTTGCACGTCGCACTCGCGCGATCCTCCTCGCGCCCCGACCACAGGTTGCACCCGGCGAATCGGCAGAAGACCGCCGGGCGACCGGTGTGCACGCCTTCGCCCTGGAGCGTGAAGAAGATTTCTTTGACGGTGTAGTTCATGCGGGGGGATGGCGAAGGGCAGATGGCAGACCGCAGATGGCAGATGGCGGATGGCCGATGGCAGACCGCCGTCAGCGATTGCCGACGTATCGGACGGGGTCGGCGCAGCCGGCCTGCGCAAAACCGCGCCGCCGCAGCTGGCACGCGTCGCAATGGCCGCAGGCCGCGCCGTCCGGCGACGGATCGTAGCAGCTGGTGGTCATCGCGTAGTCAACGCCCAGCGAGAGTCCGAGCTGGATGATCTCGCGCTTGGTCATCTGCATCAACGGGGCGTGCACGGCGAGACGCGTGGTGCCTTCCACGCCGGTGCGCGTGGCGAGATTCGCGAGCTGCTCGAACGTCGTAATGAACGCCGGACGGCAGTCGGGGTAGCCGCTGTAGTCGAGCGCATTGATTCCAATGAAGACGTCCTGCGCCGCGAGCACCTCGGCCCATGCCATCGCGAACGACAGGAAGATGGTGTTTCGCGCCGGCACGTACGTGACGGGAATGCCGCTCCCCATGCTTTCCTCGTCACGGTCCTTCGGCACCGCAATGTTGGCGGTCAGCGCGGAGCCGCCGAACGGGCGCAGGTCAATGTCGCAGATGACGTGGCGTGCGACCTTCCACCGTGCCGCCAGCGCGCGCGCTCGCTCGAGCTCGAGCTCGTGCCGCTGGCCGTAGCGGAACGAGAGCGCGTGCACGGCATAGCCGGCGCGGGTGGCCCACGCGAGGACGGTCGCCGAATCGAGCCCGCCGCTCAGCAGCAGCACGGCGGGCGTGCCCGTCGGCACCGTAGGGATGGCGGGCGGCGTCACGCCGGCTGCTGCTGCGTGAGGCAGTGCAGGGTGCCCAACCCCCACACCAGATCCACCGCGTGGATGCCGGTGACCAACCGGCCGGGAAAGAGCTCGGCCAGCGTATTGAGCGCCACGCGGTCGTTGGCGTCGTTGAACGTCGGCACCAGCACCACGCCGTTGGCGACGTAGAAGTTTGCGTAGCTCGCCGGGAGACGCTGCCCCTCCATCATCACCGCGCGCGGATACGGGAGCGTCACCACGCGCAGCGGTTCGCCGCGCGCGTCGCGGGCCGCGCGCAGCCGCTGCAGGTTGTCGAGCGACCGCGCGTGATTCTCATCGGCCGGGTCTTCCTCGTGCGCCAGCACCACCACGCCCGGCGCCACCCACCGCGCCACGTCATCCACATGCCCGTGCGTGTCGTCGCCGAGGCACCCGTCGCCGAGCCAGATGGTCGTCGGGCAGCCGAGGGCGTCGGCGAAGATCCGCTCGTAATCCGCGCGGCCGAGGCCGGGGTTGCGGTCCTGCACGCCGGAGAGCAGCCACTCCTCGGTCACCATGAGGGTGCCACGTCCGTCCGTCTCGATGCCGCCGCCCTCGAGGATCACCGGGCCCGTGCCGTCGGGACGCAGCGGAACGCGGCGCGCGTGGCCGGTGACGCCCGCCACGAATTCGCCGACCGTCGCGTCGAGCGCGTAGTTGTCGTACTTCGCCCAGGCGTTGAAGCCCCAGTTGCACCACGTCAGCGCGCCGTCCTCACCGAGCACCCCGGTGGGCGCGCTGTCGCGCAGCCAGACGCGATCGGTAGGCTTGATGTGCAGGCGCACGTTGGCGGTGACATGGTGCGCCGCGAGGCACGCCTCCGCATCTTCGCGCACCGATTCGTCGCGACAGAGGATCTCGACCCGCTCGGCGCGGGCGAGGACGCGCGCGATCTCGGCGAAGACCCACGGGATCGGCTCGAACTTGCCGGGCCAGTCGGGCTCGTGATGCGGCCACGCGATCCACGTGGCCGCGTGCGGCTCCCATTCGGCGGGGAAGCGGGGCATGCGTCAGTCCTCGCGGGGGCCGATCCACCGGTTGAGGATCGGTCCGTACGCATCTATGCGCCGGTCGCGCAGGAACGGCCAGTTGCGCCGCGTCTCCTCGATGCGACGCGGATCGCAGGTGGCCATGACGATCGTCTCGCCGTTCGCCGCCTCGGCGAGCGGGCGGCCGAACGGATCGTAGATGAACGAATGGCCGAAGAACTCCAGGCCGTTGGTCCCCGCCTCCGCCTCGAAGCCGACGCGGTTGACCGCCGCGACGAAGACGCCGTTGGCGATGGCGTGCGCACGCTGCGTGGTGCGCCACGCCTGCACCTGCGCCTCGCCCGACGCCGCCTTCTCCGCGGGATGCCAGCCGATGGCCGTCGGGTAGAGCAGGATGTCGGCGCCGAGCAGCGCCGTGATGCGCGCCGCTTCCGGGTACCACTGATCCCAGCAGATGAGCACGCCGAGGGTGGCGTAGCGCGTCTTCCAGACCATGAAGCCGCCCGCTTCGCCCGCGGGGCCGCGCGAACTGGCGGGCTGCACGGGGTCGTGCGACTCGCCCGGCGCGAAGTAGTACTTCTCCTCGAAGAGCGGGTCGTGCGGGATATGCATCTTGCGGTAGACGCCCTGCACGGTCCCATCGGCGTCAATGATGGCGGCCGAGTTGCGGTAGACACCCGCCGCCTGCCGCTCGTACATCGGCGCCACGAGGACGACCTCGAGTTCCCTCGCGAGCGCGCTCAGCCGCGAAATGGTGGGGCCGGGAATGGGCTCGGCGAGGTCGAAGCGCTCGAGGTCGAGCGTCTTGCAGAAATACGGCGCGTCAAAGAGTTCCTTGAGGCAGACCACCTGCGCACCGCGCGCGTGCGCCTCGCGGATGCGCGCCACCGTCCGGTCGAGCGTCTCGGCCTTGGTGGGGGTAACGCCGTCCTGGATGAGCGCGACGGTGAACGGAGCGGCTGGCATGCGGGGGAATTTCACTTCCCCGTGGGGGGAACGCCATGGGGAGGCGAACATTGAGGACGTGGACCGAGGATTTCGATTGAGAATCGCGATTGTGGACCACGATGGACGATCGCCCATCGGGATCCGCGATCGCGATCCGTGATCGGAATCCTCGGTCCACGTCCTCAATCAGCTCCGCTTCGCTACATCCTGACCGCGATGACGACATCCCCGACGTTGGTGCCGGTCAGCCCCGTCTTGAGCAGCGCCCCCGCCCGATGCAGTGGTTCATGGCTGTCGTGGCGATGCAGGGCGACCGCCGGGTCCATCCCGGCCTCCATGATGCGCGCGACGGTGGTGGAGTCCACGATCGCGCCGGCGGCGTCCGTGGGGCCGTCCCGTCCGTCGGTGCCGGCGCCCAGGAGCGTGATGCCGCTCGCGCCACGCCCGGCGTTGGCGAGTGCGATGGCCGCCGCGAGCATCATTTCCTGGCAGCGCCCTCCAGTACCCTCGCCCGGGCTCATGGTGACGGTCGTCTCGCCGCCCCAGAGGGCAACGCCGCCCCGTGGCAAGGCCATCGCCGCCGCCGCGACGCGCTCCCCCGCAAGTGCGGCCTCGCCGACGAGCGGCTCGTTCACGATGACCACCGGTTCGAAGCCCAGCACCCGGGCGCGAAGGGCGCCGGCGTCGAGCACGCCGCCGTTCCCGTGGACCGCCGGGACGCCGGCGAAGAGGAAGGCGGGTGCGTCGGATTTGGGCGTCTCGAGGCGCTCGCCGCGCATTACCTCGTCGAGGTACTTGAGCAATGCCCGAGGCGTTCGGTCCGCGAGGGCCGTGTCGTCGAGGAGCACGCGTACGTCCACGGCCGTCGAGGCATCCGGGACGCAGGGCCCCGAGGCGATGTTCGCCAGGTCGTCACCGATCACGTCGGAGAGCACGATCAGTTCGATGCGCGCCGGCGCGAGCTGCTGGGCCAGCCGGCCCGCCCCCCAGCGCAGAAAGCGCTTCCGGATCGCGTTCACCCGGCCGATGTCGAGGCCGGAATGCAACAGGGTGTCGCAGAGCGCGATGAGGTCGGTCGAGGCGATGCCGTCCACCGGAGCGGCAATCAGGCTCGACGCACCGCCGGAAAGCAGTACGAAGACCCGGTCGCCGCCGGGAACCTGATCGCAGAGCGCGCCCAGCGCCGCGGCGGCCGCAAACGAACGTTCCCCGGGGAGCGGATGGTCGCCGGAAAAGGTCTTGAGCCTCGGGTGCGGCGAGTCGGCGTCATGGGGACCGACAATGAGGCCGCCTGCTATGGTTGCGTTCCGCTCGGCCAATTCATGGACGGCGGCCCTCGCCATGGTGAACGCCGCCTTGCCGAGCGCGATGATCCAGATTGGGCGCGCCGGGCCGCGGTCCGCTGGGAGCCGGAGTCGAATGGCGCGGGCCGTGAAGGCGGTAGGATCGGCGGCGATGAGCGAGGCGGCAAACAGGTCTCGGACGGTGACCGCGCCGGAGCGTACCGACAGAATGGACGAACGGGTCATGGCGGATTGCATGCCGAACCTGAGTTCGATGACTGACAGACGTTGCCCGCCCTCCCCTCGTTGGGACGGCGGGGTCGTCCTCACGCTCCATGATTGGTGGAGCGCGTCAGAAGTCCGTCACGGTGGCTTCGTCGAGGGGGCGGCGGGCGCCCTGGCCCCCGCCGCCCCCTCGTTTGACGATCAGATGACGCCCGTGCGCCGTTCCCGACGCGGACGCCAATACGTGCACCGGATCTACCGCCCCGGCTTGGCCACCTGGTCCACCGCCGAATCAAGCTGTGCGTACTGCTCCTGCGAGAGCGCCGAAAATGGACGGAAGATGTGCGTGATGCGTCCGTCGGGTCCGACGACAAAGACCACGCGCTGGTAGAACTTCTTCACCGGCCCGATGCCCTTGCCGGTGGTCGCGTATTTCTCCGCCACATCGCCGGTCGTGTCGCTGGCGAAGAGCACGGGGAAGTTCGCTTCCTTCGCCCACGCCGCCTGCACATCGGCGCCGTCGGAGCTGATGGAAATGGCGGTCACACCCTTGCCGCCGTTGAAGATCGTGGCGTACTGATCCCGGTACGCCTCATGTTGCACCGTTCAGCCCTTGCTCCGCGCCCTGGGGAAGAACGAGATGACGACGGTTTGCCCGCGGAAGTCGGCGAGGCGAAGCGCCTTCTCCATCACGCCGGCCTTCGAGGCGCCGGGGAGGGAGAAGTCGGGTGCCATGTCACCGACCTGGGGACTCTCGCCCTGCGCCCATGCCCGCGATGCCGCCAGCCCGACCAGGGCGACTGTCAGCACGGAGAGCGTCACGGCACGTGACGGCATTTGGGGGGACCCTCTGGTGAAGGACAGCATTCCGGACGACCTTCGTATCTAGTGGATGAACACCGGATCCTGCAACCCGGTTCCTGACCGGGCCGAACGGGAGGTGCGGCATGGCGGACGCGATTGACCAGGTGCTCGACCGGCTCGTGCGCGACGTGGAGTCGGCGGTGCACGCGCTCTACCGCGGCGACACGCGCCAGGCGACCGCCAAGGCGCGCACCGGCCACCTGCTGCGCGAGGCTGCCGACGCGTTGCGGGCGGTGGCGGGCGGAGCACCGGCGGCGAGTCCGGCCGCACCGCCCGCGGGAGTGGCGGCCACCGAGGTATCGGTCGGATGGACCCGGGAGGAGGGTGAGGCGGTAATGAAGTGTGTCACCGCTTGGCTCCCAATGGGCCCTCCGGCGAGCGCGGCGCCCGAATCACGATGCATCGCTTCGGGGCGTGAGATGGTACCAACATGGAGCGAGCGCGAGCGTGCGCGTGCGGCGTTGCGGAAGATTGCGGCGGTCTAACGGAGACGGCCCGGTGCCTGTACAACGAATGAAGCCAGTGAATGCCCAATGACAGATCAGCCCGGCGCCCCTAAACCGATTGACGCCGTCACCACACCGGCGGGAATTCTCACGACCTGCCCGCAGTGCGGGGTGACGCTCGATGCGCTCACCACGTCGTGTGGGCGATGTGGGGCCGTCATCACCGGCGGCGGCAATGCGGGCGAACGGGCGGAGCGGCTGCGCCACCGTCTGCAGGCGCAAATCGGATCGGCGTATCAGCTGGGCGCACTGATCGGACGCGGCGGCATGGGAATCGTCTTCCGCGCGAAGGAAGTGGCGCTCGACCGTGAAGTCGCGCTCAAGGTGCTGGCCTTCGACGCCCTCCTGAATCCCGAGGCGTTCGAGCGCTTCGAGCGCGAGGCGCGGCTTGCGGCGCGACTCGATCACCCGAACATCGTGCCGATCTTTGCCGTCGGGCATGGCAATGGGGCGGCGTACTATACGATGCGCTTCGTGCGCGGTGGCAGCCTCGAGGCGCGGATCGCCGAACACGGCGCGCTCGAGTACCACGACGCCATGCGGCTGCTCGGCGAAGTGGCCGCCGCGCTCGACTACGCCCACGCGCAGGGCATCGTGCACCGCGACATCAAGCCGGCGAACATCCTCCTGTCCGAGGGCGGCCATGCGATGGTCGCGGACTTCGGCATCGCCCGCGCGTTCACGGGCGATGCGGTGACCTCGACGTCCGGCTCGCATACCGGCGTCGTGGGATCGCCGGCCTACATGGCGCCTGAGCAGTGGCGCGGCGACAAGCCGGATGGCCGCGCCGACCAGTATGCGCTGGGTGTGCTGGCGTTCGAGATGCTGAGCGGGGTGCGTCCGTTCCGGGACGTCTCGATGCAGGAGCTGCTGCGCATGCACCTGAACGAGAAACCGCCGTCACTCGACACGGTGCGCAAGGACCTGCCGCCGCGCGTGGGGGCGGCGATTCGCCGCGCGATGGCTAAGGAGCCGGCTGATCGCTTTCCGAGCACGTCGGCGTTCGTCGCCGCGCTCGCCGGCACGGGTGCGGTGGGCGAGTCGCCGCGACCCGGCGCGCCGCACACGGTGCATTCGGCGTCGCCGGCGGCGCATCGCGGGCGCCAGTGGATTGGCAACGGGCTCGCGGCGATCATGGTGCTGACGGCGGTGGCATTCGGCCTGAACGCCTGGCGGACCTCCCGCAACGCGGCACCGGCGCCTGTGGCGGCGCCGGCCGCCGACACGCTCGCCGAGCGTCTCGCGCGTGAACTCGAGGAGACACGCAAGATTGCGCTCGATGCACAGCGGCGCGCCGAGCGGGCCGAGGCGGAGCAGCGCGAGCTCGTGCAGGCGCAGGCGAGGCCGCAAGAGCCCGCGCCCGCCGCGGCGGCCAATGGCCACGTCGAGGTGATGGTGCGCGGCGGCGCCCCGCGCCTGCTCGTGGACGGCAAGGAGAGCGCCGGCACCACCCCGGCGATCATCGAGGTGCCGACCGGACGCCATATCATCCGCGTGGAGCAGATGGGCCGGCGATATCAGCCGTCGCAGTACGTCATTGACGTCGGCCAGGGCGACACGTCCCGGCTGTGGTTTGCCGACGCCCGTGCGCTGAGCCGCGAGTATCCGCAGGGCGCGCCGCCGCCGCCAATGCCGGGGCAGTCGCCGGTTCGCTTCCCGCGGTCGCGCCTCGCCGACAGCATTGCGAAGACCACACAGGCAGCAATCAGCGCCGCGGGCGCCGGGGCGGGGCCCTCGGTCAGCGAGACCTGGACGGGCGGGGAGCAGAATCCATTCCTGCTGCCGGCGCGCATCTGGCTGAACCTGTCGCCGCAGGAACGGCAGACGCTGCACGCCCGCTGGCGCCGCATGACGCCCGAGCAGCAGCGCCGCGCCATCCGGGAGATCCAGCAGCGCGACTCGGCGCTGACGCGCTTTCAGCGCCGGCAGACGCAGCCGCGGCCGCCGACGCCCTAACCGACGAGCACGCGGGCGGGAGAAGCAGGACAACAGAGAGACAACAGAGAAACAACAGAAAAACAACAGAGAGACAACAGAGGGGTCGCGCTCTGTTGTCTCTCTGTTGTCTCTCTGTTGTCTCTCTGTTGTTTCTCTACTTCGCCAGGTTTCTCAGCACATACGGCAATATCCCGCCGTGTTTGTAGTAGTTCATCTCTTCCGGCGTGTCAATCCGGCTGCGCACCTGGAACGACTTCACCGCGCCATCTGCG
>JAJZRK010000349.1 GCA_021802745.1 bacterium
CGGCACGCGCGACGTAGTCGTACGAGTGCGCTGCCAGCGGACTACCCGTGCTGAGGATCGCGCGCAGCGGCGCGAGGTTGAGCGTGCGCTGCGGCGCGAGACCGGCCTTCTCCGACATCGCCAGATAGCGCGCGCTCGTGCCGAAGACGGTGATCTCCTCCTCGGCGGCCATCTCCCAGAGCAGTCCCTCGCGCGCCGGCGGCATTGGCGCGCCGTCGTAGAGCACGAGGGTCGCCCCACTCGCCAGCGCTGAGACGAGCCAGTTCCACATCATCCACCCGCAGGTGGTGAAGTAGAACAGCCGCTCGTCCGGCTGCAGGTCGAGATGCAGCTGATGCTCCTTGAGGTGCTGCAACAGCGTCCCGCCGGCTCCGTGCACCATGCACTTGGGCAGTCCCGTCGTCCCCGACGAGTACATCACGTAGAGCGGATGATCGAACGGCAGCCGCTGAAACGCGAGCGGCGCACCCCGCCCGGAGGCCGCGTACTCCGCCCAACTCGTTGCCACGGCAATGGACCCCATGTCGGGCGCATCGCGAAGCAGTGGCACCACCACGACCTGTTCGACGGTCGGAAGCGCCTCGGCGATCTCACGCACGCGTGCGAGGCAGTCAATCTCGTTGCCCGCATAGCGGTAGCCGTCGGCACAGAAGAGGAGCCGCGGCGCCACCTGCCCGAAGCGGTCGAGCACGCCTTTGACACCAAAGTCCGGCGAGCAGGAGGTCCACAGGCAACCGATGGAGGCGGCGGCGAGCATTGCGATCACCGCCTCGGCGACATTCGGCACATAGCCGGCCACGCAGTCGCCCGGCTGAAGGCCGCTGCGGCGCATCGCGGCGGCAACCGCGGCCACCTGGTCCGCCAACTCGCGATGCGTCAGGCGACGCGAGAACCCGGGTCGCTCGTCGCGAGCGATGATCGCCACGCCGTCATCGCGACGCCGCAGCAGGTTCTCGGCGAAGTTGAGCTCCGCACCTTCGAACCAACGGGGGCCGAGCAACGGGTCCGGCGGAGCCATGCGGTCGCGCCCGATCAGCACGGCATCCCATTCGCCACCCCCCGGCAGGGGTTCGGCGATGACGCCGACCCACCGCCACAACGCCGACCAGAACGCCTCGCGCTCGCGCACCGACCAGTCGTGCCATGCCGGCCACGGCGCCTCGGCCGGCGGTGTCCCGCCCGTTGCAGCGACCGCGGCAAAGAACCGCCCCATCGCACTGTGATCGCGCGCACAGTGATCCGGGAACCAAGTCGCGAGAGTTTCGGTAGTCTGAGGGGGCATTTCGGGCGACGATCGCTCCGAAAGATGCTATATTGCTCCGAGGACCACCACGGCGGAGGCTGACCGTGGCGCGTGATGGCGATCCGATGCTGGCTCGTGCCTCACACAGACCCTGAACCCCACATCAGGAGAACGCGCATATGAGATTCCGTTCGTTCGCACTGACGCTTTCGGTCGTCGCGGCCCTGCCGCTGGCGGCGCAAGAGGCCTTCACGCCGGTGGAAATCGGCGCGTACGGGCAATACACCAAGTTCGCCGATGTCACGAAGCTCGACCCGGCCTTCGGGCTCGGCGGTCTTATCAGCATTCCGCTCGTGAAACGGATCGCCTTCCAGTACGAGGGCGACTTTGGCGCGACGCAGAGCACGCGCGTGGGTGACCTGACGGCGTTGAACCATCGCTTTGACCTGCTCTATCACATTCCGTGGGGCGCCCGCCGCTCGGTCTTCTTCGGTGGGGGCTGGACCGGGTCGCAGTACAAGACGGACACCACGAAGAACCAGTTCGATTCGGGCGGCAACGCGCAGGTCGGCGTGCGCTTCTGCCTCGGCGACAACTGGGCGTTGCGCACCAGTGGCGTGATGGACTTCAAGGATCCGTCGGATCAGATCCCGACAGGCGATCGTACGCAGACGCTGAGCCTACGCGCCGGCATCAGCCGGTTCTTCGGTGGCAAGGGTACGTCGCCGTGCGTCGTCGTCGTGCCGCCTCCGCCTCCGCCACCACCGGCTCCGGCCCCGCCGCCGCCCCCGCCGCCGCCCCCGGCCCCGAAGGCCGAGCCGGCTCCGCCGCCGCCGCCGCCGCCGCCGCCGCCCGCTCCGGCTCCGAAGCCGCGCGAGATCTTCCGTCTCACCGGCGTCTACTTCGATTTCGACAAGAGCAACCTGAAGCAGGCAGGCAAGGACACGCTTGAGGCCGCGGTGAAGTACCTCAATGCGAATCCCGGGGCGCGCGTCGAGATCCAGGGACACACCGACAGCATCGGCACGGACGCGTACAACCAGTCGCTGTCCGACCGTCGTGCCACGACGGTCATGAAGTACCTGCGCGAGCGCGGCATTGACCCGTCGCGGATGTCGATCAAGGGGTACGGCGAGAGCGATCCCGCCGCGGACAATGGCACCAAGGAAGGGCGCGCGCTGAACCGGCGCGTCGTGATCATCGAGTTGTAGGGCGATTGAGGATCGCGATCCCGGATTCGGACGACGAAGCCGACTCGCGATCTCGACGATGGAGCAAATGGGGAGCGCCGCACGGCGCTCCCCATTTGTTTATCGAATACCCCGCGAAATTCGCGCCTGTGACAGGCGCGCCGAATTGCACGCGTCGCTCTTGCCGAGCGGCGCTCCTGAGTCGCAGATTTTGGGATGATGCGTTTTTCCTAAACCGTCCCCCGAGGAGTTTCTGCAGCGTGCCTCCTTAAGCGGAGCCCGCAGCCCCCGCGTCCTCCGGCGTCGCCAGACGCCTGCGGGAATGGCTGGAACGTGATTCCCTGTCCACCAACACTTCGGTACATCTCATGATGAA
>JAJZRK010000350.1 GCA_021802745.1 bacterium
GCCGCGAACGCTCCGTCAGCGCCGGGGCCACCATGCGATACTTCGTGCGCAGGGTCTTGAGATCCATTCCCTCCCAAGACGATCCAGTCCAGCATAAGTAATCAGTTATTTACTGACGATCCCTAAGTTCAGGGTACGGTGTCCCCGTGCACCCATCACCACACCCCGCACCCCGCACCACACCGCGTACCCCGCACCCTGCACCACACCCTGCCCCCCGCACCCCCTTCTGTGCCTCAGAGTCTCACTCCCCTCCTGATCTTCGAGATTCTCGCCGTCGTCCTCGCCGCGCTGTCGGCGATGATCACGGCGTCGAAGAAGAACCTCGACTTCGTCGGGACGTACGCGCTGGCCGTCGTCACGTCGTTCGGGGGCGGCACCGTGCGCGACGTCCTGCTCGACCGACGGCCGTTCTTCTGGGTGTCGCGTTCTGAGTACCTGATCATCATCTTCCTGCTCTGCCTCCCCTTCGTGTACAGCCGGCGCGTGCACTCGTGGTCGCGGCAGCTCGTGGCGCGCGGCGAGTTGGTGGATGCCCTCGGCATCGGCTTCTTCACCGTCGTCGGCGTCACCATGGCGCAGGAACTCAAGCTGCCGTGGCCCGTGGCGGTGCTGATGGGCGTCATTACCGCCACCGGCGGCGGCGTCATGCGCGACCTGCTGATCAACGAGATCCCGGTGATCTTCCGCCACGGGACGGAGCTGTACACGACGTCGGCATTCGCGGGCGCCATCGTCTTTCTTGTGATCCAGCGCCTGCACAGCCCCAGCGCCGTCATTGCCTCGGTCTCCGTGGCTGTGGGCCTGCGCCTCTACAGCGTCTGGGCCGGCGCCAGCCTGCCGCGCCCGCACTGGATCCAGACGGGGACGTTCCCCGTGCCGGTCACCGAGCCGCCAAAGTCGGCGTCCACGGGTGATCGTCCCGCGCCGCCGCCAGCGGAGTAGCGCCTACTTCGGGCTCCACGTCGGCACGGCCGACAGCAGGCCACCGTGCACGATCAGCTCGCGCGCGAGCAGCAGCCCGAAGCCAAGGCTCAGCGCTCCGGCCGCCAGCCGGATGCCACCGTGCAGGCGCGCCATGCGCTCGCCGGCGTACATCGCCGGCGCCGCGAGGATCATCGTCACGAGCATCATCCCGGCAATCGTTCCCACGCCGAACACCACGAGATAGGCGAACGCCCACACCGTCTGCGGAATGGCCGCCAGCACGAGGATGGCCACGGCCGCCGAGCCGGCGAGTCCATGCACCGTGCCGATGAGCAGCGGTTTGCGCATGTCGAAATCGTGCGGGTGGCCGTGGTCATGCGCCGGTGCGGCGGCGCGCAGGTTGCTGAAGCCGAGGACGATCAGCATCAGCGCCACCCCGAATTCGAGCACCAGTCCCATGCGCGGCGGAATCACGAGCCGAAAGGCGATGATGGCGCCGCCGACGACGAACACGGTGATCGAATGCCCAATTCCCCACAGCGCTCCAATCCACGCGGCGCGGCGCATGGTGCGCTCGCGCGCCACGATCGCCGTCACGGCCACGACATGGTCGGCATCGGTGGCGTGGCGGAGCCCGAGCAGGAAGCCCAGCACGGCGGCCGAGAGCGCGGAAACCATGCTCCAATAATAGCGATTATCGGCGCCCTTGGTGTGAAGGCGCGATGCCGCGGCATTGCTTACCATCGGCGAACTCCGACATCCGTGAATCAACGATCCCGGGCGGGGATTGCGGTCGCCGGGCGCCGCGTAGAAGATCAGGGAGGCAGAAGCGGTGCACTGCGCGCGTGGAGGAGTAAATGCAGAGGCGGACGTGGTGGCGTGCGTTGTTGGTGCTCGGCGGCATTCCTGCGTTCATGCTCGGCCAGGGTGTTGCCGCCTCGCCGCCCGTGGTTCATGCGGTGCTCTTCTACTCGCCCACCTGTCCGCACTGTCACCAGGTGATGACGGTGGACCTGCCGCCGCTCCTGCGGCGCTACGGTACTCAGCTGCAGATCGTCGGCATCAACGCGTCCACCAGCGGCGGGGCGGCAATCTACGAGGCCATGGCCCGGCACTTCAGACTGCCGGACAATCGTCTTGGGGTGCCGGCACTCGTCATTGGCGCGCGGGTCCTCGTCGGCTCACAGGAGATTCCCGATGAACTGCCGGGCATCGTGGATCGCGCGCTCCTCACCGGAGGCATAGACTGGCCCGATGTTCCGGCCATTCGCACCGCACTTGCCGTGGACGCACCGCGCCCGACGCCAAGCACGGCGGATACTCCGCCGCCGGCTCCGCCCAGTGCGCCGGCCACGGCCTCTGGTCGCACGGACGCGGCCACCCCAGGTGCGCGCGCCACGGCGACGCACGAGCAGCCGCTCCATCCCGATACGGGAACGCCGGCCAAGTCGGCGTCCGCCGAGCCAGCGGCGACCGACACGCCGCGCCAGGTCAGTGGTGGCCTTGGCGGCGCGGCGCTCGTCGGTCGCGAGCAAGGCGTGATCGAGCCTTTCTCGCACCCTCCTGCCGGTGCCGTCGCCGCGCCAATTGCGGCCGCGGCGAGCGACGACTCCGTGCGCGGGTCCATGACGGAACTGTTCATGCTCGATCCGATGGGCAACGGTGCATCGGTGGTGGTGCTTGTGGCGATGGTCGCCGTGCTGATCGTCGTCCTGCAGGCGGTGCGCGGCGGGGCCGTGCCGCTGCCCGTGATGCCGCCGTGGGTGATCCCCGTGCTGGGCGCGGTCGGACTAGCCGTGGCCGGTTACCTAGCCTGAATTTCCACGGACCACTTTCGTCCTAACAATACGTCGTGCGGGCCGCGTGTACCGCTCT
>JAJZRK010000351.1 GCA_021802745.1 bacterium
GTCAGCAAGCGGGGCCAGGACGTCACGTTTTACCGCGCAGTTCCAATGTTCGCGGCGCTCGAGGCGGGCACCGAGATCATGGTCTCGCTGGCGCTGACGGCGGCGGGGCTGGAGAAGCTCGGCAGCCGGGTGGCGTCCCTCAGCGACTGGCTGCCAATTGCCGCGCAGGTGCTCGCGTGGCGCGTGCTGCTGATCCTGCCGTTCACGGTCCTGCTGGCCGTCGTCGTCACGATGGTGCGCCGCTTGCTCCTCTCACGCGAGCACCGCACCTCCACGGCTCAGCGCGTCGCCGAAGCCCGGCGCGCCGACGCCGAAACGCCGCCGGCGCCGCCGGCCTGACATACCATTCTTTGGACTGGTTCCAATGACACGGTTCATTCGCACCACCATGGCGGCGGTCCTCGTCGGAACCGCGCTGCCGCTCGTCGCGCAGCGCCCGGCCACGCGGTTCGCCGACCAGCGCCATCCCTTCGGCACGCTGCGCGAGCAGGCGGCACGGCAGCAGCGCTGGCTCGAGGCGCGCATGAAGACCGTGCTCCCCGCGCTGATGCGCGCGCACGGCATGGACATGTGGATCGTGCCGATGCGCGAGTATGCGGAGGATCCGGTCTTCTCGTCGCTCGTCTCGCCCACGACGTTCGCCGCGCGCCGCCGGACGATCTACGTGATGTTCGACACCTGCGCGGCGTCCGGCCGCACCGACCCGGGCGACGGCTCGTGCATCGAGCGCATCGCCCTCGGCGGATCGTCGCAGGGGGGCGTTTGGAAGGCGCTGCGTTCGACGCTGGCGGTGGAAGCCCCGGTTGGCGGTGAACAGGCGGAGCTCTGGGGCGACGAACAGTGGAAGCTGCTCAAGAAAGTGGTGGACGAGCGCAACCCGAAGGTGATTGGCATTGACTACTCACGCACGTTCGCGTTTTCCGACGGACTGACGCACGGCGAATACGAAGGGATGACCGGCGCGCTGGGCGAGTGCTGGACGGCGCGGCTCAAGCCGGCGGAGGAGCTGCCCCTGCAGTTCATCGCCTCCCGCGTGGCCGATGAGGAAGCGTTCTACGGCGAGCTGACGCAGCTCGTCTGGGAGCTGATCGGCGAGATGTACTCGTCCAAGGTGATTGTTCCCGGCAAGACGAAAGCCAGCGACCTCGTCTGGTGGTGGCGCCAGCGCGTGAACGACCTGGGCCTCGGCACCTGGTTCCAGCCGAGCATCGAGGTGCAGCGGGCGGGGGCGGGGGAGCTTGGCGAGGATGCCATCATCCAGCGCGGCGATGTGCTGCACTGCGACGTGGGCATCACCGCCCTCGGGCTGAACTCGGACACGCAGCACATGGCGTACGTGCTCAAGCCCGGCGAGAAGGACGCGCCAGCGGGGCTGCGGAAGGCGCTCGAGAACGGGAATGCCCTGCAGGACATCGTGATGGCCGAGGTCCGCCCCGGGCGGACGGGGAACGAGATTCTCAAGGCTGCGCGTTCCCAGATGGCGGCGCGCGGGATCACGGGCACCATCTACTCGCACCCGATCGGGATGCACGGCCACGGGGCCGGGCCGCTGGTGGGACTGTGGGACTACCAGAGCGGCGTGCCGGGGCGCGGCGACGCGAAGGTCATCGCCAACATGTGGTACTCCATCGAACTGCAGGCCACCACGTCGGTGCCCGAATGGAACGGGCAGGACGTGCGCATGGCCCTCGAGGAAGACATGATGATCGGGACCGATGGCACGCCGCGCTGGGTGCGCGGCCCGCAGAAGAAGCTCTGGCTGGTGAGGTAGGGCGATGAAGAAAGGAAAGAAGGAACTGCTGGTCGTCGGGGATCGCGTTCTCATACGGGTGGAAGACGGGGAAGAGCGCACCAAGGTGGGGCTGTACCTGCCCGCTACGGCGGTCGAAGGGCAGCAGGTGCAGGGCGGCATGATCGTCGCCACGGGGCCTGGCACGCCGCTCCCCGTCGTCGAAGATCACCTCGACGAGCCGTGGCGCATCACGTCCGGGACGGCGATGAAGCATGTGCCCATGCAGGCGCAGGTGGGCGACTACGCCCTCTTCTTCCGCAAGGCGGCGGTGGAAATCACCTTCGAGGGCGAGCGGTACCTCGTAGTGCCGCAGGCGGCGATCCTCACCCTGGCGCGTTGAACGGGGACTGCCGGAACACCGCGAACGCGTCAATTGTTCAATTGGCGACGTGCGTCACCGGCGGTTCGGCCAGCGCACGGTCAGTCATGGACCCCCCAACACGGAACACGTTCTCATGATGTATCCGGAACCGATGGTCGCGCCGATGCGTGAGGAGCTGACCCGCCTCGGCGTGCACGAGCTGCGCACGGCAGCGGAAGTCGCCGAGGCGCTCGGCAACTCGAAAGGCACGGCGCTGGTCGTCGTGAACTCCGTCTGCGGATGCTCCGCGCGGAATGCACGGCCGGCGGTCGCCGCCGCGCTGCAGCACGACGTAAAGCCAGACCAGTGCTTCACGGTGTTTGCCGGGCAGGATGTGGACGCGACAAAGGCCGCGCGCGCGTTCTTCACCGGGTACCCACCGTCATCGCCATCCATCGCGTTGCTCAAGGATGGACGGCTGGTGACGATGCTCGAGCGTTATCAGATCGAGGGGCGCACCGCCGGTGAGGTGGCGCAGGACCTGATCCAGGCGTTCGACACGCATTGCGGCGCCGGCGCGGCGCGTTGAGAAAGTATCGCGCGGACTCTGGCGCGAATTGCCAAGGCGATTATAGCTTGTGTGATACCAATGCGAACGTGGCATTGGTCTTCGCGGCGGCGCGACCGTGCACGGACCAGACGAGC
>JAJZRK010000352.1 GCA_021802745.1 bacterium
GCGCCTTCGGCAGACACCAGTTCCAGGCGACGAAGGGTGTGCAACGCCATCCGGCCGGGCGACCCCGCAGGCGTCATCACGCTGGCGACAGTTCCAGCAGCACTCACGATCGGCGCGGGGTCTTCACGCCAGAGAATCTGGCGGCACGACCCCCGATCCCGCGAGCGGCGGCATTCCATGCAACGCGAACGGTGAACACGCGCGATAGCTGGCCCCCACCCGTCAGCGCTGCGTCAATCCGAAATTGGATGAATGCAAGGCCGTGAGATCACATCCTCCCCCGCCCCCCGCACCGCCCTGTGCGGCACGCCCCCTGTTCCCGCATCAAAGGATGCCCATCTCCGCAAAGGACAGGTATCTCCCCCGCCCGATGATCACATGATCATGCACCGGGATGTCGAGCAACCGCCCGGCCGCCACCAACTGCTCGGTCACGCTCCGATCGTCCGCGCTGGGCGTGGGGTCGCCGCTCGGGTGGTTGTGCACGAGGATAATGGCCGCCGCGCGCTCGGCAATGGCCTCGCGGAAGACCTCGCGCGGATGCACGAGCGAGGAGTTCAGGATGCCACGCGTGACCGGCACGTCGCGGGCCAGCCGATGCTGGGCGTCGAGCACGGCGACGTGAAACTCCTCGACGGGGAGATCCTCGAGCGACGGCGCGAACGCGCGCCAGACGTCGCGCGGCGCGCGCAGCGGTCGCGCCTCGCCCGGGGTCTCCGCGGACAGTCGGCGGCCGAGTTCGAGCGCCGCGTGAATCGCCATCGCACGGGCAGCGCCGAGTCCCGGCACGTCGGCGAGGGCAGCCACGGGTCGGTCGCCGAGCCGGCGCAGCGAGCCGTCGGCACGCGCGAGCACATCGTGTGCGAGCGCCAGGGCCGAGCGACCACGCGTTCCGGCACCGATGACCAGCGCGATCAGTTCCGGCGCGGAGAGGGAGCGCGCGCCAAGGGCGCGCAGACGTTCACGGGGACGATCAGGGGGCAGAAGGCCCTGCGGTGTCAAGGCGGCGATTGTCATGCCCGAGACTACACCCGGTGCGACGCCGTGCATCATCGAATCCGCGCGGGCGCAACTGATTGAGTCCGATAATCTCGGAGCGGCCCCGCGACCCGCACTAACCAGTTTCTACCGCGGATCCGGCTTCGACGGCGCCGGACGCGCCGCGCTCACCGCCTCACGCGATGCCGCACTGCGCGCCCCCTGTGCCTGCGAGGCCGACGGGGCAGACGACGTCGAGGTGGGCGTCGAGACCGTTGAGGCACCCGAGTTCGCCGAACCCTGGCTTCTCGCCCCGGACGCGGACGAGCCCGTCCAGCCCGCCGACGACCGTCCATCGTATCGGCCCGCGTACCCCAACGCACCGTCCGTCGGCACGTTGCGCACCGCGCGCGGCACGTACGCCTCGGCGAACGGCGTCGCGCCGTACCGCGACACGCCGACGGGATCGATGGGCACGCCAACCGTGATGGTACCGCGCGGCCCGACGTCGGTGGTGCCGACGCCGCGACCGTAGGGTCGGACCCCCTCGTCACGCGCGCCACCCTGCGGTCGGTACGGCCGGACCCCCTCTTCGGGGAGCAGCGACGGCGTTACCGGCGTCGCAATCACGCCGCGACGCAGCGGCACCGCACTCTCGTCCACGTTGTACTTGGGCGACGCGCGGCGAGGCCGCATGTCAAGCTGTTCGGTCCGCACGGTGTCGCCGCCCGCCGGCGTGGCGGGTGTGGACGGACCGTTGTCATACGGCGTCCGGCTCGGACAGTAGAAAATGCCGGAGGCGAAGAAGAACGACGCCGGGATATTCACCGCGCCGTACGGGCAGTAGAACGAGATGCTCTGCCCCGCGTACCTGCCGTAGGCGTTGTAGTCGTCGGTCACCTCCAGCACGTCGACGACGACATCGTCCACGGAGAGTCCGAGGGGGAGGACCGCGTCCACAATGTCGGTGAGCATGTCCGAGGGTGCGATGACCGCACTCGAGATGGCACGGAAGCCGACGACGTTCTGCAGCCAGCTCCGGGCGGCGTCGGGCGTCGAGACGCGCCGCAATGGGGAGCGCGAGGCGACCAGCAGCAGCGTGCGCACCGGCGGAATCGTGGCCGCCCCCCAGCCCGCCTCAGAACCAGTCCACCCCGTGGTGTAATAGTACGAGATGATCTGGCCGCCGTTGTCGACCATCCACATCGGGCGCGCCACGGGCATCGACCAGTTCCAGCCGTAGTACCCATACTGCGAGCGAAACGGCCGCGACAGCAGGTACTCGCCCGGCTCCACGGGCCTCGCCGCCTGCCAGGAGGAGCGCGGGAAGAGCTGCTGCACGCCCTGGCCCGGCAAGACCTCGAAGACCGCGACATACGCCGGCTGATCGACGTAGAAGCTTGCCTCGCTGACGCCGCGGCGAAGCGACGCCTCGAGCGGGCTCGCCACCTGTGCGGCGGCTCCCGCGGCGGTGACCGCGAGCAGGACAACCGTTCGGAGCAGGGACATGTACCCTCCGATCATTGGACGGGCCTGCAGCCACCCTATTAACAAGTTCTGACCCGCGCGTGTTCCGGCGCAATGGGGATCCGCACCGAACTGGTCAGTCCGTCGCCGGCAAAGTCCCAACCACGCCAGGTCACATCGTGGCCCCGTGGCACTTCTTGAACTTCTTGCCTGAGCCGCATGGGCATGGATCGTTGCGGCCGACGGTGGCCCAGTCCGGCACGCCCTCACCGCCCATTGGCGCCCCGGCGAGCGCGCCGCTCAGCGACCGCGCCCGGCCGGCGCCAACAATCGTCGGATCAGCCTTCACCACC
>JAJZRK010000353.1 GCA_021802745.1 bacterium
TACGGGGCGCGGCGCTTCAACTGGGGAACGCCGGGGATTCCGAAGAACGAGCTGAATCCCAACACCGAATACCTCGGCAACCGCCCGCGCCAGCGCGGCGTCGTCGAGAAGTGCTCGTTCTGCCTGCAGCGGGTGCGCAAGGGGCAGTATCCCAAGTGCGTGGAAGTCTGCCCGGTGGGGGCGCGCAAGTTCGGCAACCTGCTCGATCCGGAGAGCGAGATTCGCTACATCATCGAGAACAAGCGCGTGTTCATCCTCAAGGAAGAGCTGAACACGCAGCCGAAGTTCTTCTACTACTACGGGCTGTGAGGAGGATGCCGCGATGACCTTCATCAGGAAGTTCGGCAATTTCGTCACGGGCACGGCCCGCATGGCGTTCCTCGGCGGCAACCGGTACTACTACGCCTGGCTGGCCGTGCTTGGCCTCTGCATCGTGCAGGCGCTGTTCGCCTATGCGCACCAGTTCCAGCACGGGCTCATCTCGACGAGCATGCGCGACTCGGTGTCGTGGGGCTACTACATCGGCAACTTCACCTTCCTCGTCGGCGTGGCGGCGGCGGCGGTGCTCCTCGTCGTGCCGGCGTACGTCTACGACTGGAAGCCGATCAAGGAAGTGGCCCTCTTCGGCGAACTGCTCGCCGTGGCGGCCATCGTGATGTGCCTGCTCTTCGTCCTCGTGGACATGGGGCGTCCCGACCGCTTCTGGCACATCTTTCCGTTCATCGGGCACATGCACCTGCCGAGCGCGATCATGGCGTGGGACGCCATCGTGCTCAACATCTACCTCGCCGTGAATCTGACGGTGGCCAGCTACCTGGTCTACTGCGCCTACTACGGCATCCACTACAACAAGACGTTCGTCTGGCCGCTCGTCATCTTCTCGATCCCGATGGCGGTGAGCATCCACACGGTCACGGCGTTCCTCTACAACGGCATGGCGAGCCGGCCCTACTGGAACAGCGCCATCCTGGCGCCGCGCTTCATCGCCTCGGCGTTCTGCTCGGGGCCGGCGCTGCTGCTCATCCTCTTCCAGATCCTGCGCAAGGTGTCGGCGTTCGAGATCAAGGACGAGGCCATCCACAAGGTGGCCGAGCTGATGGCGTACGCGATGGGCTTCAACCTGTTCCTGTTCGGCGCCGAGGTGTTCAAGGAGTACTACTCGAACACGCACCACCTCGTGCATTACGAGTATCTGTTCGCCGGCCTGCACGGGCAGCCGTCGCCCATCGCGCCGTATGCGTGGATCTCGCTGGCGTTCGCCGTGATCTCGTTCTTCCTCTTCCTGATCCCGAAGACCCGCCGGAACTTCGTGACGATGAACGTCGGCTGCGTGCTGATCTACGCGTCGGTGTACATCGAGAAGGGGATCGCGCTGATCATCCCGGGCTTCACGCCCGACCAGCTGGGGCAGGTTTACCCGTACGTGCCGAGCTCCACCGAACTGCGCGTGGCGGCCGGCGTCTTCGGCGTCGGCTTCCTGCTCTTCACGCTGATGGTGAAGGTGAGCGTCTCGATCCTGTTCGAACGGCCGACGGTGGAGGGGGCGGTGGCGCACGCGTAGGCGTGCCAGGCAGCGGCCGAGCACGCGCTGCCGCGGGACGAGGCCGGCTTGATTAGTATTAGTGACTGCTCAACCCGCATTCCCGGCCCCGCCATGTCTGATTCGCTGCTCGGTTCGCCCGCGCTGAAACCCCGCACGGGCGACTTCTACAACATTGACGCCGCCCTCACCGAGGAAGAACGCGCCATTCGCGACTCGGTGCGCGCCTTTGTGGACGAGAAGGTCCTCCCCATCATCGGCCAGTGCTACCTCGACGGGCGCTTCCCGACGGAGTTGATCGCGGAGATGGGCGCCCAGGGCTATTTCGGCGCCAACCTCCCCGAGGCCTACGGCTGCGCGGGGCTCAGCAACGTGGCGTACGGCCTCATCAACCAGGAACTCGAGCGCGGCGACTCCGGCATCCGTTCGTTCTCGTCGGTGCAGGGTGCGCTGGTGATGTACCCGATCTTCACGTTCGGCAGCGAGGAGCAGAAGCGACACTGGCTGCCGAAGATGGCGACGGGCGAGGCGATTGGCTGCTTCGGCCTTACCGAGCCGGACTACGGCTCGAACCCGGCCGGGATGATCACGCGCGCCCGCCGGCAGAAGGACGGCACGTGGGTGCTGAACGGCGCGAAGATGTGGATCACCAACGGCTCGCTGTCGCACGTCGGCGTCGTCTGGGCCAAGACGGAGGACGCCGACGAGGACGGCGCGAGCGTCCGCGGCTTCCTGGTGCCCACGGGGACGAAGGGCTACACGATCAACGAAACCAAGGGCAAGCTGTCGCTGCGCGCCTCGATGACGAGCGAGCTGGTCTTCGACGACGTGCATCTCCCCGCCGACGCGATCCTGCCGCACTCGACGGGGCTGAAGAGCCCGCTGATGTGCCTCACGCAGGCGCGCTACGGCATCGCGTGGGGCGCCATGGGCGCCGCGATCGCCTGCTACGACGAGGCGCTGAGCTATGCGAAGACCCGCATCATGTTCGACCGCCCGATCGGCGGCTTCCAGATCCAGCAGGTGCGGCTCGCCGACATGCTCACCGAGATCGTGAAGGGGCAGCTGCTGGCCCTTCACCTCGGCCGCATGAAGGACGCAGGGACGTACACGCCGCAGCAGGTGAGCCTGGCCAAGCGCAACAACGTGAACGTCGCCACCGACATCGCGCGCGAGGCGCGCCGCCTCCTCGGCGCCAACGGCATCCTCGCCGAGTACCACTCGATGCGCCATATGGCCAACCTCGAAAGCGTGT
>JAJZRK010000354.1 GCA_021802745.1 bacterium
CGAGGATGGCGCGCTGGATCGGCGGTCTGTGCGGCGCCACGGCCCTCATCGCGCTCGTCGTGTCCATCGCTGGCGCGTCGGGGCAGGCCAGCGGTGCCGTCTCGATGGTGTTCGCCCCGACCATGATGTACCTCGCCCTCCTGGTGCCGGCGCTGACGCTCATCCGCACCGAGCCGGCGTGACCTACGCCGTCGGCATTGACGTCGGCGGCACGTTCACCGACCTCGCGGCGATCGGCGCCGATGGGCGAGTCGTCACCCGCAAGGTGCTGAGCACGCCGGCCGACCAGAGCGAGGGAGTGGCCGCGGCGCTCGATGCCTTCGCGGCGCCGCCCGGCGACATCGCGCGCATCGCGCACGGCACCACCGTGGTGACCAACCTCCTGCTCGAGCGGCGCGGGGCGCGCGTGGTGCTCTGCGCGACGGCTGGCGCCACGGACCTGCTGGAACTGCGGCGGCAGGAGCGCGTGTCGCTGTACGATCTCTCGGCCTGGCACCCCGCGCCGCTCGTGGCGAGCGCCGATGTGGTGGCGGTGCACGAACGCCGCGAGCCCGGCGGCGTGCGCGTACCGCTCACCGACGCCGAGATCGCGCGCGTCGTCGGCGACGTGGCGGTCCGCGCGCCGCAGGTCGTTGTGATCTCGCTGCTGCACGCCTACGCGGACGGCACGCACGAACTGCGCCTCGCGCAGGCGATCGCGGCGGCGCTCCCCGGTGTGGACGTGGTCTGCGCGCATCAGGTGCTGCCGGAGATTCGCGAATACGAGCGAACGGCGACCGCGGTGGCCGAGGGCTACGCCCGGCCCGCGGTGGCCACCTATCTCGCCCGGCTCGGGGCTACCGTGGGCGGGCGCGGCCACCCGGCGCCGAGCGTGATGACGTCGGGCGGCGGCATGCGGACGGCGGCCGAGGCTGCGCGCGCCGCGTCGTCGCTCGCCCTTTCCGGACCGGCTGGCGGAGTCGTCGGCGCGGCCGCGGTGCTGCGCGCGGCCGGGTTCGACCGGGCGCTGACCATTGATATTGGCGGCACCAGCGCCGACGCGGGGCTGATTCTCGATGGCGAGCCGCTGGTGGAGTCGGGCGGTGACGTGGCGGGCGTCCCCATTGCGCTGCCGCGGGTGCTCGTGGATACCGTATCGGCGGGCGGCGGCTCGATCGGGTGGATGGACGACGGCGGAGCGCTTCGCGTTGGCCCGCGCAGCGCGGGCGCCGTGCCGGGGCCGGCCGCCTTTGGGCGGGGCGGCACACTGCCAACGGTGACTGACGCCAACATGGTGCTCGATCGCATCGCGCCGCACCCGATGAGCGGCGGCGTAGCGCTCGACGCCGAGGCGTCGCGCCGCGCCGTCGGCACGCTGGCCGCGCGACTGGGGGCGACGACCGAGCGCACCGCGCAGGCGATGATCAACATTGCCGACGCCGAAATGGCGCGCGCCCTGCGGCGCGTGAGCGTGGATCGCGGCGTGGATCCCCGCAGCTGCGTGCTGATGGCGTTCGGCGGCGGCGGTCCGCTGCACGCCTGCGCGCTCGCCGACCTCATTGGCGCGACGCGTGTCCTCGTTCCCCCCTTCGCCGGCGTGCTGAGCGCGCTCGGCCTCGCCATGGCCCCCGAGCGTCGCGAGGCGGCCGTGAGCGTCATGGAGCGAACGACCGCGCTCGATGCGGCGCGCGTGCGCGCCATTGCCGAGGCGCTCGCCGGGCAGGTGGAAGGGGCCGTGCGCGCCTGGACGGCACGCACCCGATATGTGGGGCAGGGCTACGAGCTCGACGTCCCGTTCGCACCGGGCGATGACGGGGCGGCCATCGCGGAACGGTTCACCGCGCGACACCAGGGGCGCTATGGCTTCGTGCTCGATCGCGCCGTCGAAGTGGTGGCCATGCGGCACACCGCGAGTTCTCACGCCGAGTCAGTGCAGTTTGCCCGGCACGGCGCCGCGACGTGGCGCGATGGTGCGCGGGTGGATGACGGGTCGCCCTGCGCGGCGACCGTCGCCGGCGAGGCGGTGATCACGCTGCCCGACGCCACGCTCTTTGTTGCTCCGGGCTGGGTGGCGCGCGCGCTCGCCGTGGGCGGCTGGCTCATGGAGCGTGCGTCATGACGCGCGGCGCGGGGGAGGGCGGCCGATGACGGGCTTCGACCCGCTCGCCATTCGCGTCTTCGCATCGAGCGTCGCGATGATCGCCGAGGAAATGGGCGCCGTGCTGACGCGCGGCTCGCTGTCGCCGAACATCCGCGAGCGGCGCGATGCCTCCTGCGCGCTCTTCGACGCGAACGGCCGCATGATCGCGCAGGCGGCGCACATTCCGGTGCACCTTGGCGCAATGCCGGAGGCGGTGCACGCCGTGCGCGCGCGCGGCCCGGCCGCCGGCGACGTCTGGCTCCTGAACGACCCGTTCCATGGCGGCTCGCACCTTCCCGACCTCACGATGGTCGAGGCCATCGCCGACGGCGGCCAGATCGCCGGCTTCGCGGCGGTGCGTGCGCACCATGCCGACGTCGGCGGCATGAGCCCCGGCTCGATGCCCTTCGGGGCGACCGAGCTGGTGCAGGAGGGCATCGTCCTGCCGCCGATTCGACTTGTCTCCGGCGGCGTGCTCGACGAGTCGCTGCTCGCGCTGGTGCTTGCCAACGTGCGCACCCCCGGGGAGCGGCGCGGCGACCTCGCCGCCCAGCAGTCGGCCTGCCACGCAGGCGCGGCGGGATGGCGCGCGCTGCGCGAGCGCGAGGGGGTGGCGCATGTCGAAACCGGCTCGTCGGCCCTGCTCGACTGCGCGGAACGGCGGGCCGT
>JAJZRK010000355.1 GCA_021802745.1 bacterium
CCAACTGCGCGAGGAGTGGGGCCGACGGCACGGACAGCGCGGTGGACGGCGTGGCAGCGGGCATCGCAACGTCTCCGGACAGCCCCAACACCCACGACGCCCCGCGCGACGGCGACGAGGCCCCCGCCGAGCGGGGGCGGCGCGCTCCGCGCTGCGGCGAAGACGACCGAGTCCGCACCCCGCAACGGGAATTCATAATGCGTTAGCCCTGTTCTATCGCCATACACCACTTCCGTTTAGCACGCCTTCCCGCCATCTTTAAAAGCTATGGACGGCCTAGCGGTACCTCTCAAGGGCTTTCGGGTCCTGACCGGCACAGCGAACCGGGCGCTCGCGGAAAGCATCGTGAAGCACCTGGATTGCGACCTCACCAAGTGCACAACCTCACGGTTTGCCGACGGTGAGGTCTTCGCGCGCATTGACGAGAATGTGCGCGGCGCCGACGTCTACATCGTCCAGCCGACCAACCCGCCGGCCGAGAACATCATGGAGCTCCTGCTCCTGATTGACGCCGCCCGGCGCGCCTCCGCCGCCCGCATCACCTGCGTCGTCCCGTACTTCGGCTATGCCCGGCAGGACCGCAAGGACCAGCCGCGCGTGGCCATCGGCGCCAAGCTGATGGCGAACATGCTCACGGGGGCCGGCGCCGACCGCCTGCTCGGCATTGATTTCCACGCGCATGCGCTGCAGGGGTTCTTCGACATTCCCGTGGATCACCTCTATGCCGCACCGGTGCTCACGGCGCACTACCGCAAGAAGAACCTCAAGGATCTCGTCGTCGTCGCCCCCGACGTGGGCTCGGCCAAGATGGCCCGCGGTTTCGCCAAGCGCCTCGACGCCTCGCTCGCCATCATTGACAAGCGCCGCCCGCAGGCCAACGTCGCCGAGGTCGTGAACGTCGTCGGTGAAGTGGCAGGGCGCGACTGCCTTCTTGCCGACGACATGATCGACACTGCCGGCACCGTCTCCGAGTCGGCGCGCGCGCTCAAGGACCTCGGCGCGCGCGACATCTACATCTGCGCCACGCACGCCCTGCTCAGCGGCCCCGCTGTCGAGCGGCTCGCGAACTCGCCGGTGAAGGAAGTGACCGTCACCGACACCATCGCCATCCCCGAGTCGCGGCGCTTCGCGCAGCTCAACGTGCTCTCCGTCGGCGAACTGCTGGCCAAGGCCATCCGCAGCACCCACGCCTACCAATCGGTAAGCTCGCTGTTCGAATAACCGAGTCCCCATCTCGGGTAGTTGCCGTTCTGTTGTCTCTCTGTTGTCTCTCTGTTGTCTCTCTGTTGTTTCTCTGTTGTTTCTCTGTTGTTTGTCTTTCTTGATCTGCGCCGCCGGTCCGGACCTACCGGGAACCCACGTAGCGCACTCGTACTCCAGCAGGAACGCATCAATGGCTACCACTCCGCTGTCCGCCGCCGGCCGCTCCGAAGTCGGCAAGGGCGTCGCGCGCAAGCTGCGCGCCGCCGGCCGCACCCCCGGCGTCATCTACGGCCACGCGCGCGAGCCGCGCGCGCTGTCGCTCAACACGCACGAGTTTGAACTCCTCCTCGAGAAGGTGGCGTATCGCACCACCGTCTTCGAGCTCGACCTCGACGGCGCCAAGTCGAACGCGCTGATCCGCGAGGTCCAGCGCCATCCGTTCAAGAAGGAAATCCTCCACGTCGACTTCCAGGAACTGGTCGCCGGTGAGAAGGTCACCGTGAGCGTGCCGCTCGCATTCGTCGGCGCCTCCATCGGTGTCAAGGAAGGTGGCATCATCGACCAGATCATGCACGACTTCTCCATCCGCGTGGACCCGATGGCCATCCCGAGCAAGATCGAGGTGGACATCACCACGCTCGCCATCGGCAAGTCGATCCACGTCAGCGACATCGTGGTGCCGGCGGGCGTCGAAGTGCTCGACGACGAGGACGCAACGGTCTGCACCTGCGCCGCGCCGAAGGAAGAGAAGGCGGCGGAAGTCGTGGATGCGGCAGCCGAGGCCGTGGTGGCCGAGCCCGAAGTGCTCAGCAAGGGCAAGAAGGACGAGGAGGCCGGCGCCGCCGAGGCCGAGAAGAAGGCCTAGGCGAGTTCCCCTCCGTGAAGCTCGTCGTCGGCCTCGGCAATCCGGGTCCCGAATACGAGGCCACGCGTCACAACGTCGGCTGGTGGGTCGTCAACCACCTGGCCGGCGTTTGGCGTTTCCCCCCGTGGCGCGCCGTCCCCGACGCGCGCGCCACGGACGGCGCGGTGGATGGCCGCCGCGTCCGGCTGCTCGAGCCGCTGACGTTCATGAACCTGAGCGGCGACGCGCTGGCGCCGTACGTCGCGCGGCCGTTCTGGGCGGTGACGAACGACCTGCTCGTCATCGTGGATGACGTCGCGCTGCCCGTCGGCACTTTTCGCTTTCGCGCGAAAGGCTCGGCCGGCGGGCACAACGGGCTGCGCAGCGTCGAGGCAACGCTCGGCACGCAGGAGTATGCCCGACTGCGCATCGGCGTCGGCCGCGAGGAGCCCGTGCCCGGCGAGGTGCTGCGCGACTTCGTGCTCGGCGAGTTTTCGCCCCATGAGGCGGCCGTCGTGCGCGACCTCTTCCCCGCCCTGCAGGCCGGGGTCACAACGTGGATCGTGGACGGGATCCTCGCCGCGATGAACCGTCATCCCGGGCGCCCCGCGCCGCCCGAGCCGCCGCCGACACCGCCGCCGGCACCGCCGCCGGCACCGCCGCCGGCACCGCCCCCGGCATCCCCGCCGGCATCGCCGCCGGACGGGACGCCGTCTCCAGCCTGAGCCGCACAGATCGGA
>JAJZRK010000356.1 GCA_021802745.1 bacterium
GCAGTGGCAGCTCGAAAAGGACGCACTCGGCGGCGTCGGCAAGCTCAAGCAGCAGATCGAGGAGGCCCGCGGCGAGGCCGACCGCGCCACGCGCGCCGGCGACCTCGGCAAGGCCGCCGAGATCACCTATGGGCGCATCCCGCAGCTCGATCGGCAGCTGAAGGAGATCGAGGCCAAGATCACCGAGCAGCGCCAGGGCGGCGCCCGCTTCCTGCACGAGGAAGTGACGGCCGAGGACATCGCCGAGATCGTCGCCAAGTGGACGGGCATTCCCGTCACGCGCATGATGGAAAGCGAAAGGGAGCGGCTGACCAAGCTCGACCAGGAACTGGCGCGCCGCGTCGTTGGCCAGCCGCAGGCGGTGCGCGCCGTCGCCGATGCCGTGCGCCGCTCGCGCGCGGGCCTGCAGGATCCCAATCGCCCCATCGGGTCGTTCATCTTCCTCGGCCCCACCGGGGTCGGGAAGACCGAGACGGCGCGCGCGCTCGCCGAGTTCCTGTTCGACGACGAGACGGCGATGGTGCGCATTGACATGTCGGAGTACATGGAGAAGCACGCCGTGGCGCGCCTGATCGGCGCGCCGCCGGGCTACGTGGGCTATGAGGAGGGCGGCCAGCTCACCGAGGCGGTGCGGCGCCGGCCGTACGCGGTGATTCTGTTCGACGAGATCGAGAAGGCGCACGCCGATGTCTTCAACATCCTGTTGCAGATCCTCGACGACGGGCGGCTCACCGATTCGCAGGGGCGCACGGTGGACTTCCGCAACACCGTCGTCATCATGACGTCGAACATCGGCTCGCAGTGGATCCTCGAGCAGGGCACCGCGGACTGGGCGCTCGTGGAGACGCAGGTGACGCAGGCGCTGCGCGCGCACTTCAAGCCCGAGTTCCTGAACCGCGTGGACGACATCATCGTCTTCCGCCCGCTCGGCCGGGACGAGATCGGCCACATCGTGGCCCTGCAGCTCACGCGCTTCGACAAGCTGCTGGCCGACAAGAAATTGACGCTCGACGTCACGCCGGCGGCGCGCGCCCTGCTGGCCAACGAGGGGTATGAGCCCGCCTTCGGCGCGCGCCCGTTGAAGCGCGCCATTCAGCGGCTGCTGCAGAATCCGCTCGCGATGGCGCTGCTGCAGGGCGAATACGCCGAGGGCGACACCGTGCGCGTGGATGCGCAGGGCGAGCGCCTCACCTTCGGCAAGGTGGAGGACGCGCGCCGCTGAGCGTCGAGCGCGCGTCGGTGTGGGCGCTGTGCTGATGGCGACCCGTGGAGCCTGCCCCCAACTTTCGACCATGTTCCGCCGACGCTGGCTGACCATGTCGGTTGGGTTGTCCCTCGGCGCGGCCGCGTGTGGCGGCGCGTCGGACGGCGGAGCCGTGGTCGCGCCGCCGACCCCGCCGCCGGCCGCGCTCGACACAACCGGCTTCCTGGAGTTGAACGCCGGCACCGCGCCGCTCGTGGTCGTGGCACCGCACGGCGGGTCGCTGAAGCCTTCGACCATTCCTGACCGCCTCTGCACGGGGTGCGAGCTGCTCGCCGACGCCAACACCGAGGACCTGGCGCGCCTGGTCGTCGAGGCATTCGCGCGGCGCACCGGCAAGCGGCCGTTCCTCGCCCTCAATCATCTGCATCGCGTGAAGTTCGACGGCAACCGCGACCTCGACGAGGCCACGGGCGGGCATGCGATCCTCAACGGCGTCTGGAACGGCTGGCAGAGCTCGCTCGACAGCGCCACGGTGCGCGCCGCTCGGCTGGGTGGGCGCGCACGGTATATCGAGCTGCACGGACATGCGCACGCGGTGCCGCGCATCGAGCTCGGCTACCTGCTTTCGGCGACGCAGCTTCGCCTCTCCGACGCGTCGCTCACGGCCACGGCCGCCATGCGGCACTCGAGCATCGCCCGGCTGGTGAGTGACGCGCGCAGCGGCGCCTCCGATGTGGCGTTGCTGCGCGGCGCGCCCAGCCTTGGCGCGCTGCTGGTCGGCGCCGGATACCCGGCCGTGCCGTCGCCGTCGGACCCCGCCCCCAAGGCCGAGGATGCGTACTTCAACGGCGGCTACAACACGGTGCGGCACGGGTCGCTGAACGGCGGCCCCACCGACGCCGTGCAGATGGAATGCCACTTTGCCAGCGTGCGCGACACCGCCGAGAACCGTGCGACATTTGCCGAAGCGCTGGCGGCGCTGCTGGCGGAATATCTCGGGAAGCAGTACGGATGGCCGTCGGCTTGAGTGCGCCGTGCCTCGGGGTGAGATTCCAGCATGACGCAGCCCGGCCCGGTAACCTTCGCTTCACGCGAGGAGGAAGACGAATACTGGATGGGCCTCGCCATCGCGGAGGCCAAGCTCGCCGCCGCCGCGGGTGAGGTGCCCGTGGGCGCCGTGCTCCTCGTGTCGGGGACGCCGGTGGCGAAGGCGCGCAACGCGATGGTCGCCACCAAGGACGCCACGCAGCACGCCGAGATGCGGGCCATCAAGGCCGGCGCCTACGCCGCGGGCGACACGCGCATGGGGCAGGCGACGCTCTACGTGACGCTGGAACCCTGCGCCATGTGCGCGGGCGCCATCGTGCTGTCGCGCGTGGGGCGCGTCGTCTTCGGCGCGTGGGACGACAAGGCCGGGATGGCGGGTTCGGTGCACGACATCCTGCGCAATCCCCGGCTGAATCACAGCCCCGAAGTGAAGGGCGGCGTGCGGGCCGCCGAGTGCGGCGCGCTGCTCAGCGAGTTCTTTGCGTCGAGGCGATAGCCAACGACAACCGCCAAGGGCCAAG